>CAYZPV010000004.1:0-227657 GCA_964480585.1 uncultured Opitutus sp. | reverse complement strand
TGGTAAGCGTATCGTAATTGTAGATACTGGTCTCGGGAAACCCAAACTCCCGCGCCCAGAGCCGGCCCTTCTCATGCGAGCCGGTGACCACGCCCTTGAGCTCGATGTGCTTCGTCATCTTGAGCGCCGGCGCGAGCTGGCCCGTGCTGTACCCGCCGAGACCCACCAGCGCGATGCCGAGCTTCTTCGGCTCCGAGATTACCTGCGCGCGCACGCGCGACCCGAGCGCCAGCGCCCCTGCGCCCACCGATAGCTTGCCGAGAAAAGAACGACGCGAAGACGAGGGGCGGGGCGTTGTCATAGGACGACTCTCACTCCTCCCTCCGTCACACGCAAGCCGCCCGCTTGACGCCCACCCGTCTCCCGCCACCCTCGCCACGACCCCCATGCGCATTCCGCAGCCTCGCTCTATCGCCGCCGGCCTCCTCGTCTCCCTCGCGTCCGCCGTCCTCGCTGCCGAGCCGCGCCCCCCTGCCGAGATCGCGACGCAGCTCTGCGTCGGCTGCCACGGCCCCAACCTCACCGGCGGCATCGCACCCAACCTCCTCGATGATACGTGGAAGCATGGCTCTGATGATGCCAGCATTCTCCGCTCGATCGCCGTGGGCTTCCCTGCCACGGGCATGGCGGGCTTTGCCAATCAGATGAGCGAGGTGGAGCAGAAGGAGTTTGTGGCCTACCTCCGCCGCCGCGCCCGCGCCTTTGCGCTAGGTGGCGTGCCCGCCAGCGTTACGCCACCCGTCTCGCTCGAGATCAAAAGCGAGAAGCACGCGTTTCGCCTCGAAACCGTCACCTCGGGCCTCGGCACACCCTGGGGCATCGTCTTCCTGCCAGATCGCTCGCTCGTGGTCAGCGACCGCGTGGGCAAGCTGTGGGCCATCGCGTCCGACGGCACGCTCAACCCCGAGCCGGTGAAGAATTCCCCAAAGACCTTCGTCAAACAGGACGGCGGTTACCTCGATCTGATCGCGCACCCCGACTACGCGAATAACGGCTGGCTCTACCTGGCCTATGTCGAACTCGGCGAAAAGCCCGAGACGTCGATGACCGTGATCGTGCGGGGCCGCATCGAGAACCACACGTGGACCGACGAAAAGGTCATCTTCCGCGCGCCGCAAAAGTACTACTATAAGGACACAAGCCACTACGGCTGCCGCTTCCTCTTCGATCCGCAAGGCAATCTCTTTTTCACTTTGGGCGAGCGCGGCAACGCCATCGAATCGCAGGACCTCAGCAGCCCTCTCGGCAAGATCCACCGCGTCACCGCCGATGGTGCACCCGCTCCCGGCAATCCCTTCCTCGACCGCAAGGATGCCTGGCCCTCGATCTGGACTTACGGCAACCGCCATCCGCAGGGTCTCCAATACCACCCTGTCACCGGAAAACTCTGGGCTACCGAGCATGGCCCCAAGGGCGGCGATGAGCTCAACCGTATCGAGCCCGGCCGCAACTACGGCTGGCCCACGATATCGCATGGAGAGGTGCAGTTCCGCGAAGTCATCGAAGGCCGCGAGCGCGCCGGCATGGAGCAGCCGCTCGCTCACTGGTCGCCCCCCATCGCCCCCGCCGCGATCGATTTCTACACGGCAGACAAATTCCCGCGCTGGAAGAACAGCCTCTTCATGGGCTGCCTCGTAGGCCAGCGCCTTGTGCGCATCGAGACCGAGGGCGACAAGGTTACACACCAGGAAATCCTCTTCAAAGACCAGGGCCGCGTGCGCGACGTCGTCACCGGCCCCGACGGCTACCTCTACCTCGCGCTAAACAACCCCGGCCGCATCGCCCGGTTGGTGCCGGCGGACTAGACACTCCTGGCGACAGGGCCTCCGGATTATCGATCAAGCGCAGGACGGGCTTCTCGTTCCCTTCGTTGCCCTCCGTTCGAATCGCTCGGGTCACGTCGCCAGCGGCTTGAGCCCGCGCTCTATCTCGGAGCGTTGCGCTTCGAGAAACGGCGGCAGCGCGAGCTTCTCGCCGAGCGTCGCCATGTTCTCGTCGGCATCGAAACCCGGACCGTCGGTCGCAATCTCGAAGAGCACGCCCGCCGGCTCGCGGAAGTAGAGGCTACGAAAATAGAAGCGGTCCACTGGCCCGCTATTCGGCACGCCGAGCTCCTGCAGGCGCTCGACCCAGCCATCGTAGTTTTCGAACGTCGGAGTGCGAAACGCGACGTGATGCACCCCACCTGCGCCCGAGCGCGCGGGCGCAGCGCCGGGCTCGACGATCACGTGCAGCTCCGCCTGCGGGCCGGTGGCGCCCATCTGGTAGACATGCGTCTCGCGCTCGGTGCCGACCGGTCCCTCGACGGGCATTGCGTACTCACGCTCGCGCTTCATTGCCATCACCTGCGTGAGCACGGCATCGGTGCCACGCAGGTCCGGCACGCTGAGCGCGATCGGGCCGAGGCCGCGGATCTGGTGCTCGGCAGGCACGGGGCTCTTTTCCCAAGGATGCGCGGGCGCGCCCGACTCGTCGGCCACGAGGCACAGCCGCTGGCCCTCGAAATCCTCAAAGTCGATCGTCTCGCGCCCATCGCGCGTCACGATCCGGCTGTGCACCACGTTGAGTTCGGCAAGACGCTTCTCCCACCAGCCCAGGCTCCCGCGCGCCACCCGCAGGCCCGTGCGCACGACGCTACGCGTGCCGCGTCGTTCGCGCGGCGCCGGCCAGTCGAAGAAGGTGATATCGGTGCCCGGTGACGCCAGCCCATCGGCGTAAAACAGATGGTAGGCGGAAACATCGTCCTGGTTCACCGTTTTCTTCACAAGCCGGAGACCCAGCGTCCGCGTGTAAAAGGCGTGATTGCGCGGCGCATCGGCCGTGACAGCCGTCAGATGATGGAAACCGGTGAGTTGCAGGTTGGACATGCGCTCACCGTGTCCAGGAATGTCGATTCGTCCAGCGACCGGCAGTCCTAGCCTGCCGCTCCCGTACCAAATCCCGGCTCGACCGGCTTGGCTTCAACCTCGGCAGGGGCCGGCCCCTCCACATTGTCCAAGTCAGGAGGCCCGATCTTCTCGTCAAATTGTTGAAACAGCTCAGGCACGTTGAACGGTTTTCCCAGCAGCGTCACCGCTCCAGCCTCGACTGATTTCCTCAGGAGGTCGGGCGTGCGGGCGCCAGTGATCATCCACACCACCAGGGGACGCCCTTTGGCCGCCGACTTGGCTACCATCGCCCGGCAGACTTCCAGTCCGTTCATTCCCGGCATGTTTACATCGATCAATGCCCCTGCGATCTCCTGTTGTTCATAAGCGGCTAGCGCCGCCGGCCCGCTCTCGGCGAGATGCGCCGTATACCCCCGCCGCTCGAGAACGTATCGCAGCGCATCGCGCACCGATTTGTTGTCGTCGACTACGAGCAGCGTACGAGCCATTCCCCAAAACGACGCGCACTAGCGGCCTGCGTCAAGCCTCCCGCCACGGTATATTAACTCTATCCACTCCACTACGTCTGTATAAATAGTCGCTACCGCCTTAACGGTGCGCACTTTGCGGCGTGGCGAGCGCTCCGCGACGGGCCAGGATATCGGCGCCCGCCAGGCACAATATCGCCCACGCGGTGCCTGCGCACCAGCCCGCCAGCACATCCGTAGGGTAGTGTACGCCAAGATACATCCGGCTAAAGCCCACTGCGACTGTCAGAAGTAGTGCGCACCCTATCAGATAGGCTTTTTCACGTCGCCGCTTTGCCGTGCGGGATAGCAGCGCCCCGGCGGTGAGATAGAAGATGGATGCGGCCATGGAGTGGCCGCTTGGAAAGCTCGGCGAGTTGACTTCCACCAGATGGAGCGTCGCATCGGGCCTCTCGCGGGCAAAGGATTGTTTGAGCAAGAGGTTCAACCCTTGGCCACCCGCGGTGGCGATAGCGAGGAGCAGTGCCACCCGATAGCTGCCGCACAGACAAAGATAGCCCAGGATCAACAAAGTCACGACGACGATGACGACGGCGCCGCCCAAGGCCGTGACATCCCTCATTGCACTCACCGCGCTCTCGCCGCCGATCGGCTCACCGTCATGCCGCAGCGCTTGGAGCACGGCATTTTCCCACACCAGGTAGTCGCCCTCCGGCGCATCGTCTGCCAGCTCCACAAAACCCCAGATCGCCCCGACTAGGGCCACAGCGAGCCAGAGCGGGCCAAACCAGCCTCCGCCGATTCGCTGCCAGCCGCGCTCCGCGCCCATCCCCCACTGCATAAGTCTCGCCGTCATCGTCGGTTCCTCCGTCAAACTTGTTGCGCACGGTGCCAGCGCTGCCGCGGTTCCCGAGGCGCCGGCGGGCGCCCTCGTTCCAACGTATCTTCCACGTAAAGGCGCTTTACCAACACCATGACCACCACCGCCATCGGCGTGGCGAAAATCACCCCCAATACGCCAAAGAGAAGACCGCAGGCGACGATGGAGAGCAGGGCGATCACCGGCGGCAACTCCACCGCCCTGCGCTGCATGAGCGGCGTGAGCACATTGCTCTCGATCTGCTGCACCACGATATAGACGAGCAGTACATAAAGCGCCTTCTCCGGCCCCTCGGAGAAGGCGAGCAGCACCGCCGGTACGGTAGCTGCGATGGGTCCTACGACCGGCACAAACTCCAGTAGCCCGGCCAGCAGCCCGAGCGACAGCCACAGCGGCACTCCTAGCGCCGCGAGCGCCCCGCCGGTCATCACACCTACGGCCACCATCACGATCATCTGGGCGATCAGCCACTTGTGCAGAGCCCCGCCAGCGTCATCGAGCGCTCGTCCGACCTGCGCCCGCCGGCTCACGGGAAAGAGTCGCACGGCCCCGCGACGGTAAAGCCCGGGATCTGCGGCGAAATAGATGCCTGCAAATACGATCAACAATAGATTTCCCACCCCGCCCAACGCCGCGCCCACAGCTGCCCCCGCACTTTCCATCGGGCTGCCGTTTTGCGTCGCCTGCTTCAGGCTATCGAGCGCGGTCTTCCCCCAGCGCGACTCGCTCAGCCACGCTTGGAATTTCTCTACGGCTTGCGGCAGTTGCTCCCGCATCTCCGCAAACTGATTCGCCGCCTGCCGGCCAAAAAGCCAGAATAGCGCGCCAAAAAGCATCGCCAGCCCGAGCACCGTCACCATCAGGCAGACTCGCTCCGGCCACTTCGTCCGCCGGCAGAGCGGTCCGCTGAGTGCTCGTAAGACCGTCGCTACCACGATCGCCCCAAAGGCGATCACAAATACATCGGCCACCACCCACGCCAGGCCCGCCAGGGCGACGATCGCCACCGCGATCAGGACATACCGGGTAGCATTAGTTGTGGAGGAGGTGCTGGAGCTCACAATGCGGTAGATAGTGGGCGTGCACGCCCTCCGGTTCCCCCCTCCTCCAGGGCGTACCTGCGGGAGGCATTGCGCCGCACCGGATTCCGCGCATGTTGTCGGAAAAATCATGTTGTTCGCCGACCTCGTTTCTCGCCGTCTCGGGCAGCTCGTCGCGGTCGCCTTCGCGGCTACCGCCTCTCTCGTTTCCGCTCAATCCTCCCTGCCCATGACCGGCAATCCCCTCCTCGATCCCAGTCCCCTCCCCTTTGGCTATCCGGCCTTCGACCGCATTCGCGCCGAGCACTTCCGTCCCGCGCTCGAGCAGGCCATGGCTGAGCATCTGCGCGAGATCGAGGCGATCGCCAGCAACGCCCAGGCCGTGGACTTCGAGAATACCATCGTCGCCCTCGAGCGCGCCGGCCAGCGCCTCGGCACAGTGCAGCGCATCTTCGGCAATCTGAATGCCGCCCACACCAACGACGCCCTCCGAGCCCTCGACAAGGAGTTTGCCCCCCGCGCCGCCTCACACCTCGACGCCATCAGGCTCCACCCCGCGCTCTTCGCTCGCATCGAGGGGCTGCACCGCAATGCCAACCAGCTCCGTCTCGACCCAGAGTCCCGGCATCTGCTTGATCGGTACTACAAGGATTTTGTCCGCGCCGGGGCCAAACTTTCCGAGCCGGAAAAGACCCGGCTCCGCTCCCTCAATGCTGAGATCGCAAGTCTTCAGACCGCCTTCACCCAAAACGTCCTCGCCGAGACCAATGCCGCGCGCGTCGTCGTCACCGATGTTGCCGAGCTCGCCGGCCTCTCCGAGGCCGAGATCGCGGCCGCCGCCGCCCGGGCCGATGCCGCCGGTCTCCCAGGCCAGTACGTGCTCACACTGCTCAATACCAGCGGCCAGCCCGCGCTCGCCTCGCTCGAGAATCGTGCGCTCCGCCAGCGGCTCCACATCGCCTCACTCTCGCGCGGCAGCCGCGGGGGTGAGACGGATACCACCAAGCTTGTTTCGCGTCTCGCCCGGCTCCGCGCTGAGCGTGCGCAGCTTCTCGGCTACGCTACCCACGCCGATCTTCAGCTCGAGGAGCAGACTGCCGCCAAGGTAGACACCGTGAATCGTCTCCTCGCCGATCTGGCTGCACCCGCCGTCGCTAATGCTCGCCGGGAGGCGGCCGATATCCAGGCGCTCATCGACCGCGAAAAGGGCGGCTTCAAACTTGCCTCATGGGATTGGGATTTCTACGCCGAGAAAGTGCGCCGGGAGCGCTACGCCTTCGATGAGGCTCAGCTCAAGCCCTACTTCGAGGCCAACCGCGTGCTTCACGACGGCGTGTTTTTCGCCGCCACCAAGCTCTTCGGCATCACCTTCCGCGAGCGCAAGGATCTGCCCGTATACGAGCCTAGCGTGCGGGTCTTCGACGTCATCGATACCGATGGCCGCCAGCTCGGCCTCTTCCTGCTAGATCTCTACGCCCGCCCCTCGAAACGTGGTGGCGCGTGGAACTCCAGCTACGTCGTCCCCTCCGGCCTGCTCGGCACGCCGCCGGTCTACGCCAATCATCTCAACGTCCCCATCCCCGCCGCCGGCCAACCCGCCCTGCTCACTTACGACGAGGTGAAGACGCTCTTCCACGAGTTTGGCCACGCGCTCCATGGCCTTTTCTCCCAAGCGAAATACCCGCGCTTCGCCGGCACTTCCGTGCCGCGCGACTTCGTGGAGTTTCCCTCGCAGGTAAACGAAATGTGGATGACTTGGCCCGAGGTGCTGCGCAACTACGCGCGCCACCACCTCACCAACGAGCCCATGCCTCGCGAGCTCATCGACAAGCTCACGGCCGCCTCGAAGTTCAACCAAGGCTTTGCCACCACCGAGTACCTCGCAGCGTCGCTCCTCGATCAGGCTTGGCACCAGCTCAAGCCCGACCAGGTTCCCGGCCCCGACCGTGTGCTGGCGTTCGAGGCTGAGGCACTGGAAAAGGCGGGCGTGGCGTTCCCACCGGTGCCACCGCGTTATCGCAGCCCGTATTTCTCGCACACCTTTTCGGGTGGCTACTCCGCCGGCTACTATTCGTATATCTGGAGCGAGGTCCTCGATGCCGACAGCGTGGAGTGGTTCAAGCAAAACGGCGGCCTCACTCGGGCCAACGGCGATCACTTCCGCAAGACCCTCCTCTCCCGCGGCGGCAGCGCCGATGCGATGGCGATCTTCCGCGACTTTCGCGGGGCCGCGCCCGACACCAAACCATTGCTGCGCCGCCGTGGCCTGGACTGATCTGCGCCGCCTGCTCCTTGCTCGGGTTCTGCTCCACCCCTGCGTTGCCGATGCCGGGTGTGGAGCACTTTCCCGCTCCAGCCGGGGCTTGGCCTGAAAAGATTAGCCGCAGTCGGGGTTCCTCGTTTAGCTGCGGGGCATGTCCTCTCGCCCGCGCATTCGGCTCCTGTCCACCGGCGGCACCATCGCTGGTGCCCAGACTGGCGGCGGCCGTGGCTACAAGGCCGCCGCGTTCTCCACGGAGGCGCTCCTCTCCGCCGTGCCTCAACTCGCAGAGCTGGCCACCCTCGAGGTCGAGGCTGTCGCGGCCATCGGCAGCCAGGATATGGATGACGCTCGCTGGCTCACGCTCGCCGCTCGCACCCAGGCCGCGCTCGACTCCCCCGAGATCGCGAGCGTGGTCATCACGCATGGCACCGATACGATGGAGGAGACGGCCTACTTCCTCAATCTCGCGCTCCGCACCGAGAAGCCGGTCGTCCTCGTCGGCGCGATGCGCCCCGCCACCGCGATCAGCGCCGATGGCCCGATGAATCTTTACAATGCAGTGGCCGTCGCCGCCTCCCCCGCGGCGCGCGCTCGCGGCGTGCTTGTCGTCGCCAACGACGAGATCCACTTCGCCCGCGAAGTGGCCAAGACCAACACCACCCAGGTCGGCACGTTTCGCACCCCGCTCCGCGGACTTGCCGGCCTTGTCCACGCCGGCCGCCTCCATCTCTACGCGCCCCCGGTCCGCCACCATACGCACATGAGCGTCTTTGCCCCGCTTGCGGCGACGAGCCTCCCGCGCGTCGACATCCACTACGCGCACGCCGGCATGCGGCGCGACCTCATCGATGCCTCCCTGCGCTCCGGCGCACGTGGCCTCGTGCTCGCCGGCGTCGGCGATGGCAATCTCCATGCCTCTGCGCTCGCCGCGGCTGCTGAGGCGGCCCGCGCCGGCGTCGCCATCGTCCGCAGCTCACGCACTGGCAGCGGCCTCGTCGAGCGCAACATCGAGATCGACGATGACGCGCTCGGCTTTGTCGCCGCCGACGAGCTCAATCCTCCCAAAGCCCGCGTGCTACTCCAACTCGCCCTCACCCGCACTGCCTCGCCCTCCGCGATCCAGGAGTTTTTTCTCAACTACTGACGCTGCCTCTCCGGGGCACCTCTTTGTGCTCCAGACTTCTAGCTTCTAGATCCCAAACGGATGTCCACCGCCTTCACGCTTCCGGCCTGGTTCGATCTCGGCGCCGTGTTTGCCTTTGCCCTCACCGGGGCGATCGCCGGCATCAAGCGCGGTTACGACATCGTGGGCGTCTTCTTCCTGGCGTTTGCCTCCGGGCTAGGCGGCGGCCTCATTCGCGATGGCATCTTCTTGCCCAGTCCCGAGCCCACTCCGCTCCTCACCGATCCGCGCTACATCAGCCTTGTCGTTGCCGCCACTCTCTTCGCCGCCCTTTTCGGCCGGCATGTGAAGCACTTTCATCGCGTGATCGCCGTCATCGACGCGCTGGGACTCGGCGCCTACGCAGCCTTCGGCACGCAGAAAGCGCTCCTCTTCGGCCTTTCCGCCCCCGCCGCCGTCCTCGTCGGTGTCATCAATGCCGCGGGCGGCGGCCTGCTTCGTGATGTCATCACCCGCGAGGAGCCGCTCGTCTTTCGGCCTGGTCAGTTCTATGTGCTTACCGCTGTCGCTGGGGCTGTCGTCTTTGTCGCCCTTTCCGTGGAGTACCGCTTCTCAGCCACCTCTTCGGCGGGCATCGCCATCGCCGTCACCTTCGTCTTTCGCGCGCTTACGATCACCTTCAATTGGCGCACCACTGCCGTCGCCAAGCCGGGAGAGCGCGACCTCACCCCGTAGGCGGCGACTCGTCCCATTACCGGGACACTCGTTTCCCAAGACGCCGACACTTCCTGCCGGGACGATTAGCCCTGAAAAACCACAACCAATTATCCATCAGTCATGTTAGCGCATGTCGATTTTCTTGGCACAGCCACTGCAAAGGAGGGCGCCTCAACCAATCGTCCTCACATGAAAATCAAGACCGCCCTCAAGCTCCTCGCTCTCGTCTCCGCCCTGGCCCTGCCCGCCGTCGCCACCGCCGCCTCGCTCGGCCTCCCGCTCCCGGCCTCCCTCGATATCACTCACCTCATCGCCGGCTTTGTCGCGGTGTTCATCAGCCTCATCGCGTTTTCCGACTATGCGCGCAAACCCGGCGGCAGCCTCGCGCTTCGCCTCCGGCCGGGTCGCAAGTACGTTTACCCGCTCGCCGCCTAATGCCCTCTCCGGGCTGCCTTGACACCCGAAATCCCACCCTCGTCACTCCCTCCAGCATGTCCTCCGCTCCCGCGCACCGCATCCTCATCGCCGATGATCAGCCCGATATCCTCGAGGCTCTGCGTCTGCTGCTGAAGGGCGAGGGCTACGCCACCGAGTCCGTCAAATCGCCTGCCGCCGTCATCAAAGCCGTCGAGTCCAACGACTACGCGCTGGTGCTGATGGACCTCAACTACGCGCGCGACACCACCAGCGGTCAGGAAGGCTTGGATCTTCTGCAAAAATTGCAGACGCTCGACCCTGCGCTTCCCGTGGTGGTGATGACCGCCTGGGCAAGCGTCGACGTGGCAGTGGAGGCCATGCGCCGCGGCGCTCGCGACTTCATCACCAAGCCGTGGGATAACCCCCGACTCCTCGCCATCGTCAAGAATCAGGTGGAGCTCGGCAGCGCCCAGCGCGCCTACAAGCGCCTCGAGCAGGAAAACGAATTGCTCCGCGGCGCCGGCAAGGCGGGCCCCGCGCTCATCGCGCAGTCCGTCGCCATGCGCCCCGTGCTCGATATCATCGCGCGCGTCGGCCCCTCTGATGCCAATGTCCTCATCACCGGCGAAAACGGCACCGGCAAGGGCCTCGTCGCCCAGGCTCTGCACGCCGTGTCACAACGCGCCGGCAAACCCTTCATCTCCGTCAACATGGGCGGCCTGCCGGAGGGTGTCTTCGAGAGCGAGCTTTTCGGCCACGTCCGCGGCGCGTTCACCGATGCCAAGGCCGATCGTGCCGGCCGCTTCGAGCTTGCCGATGGCGGCACGCTCTTCCTCGACGAGATTGGCAATATCCCGCTCAGCCAGCAGGCCAAGATGCTGCGCACGATCGAGACCGGCGAGTTCGAGCGCGTCGGCTCCTCACGCACCTATCGCGCGAGTGTGCGCCTCATCTCCGCCACCAATGCCGACCTGCCCGCCGAGGTCGCCGCAGGCAAGTTTCGTCAGGATCTCCTTTTCCGCCTCAATACGATCCAGCTCCACCTGCCACCGCTCCGCGAGCGCCGCGAGGATATCGAGCTGCTCGCTCAGCACTTTCTCAAGCAGCACGTCACGCGTTACCGCAAGGCGATCACCGGCTTCGACGAGGGCGCGCTCGAAGCGCTCCGCGCCTACTCCTGGCCCGGCAACGTCCGCGAGCTCGATCACTCCGTGGAGCGCGGCGTGCTCATGGCCCCGGGCAAGGTGATCCGCGCTCCCGATCTCGGCCTCAATGCCACGAGCGCCGCCCCTCGCCTCGAGGAAATGAGCATCGAGGAAGTCGAAGCCTTCCTCATCAAAAAGACCCTCGCCCGCTGCGACGGCAACGCCCGCAAAGCCGCCGAAGAGCTCGGCCTCAGCCGCAGCGCCTTCTACCGCCGCCTCGAAAAGTACGGCCTGTGATCGGGTCTTTTTTGCGCCCTCTGCGCCTTTTTGCGGCCACTCATGCCTCCTAAAAAACGCCGCCTTACCCACGAGCAGACCGTTTTCGTGTACGCGTTGCTCGGGGCGGCGCCTGCGGTGCTCACGGCGTTTTACTATCTTTGGCTCGCCGATCACGCACCTGAGCCCAAAGTGCAGTGGACGCTCACGCTGTTCATCCTCGGTTTCTGGTTCGGCTTCGCGCTCGCGGCGCAGGCCTTCGTCGTCCGGCCGCTGCACACCATGGCCAATCTCCTTTCGGCATTGCGCGAAGGCGATTTCGCCATTCGCGCCCGCGGCGCTCGCCGCGACGAACCGCTCGGCGACGTGATGTCGGAAATCAATACCCTGAGCCGCACGCTCCAGGACCAGCGGCTCAGCGCCCTCGAGGCCACCGCCCTTCTCCGCACCGTGATGGAGGAGATCAACATCGCGATCTTCGCCTTCGACGGCGATCGCAAGCTCCGCCTCGCCAACCACGCCGGCCAGCTCCTGCTCAACAAGCCTGCCGAGCGCATCCTCGGCCGCGACGCCGCCGATATCGGGCTCGCCGAATGTCTCCACGGCGAGCAGGCACGCATGCTTACGATGACGTTTCCCGGTGGTTCCGGCGGTCGCTGGGGCATGCGCCGCAGCGAGTTTCGCGAGGGCGGTCGCCCACATCAGCTCATCGTCATCGCCGACCTCAGCCGCACCTTGCGCGAAGAGGAGCTGCTCGCTTGGCAGCGCCTCGTGCGCGTGCTCGGTCACGAGCTCAACAACTCCCTCGCCCCCATCAAATCTATCGCCGGCAGCCTCGGCTCGTTGCTGCGCAATCCCCGTCGCGCCCCCGATTGGGAAGACGATATGCGCAGCGGACTCGAGATCATCGCTTCGCGCGCCGAGAGCCTCGCACGGTTCATGCAGGCCTACGCCCGCCTCGCTCGCCTCCCGCAGCCCACGCTCGCACCCACCGAGATCACCGAGATCGTGCACCGCGTCGTCGCCCTGGAGCGGCGCCTTCCGGTACAGGTGCTCGGCGGCCCCAATCTCACCTTTCCGTGCGACGCCGCTCAGATCGAGCAGGTCCTGATCAACCTCCTCAAAAACGCCGTGGAGGCCGCCCTCGAACAGCGCGCCAATGGCCACCCCGGAGCTACTGTCCGCCTCCAATGGCGCAAATCCGTCTCCACCCTCGATATTCTGGTCGAGGACGACGGCCCCGGCATCGCGCAAGCGACCAATCTCTTCGTCCCGTTCTTCACGACCAAGCCCGAGGGCAGCGGCATCGGCCTCGTCCTCTGCCGCCAGATCGCCGAAAATCACGGCGGTAGTCTCACCCTCGCCCCGCGACCGGGCGGTCAGGGCGCTCTCGCTACGCTCCGTCTTCCAGCATAAACCCCATCTGCTGGGTAGCTGTAAGGCCTCGCCCCGTTCCCGCGCCAAGCAGCTGTCTCCCGGGCTGAGAGCATGCGTGCTCTCCAGCCATTACAGGCGTCCCATTCTTGGGATTTCGCCGTCCCATCGCCGAAGGCACCTCCGCCCTCCACACGCGCCCGCAGATCCGACGAATTTTTCTTCTACCTATTAATTATCATCTTACGCAATACCGGCCAGCGTCGGCACAGCCGCTGCAAAAGCGTATGCCAACACTCCTGCCACTTACTCTTCCGATGGACATCGCCCGCCCCGACCAATCCAAAGCCAAGCGCAAAAAGCGCATCGTTTTCGCCGGCATCGCCGTCGTCGTGCTCGCCGGCATCACCATCCTTCTGCTGCGCCTCGGGCCGGCCGCACCCACCGTGGAGCGCAACCTCGTCTGGATCGATACCGTGAAGCAGGGCCAGATGCTCCGCCAGGTCCGCGGCCTCGGCACGCTGGTACCGGAGGAGATCCGCTGGATCGCTGCCCGCACTCAGGGGCGCGTCGACAAGATCGTCCTTCGCCCCGGCGCTCCCGTCGAAGTCGGCACCGTCATTCTCGAGCTGGCCAATCCCGATGTCGAGCAGGCCGCCGTCAATGCCGATTCCCAGCTCCAAGCCGCCGAGGCAGAACTCACGAGTCTGCGCGTGACCCTGCAAAGCGGCGTCCTGCAATCCGAGTCCAATGCCGCCGCCGCCCGCTCCGAATTCGAGCAGCATCGCCTCAGCGCCGCCGTCAACGACCAACTCTTCAAGGACGGCCTCCTCTCCCGCCTCGACTGGGAGCAGTCCAAGGTCCGCGCCGAGCAGGCCAAGACCCGCCACGAGATTGAGCAGAAGCGCTACAAGTTCGCCCAGGATACCGTCGAGCCCCAGCTCGCGGTAAAACAGGCCGAGGTCGACCGCTACCGCGCCGTCGCCAAGCTTCGCCGCGATGAGCTTGAAGCCCTCAAGGTTCGCTCCTCCATGAAAGGCGTCCTCCAGATTCTCCCGCCGGGCATCGACGTCGGTGCGCAGGTGCAGCCGGGCACCAATCTCGCTCGCGTCGCCGATCCCAGCAAACTCAAGGCCGAGATTCGCGTCGCCGAGACTCAGGCCCGCGATGTTCAGATCGGTCAGCTCGCCGTGATCGATACCCGCAATGGCACCGTGGAGGGCAAGGTCTCCCGCATCGATCCTTCCGTGCAGAACGGCACTGTCACGGTCGATGTCCTGCTCGATGGCGAATTGCCCCGCGGCTCCCGCCCCGATCTCTCGGTCGATGGCACCATCGAGTTGGAGCGCCTCGCCAATGTCGTCTACGTCGGTCGCCCTGCGTTTGGCCAGGAGCGCAGCGCCGTCGGTATCTTTAAATTGGATACGGATGGCGTCTACGCCCATCGCACGCAGGTGAAGCTGGGCCGCAGCTCGGTCAATACCATCGAGATCGTAGAGGGCCTGCGCCCCGGCGACCGTGTGATCCTCTCCGACATGTCCCAGTGGGACTCCAACCAGCGGATCAAGATCGACTAGGCCCAGTCCTCTCGCGCCACGCCCACATATTTCGTAACTCTTCCCGCGCTGCGCGTGTTTTCGCGTGCATCGCGGTACTCTCCCGAGACCCACTTTTCACACCTCCCTGCCATGTCTACCTCACTGATTAAACTCGAAGGCGTCACCAAGGTCTTCCTCACCGACGAAGTCGAAACTCACGCTCTCTCCGGCATCCACATGGATATCCGCCAGGGCGAGTACGTCTCCATCGCCGGTCCCTCCGGCTGCGGCAAGTCCACCCTCCTCTCCATCCTCGGCCTTCTCGATTCGCCCACCGATGGCTCGTACATCCTCAATGGCCGCCCCGTGCAGGGCCTCTCGCTCCCTGAGCGCGCTCGCATCCGCAATCGCGAGATCGGCTTCATCTTCCAGTCGTTCAATCTCATCGGCGACCTCACTGTCTACGAAAACGTGGAGCTGCCGCTCACCTACCGCGGCATGCCCGCCAGCGAACGCAAGGCCGCCGTCACCGAAGCCCTCGAAAAGGTCGGCATGGGCCATCGCGCGAAGCACCTGCCTTCGCAGCTCTCCGGCGGTCAGCAGCAGCGCGTCGCCGTCGCCCGGGCTCTCGCCGGCAAACCCGCCGTCCTCCTTGCCGACGAGCCCACCGGCAACCTCGACTCGAAAAACGGCGACTCGGTGATGCAGCTCCTCGCCGATCTGCACAAGCAGGGCGCCACCATCGTGATGGTCACTCACGATGCGCGCTTCGCCCGCCACGCCGAGCGCACCATCCATATCTTCGACGGCCGCGTCGTCCAGGAACAGGTCGAGTCCGATCCCACTCACGCCTAAGCCGCGCCCCGGCCTTCGGGCGCTCCGGATCAGGGCCTCCAGTCCCTCTTCCTCGCCTCTCGTCTCCGGCCCTTCCCCTCATTTCGTGGTCCCCGATCCCGCGCCATGTCCGATCTCCGCTACGCCCTTCGCTCTTTGCTAAAAGCTCCCGGCTTCACGCTGGTTGCCATCCTCGCGCTCGCACTCGGCATCGGGGCCAATACCGCCATCTTCTCCGTCGTCTACGGCATCGTCCTGCGCCCGCTGCCCTTCCCCGAGCAGGAGAAGTTGCTCTACATCGGCGAGTGGTCGGAGCAGGTGCCGCAGATGTCGGTCTCGTACCCGAACTTCATCGACTGGCGTGAGCGCCAGAAGGCATTCACCGCTATCGGCGCGGTTCGCTTCCAGGGCTTCAACTATATCGGCGCCTCCGAGTCCGAGCGGATCGTGGGCGCGATGGCGTCGCACGATATGTTCACCGCACTCGCCCTCCCGCCGCTGCGCGGCCGCTTCTACAATGCCGCCGAGGACAAGCCTGGCGCAGATCGCACCGTCGTCATCAGCGAGCGGCTCTGGCACCGCCTCTTCGGTAGCCGCGACACCATTCTCGGCGAGAAAATCCAGCTTAGCAGTCACTTTTACACGGTCGTCGGCATCATGCCGGCCTCCTTCCAGTACCCGAGCGCGGCCAATGAGCTCTGGGTCCCGCTCGGCCTCTTCGCCGATGGCTACACCGATCGCGACAGCCATCCCGGCATCTACTGCATCGCCCGTCTCAAGCCCGGCGTGAGCTACGAAGCCGGCGTGGCCGATATCAAGGGCATCGCCGAGCAGCTCGCCCGCGAGCACCCCGACACCAATGCCCGGCAGTCCGCCTCCGTGCAGTCGCTTACCGACCGTGCCTTTGGCCAGGTCCGTCCCGCCTTGTTCCTGCTGCTCGGCGCCGCGGGCTTCGTGCTCCTCATCGCCTGTGCCAATGTCGCCAACCTCCAGCTCGCCCGCGCTCACGCCCGGGGCCGCGAGTTTGCGGTGCGCGCCGCGCTCGGCGCTGGCCGTGGGCGCATCATCCGCCAGCTCCTTGTCGAGAGCGTCTTGCTCGGCAGCCTTGGCTGCGCTTTCGGCATCCTGCTCGGCGTCTGGGGTCTCGATGCCCTCCGCACCATTCTTCCCACCAATGTTCCCCGGGTGGCTGATGTCACACTCAACCTGCCTGTCCTCGCCTTCGCCGTCATCGCGAGCTTGGTCACGAGCATTGTCTTCGGACTCGTTCCCGCCCTCCACGCCGCCAAGCTCGATCTTCGCGCCGCCCTGGCCCAAGGCACTCGCGGCAGCTCCGGCGCCGGCGGCACTTGGCGCGCGGCCCTCATTGTTGGCGAATTCGCCCTCACCTGCGTCCTCCTCGTCGGCGCCGGCCTCATGCTCCGCACGCTGAGCAATCTCTACCGCGCCGATCCCGGCTACACCACGGATAAGACGCTCACGTTTGCCTGGGTGCTGCCAGGCCAGGCCTATAGCGAGCCTTCGGCCCGCGCCGTCGCCATCGAGCGCGCCTTCGCCCGCCTCGCCACGATCCCCGGCGTCAAGCAAGCCGCCCTCGTCAATCCGCTGCCGCTCAGCGGTTCCAACAACCAGACGAGCTACTACATCGAGGGCACGCCTTTGCCCGAGCGCGGTCGCCAGCCCTCCGCCGAGTACGCGCAGGCCAGCGGCAATTTCTTCTCCACCCTTCAGATTCCCTTGATTTTAGGCCGTACTTTCGACGAGCGCGACACGGCCACCGCGCCCCGTGTCGGCATCGTCGACACCCGGTTCGTCGAAAAGAATTTCCCCAAGGGTGCCAACCCTCTCGGCAAGCGCTTCGCCTACGGTGCCCGTCCGCCCGAAAATCCCTCTGAGTGGATCACGATCGTCGGCGTCGTCGCGCACATCGAGCGCTACAGTTTCGGCTCCACCCAGAGCGACCGCGAGCAGACCTACGTCGCCAGCACGCAGCAGACCCCCGCCCAGTTCAGCTTCGTTATCCGCACGGAGCTTGAGCCCTCGCTGCTCATCCCGACCGTGCGCACCGCCATGCGCGAGGTCGCCCCCGATCTACCGATCTTTGCCGTCCAGACCATGGACTCCCTCTTCACCGGCAGCGTCTCCACCCAGCGCCTCACCGTATTCCTCCTCGGCACCTTCGCCGCTCTCGCGCTCATCCTTGCCGCCCTCGGCCTGTACGGCGTGCTTGCTTACCACGTGAGCCAGCGTACCCGCGAGATCGGTGTCCGCATGGCCCTCGGCGCCACGCCTGGCTCCGTGGTGCAGCTTTTCCTTCGCCACGGCCTCAAGCTCGCCATCCTCGGTCTCGGCGTGGGCCTCATCTTCTCCTTCGGCCTCACCCGTCTGCTCGATGGCATCCTCTACAATGTCTCGGCTCTCGATCCCGTGAGTTTCGTCGCCGTCGGCATCGTGCTGGCGGCCATCGGCACCCTTGCCTGCTACTTCCCCGCCCGCCGCGCGACCAAGGTCGATCCCATTACTGCCCTCCGCACGGAATGAAATCAGGGGGGCCCTGCTCCCTCCCTCTGATCCCCTGGCACTCCCTGCATGCTTGCCGACCTCACCTTTGCTCTGCGCCAGCTCGCGAAGTCCCCCGGCTTCACGATCATCGCTCTGCTCACGCTGGCGGTCGGCATCGGGTCTACCACCGTCGTTTTTTCCGCCATCGACGCGTTTCGCTTCAAGCCGCTCCCGCATCTGTCCGCGGTCGAAAGCCGCCTCCTCCACGTCGCCCAGGTCGACCGCGCCC
Source organism: uncultured Opitutus sp. (assembly GCA_964480585.1). GTDB lineage: Bacteria > Verrucomicrobiota > Verrucomicrobiia > Opitutales > Opitutaceae > ER46. Next base: position 209,904 of record CAYZPV010000004.1, on the reverse strand, counting down.
GCAATGACAACGACCGCATGTGGAGCTATCCCGATTTTCTCGCCCTGCGCGAGCGCACCCGCACGCTCGCAGGCGTCTGGGCGCACGCCGATCGTACCGTGATTCTTGCCGGCGCCAGCCGCCCCGAGCGCCTCATCGGCACCCAAATCTCTTGGGATGCTTTCCAGAGCCTGGGCGTGCCCGTTTATCGCGGCCGTCCGCTGTCCGCCGCCGACGCTTCGGCCGATGCCCCACCCGTCGCCCTCATCAGTGCGCACCTCTGGCGCCAGCGCTTTCAATCCTCCGATGAGGCCCTCGGTGCCACCGTCGCGCTTAATGGCGTCAGCACCACCATCGTCGGCGTCATGCCGCCAGGCTGGCAGTACCCCAAGCGTTCGGATGTCTGGACGCCTTTCCGCGCCGGCGATGAGAAGCTCACCTCTCGCGATCCCACATTTACCGTCGCTGCCACGCTCAGGCCAGACAGCTCGTTTCCCGCCGCCCAGGCCGAGCTCGATACGATCATGGCCGCGCTCGCCCTCGCCCACCCTGAGACTCATGCCGATATCGGCGCCCGCCTCGCGCCCATCCGCGGCGAAATTTTCAAGCACAGCGATCGCTTGGTCATCCTCCTCTTCGGCTCGGTCTTCTTCGTCCTGCTCATCGCCTGCGTCAATGTCGCCAATCTCCTCCTCGCCCGCGCCACCACCCGCTCGCGCGAGATCGCCATTCGCCTCGCGCTCGGTGCACCCCGCCGTCGAGTCATCCAGCAACTCGTCGTCGAGAGTATCGTGCTCGCGCTCCTTGGCGGCGTCGGCGGCCTGGTGCTCGGGCTGTGGGGCAACGACGCCATCCTCGCCGCCCTCCCCCGCGAGATGCCCTTCTGGCTGCGCTTCGACTACGATCTGCGCGTCTTCACCTTCGTTTTTCTGGTCTCGTTGTTCGCGGCGCTGCTATTCGGTCTCGTGCCCGCCTTGCGCGTCTCCCAGCCCGACATTGTCAATGAGCTCAAGGAGGGCGGTCGCACCGCAGAGCTCCACGGCCCGCACGCCACCCGCTTTCGCAATCTTCTCGTTGTCGCCGAGATCGCCCTCGCGCTCGTCCTGCTCGTCGGCGCCGGCCTCATGATGCGCAGCTTCTTCGCCCTGCGCTCGACCAGCCCTGGCTACGAGGCTCGCGAGGTCTTTACCTTCCGCACCGGGGTGCCCGATCGGATGTACCCCGCTGAAAACAGCGAGCGCACCCTTGCCTTCTTCTCCGCGCTCTTGCCGCGCCTCCAGGCGATTCCCGGCGTCGAGTCCGTCGGGCTCGGCGCTTGGCGCCCGGGCCTCCACGGCGGGCGTGGCATGAATACCCTTGTTATCGAGGGCCAGCCCGTGCCGGAAAAAATCTCCGGCGGCCTGCGCACGTTCTACCACGCGGTCTCTCCCGGCTACTTCGCCACGTTGAAAATCCCCCTCCTGGCCGGCCGCGACTTCGACGCTGCCATCGACCGGCGGGAGGCCACGCCCGCGCTCATTGTCGACGAGGCCTTTGCCACCCGGCACTTTGGCAGCCCAGCCGCCGCGCTTGGCCGCACCCTCACCGGCCTTGAGGGCAAAGTACAGGTGGAGAAAACCCATGCCGCCCGCATTGTCGGCGTTGTCGGCGCCGTCCGGCATCAGCTCGACAAGCCCGATGCCTTTTCCACCACCTACGTGCCGGTGTCGCAGTTCGCCCCCACCACGTTTCTCACCGCCTTCCTGCGTAGTCGCATCGACCCCGCTACGCTCGCCGCCGCCTGCCGCGAAGCCACGCTCGCCGCCAATCGCGACATCCCGATCTACGATGACTTTCTTCTCGAGGATCTCCTGCTGCGCGCCGACCCCGTATGGCAGCTTCGCTTCTTCAGCTATCTCTTCACCGTCTTCGGCCTCGTCGCCCTCTTCCTCGCCTGCATCGGCATTTACGGCGTGATGTCGTATACCGTCACCCAGCGGCTGCAGGAGCTCGGCGTGCGCCTTGCCCTCGGCGCCGAGCCTCATCAGGTCATCCGCCTCGTCCTCAAGCAAGGTGCCGGCCTCGTCATCTGCGGGCTCATCGCCGGCCTTGTTTCGGCGTTTCTTCTCACGCAGCTCCTCGCCGGCCTCCTCTACGAAATCTCGCCGCGCGATCCACCGACGTTCGCCCTCGTCCCACTCCTCCTCGCCGCCGTCGCGCTCGTCGCCTGCTGGCTCTCGAGCCGGCGTGTCACTCTCATCGATCCCAACACCGCGATCCGCGCGAGTTGAGCCGGCCTTATCGCCTTTCATTTTCGGCGTTAGTAGTCGTTAATCTTCACCCGCACAGCCGGCGCTCGTTTGCCATGGCTTGGCCGCCGGCGCAGTCTGGGCTCATGAGTTCGCCCAAGCTCGACGCCGCCCAGGCCGCCTCCGCCGCCCAGTTCGATCGCCAGAGCGACCGCTACGGCAAGTCCCACATCCTCGCCGACACCGCCGACATCGCCGCCGCGCTCACGCACATTTCCGCCCAGCCCGGCGCCGCCCTCGATGTCGCCACCGGCGGCGGCCATACCGCCCTTTTTCTCGCGCGCTTGGGCTGGCGCGTCACCGCCGGCGACATCGCCCCGCGTATGCTCGAAAACGCCCGCAAGCTCGCCGCCGAGGCCGGCCACCCAATCGATACCCAACTCTTCCCCGCGGAAGAGATTCCGTTTCCCGATGCCTCGCTCGATCTCGTCACGGTCCGCGTCGCGCCCCACCACTTCAGCTCGCCGCCGCGCTTCGTCTCCGAGGTCGCGCGCGTCCTCAAGCCCGGCGGCCATTTCCTCCTGATCGATGGCACCGTCCCCGACAACGATCCCGAGACCGAGGCTTGGCTGCACAATGTCGAAAAATGGCGCGACCCCAGCCACGGCCGCTTCCTCTCCCGCGCCGCTTGGGAGCAACTCGCCGGCGACAACCACCTCTCGATCCTCCACTCCGCGCTCCACCGCAAACTGCAGCCCGACCTCCAGTGGTATTTCGAGGCCGCCTCGACCCCCGCCGGAAATCGCGAGCTCGTCCTCGATGCCATCCGCACGGCCTCGTCCCACGTCCGCAAAGCCCTCCAGCTCTCCGAGGCAAACCACCGCATCTCCTGGCAGTGGGCCATGCTCACGCTCGTCGCTCGCAAGTGACCCGTCCCACTCGTGGGACGGGATGGTTTCACTTTCGACGCGTTCTTCGCCCCGGCTCCCGCGATCGAATATCTTAAATCGCTGATAAAAAGATAGTAGCAATCCGCTCCGAGCGCTGGCACCTCCCCTGCAATAGAGCATGCGCAGGCAAACCGTGGTCTCCTCCCGCGGCCTTCGCCCCGATCTCATCATGCTCTCTTCCATTCTCCAGGATCTTCGCATCGGCCTTCGCGTGCTGCTCAAGGAGCGCGGTTTCTGCACGCTCGCGATCACCGTCCTCGCCCTCGGCATCTGCGCCGTCACCACGATGCTCAGCGTCGTCAACGGCGTGATGATTCGCGGCTTCTCGTTTCCCCACGCCGATCGCCTCACGAGCATCCAGTTCATCGATCCGACGCAGAATAATTTCTTCGGCGTCGCCAACCAGGCCTTCGCGCTCGACTATCAGGAGATCCGCGCCAGCCAGAGATCCTTTGAGCGCGTCGCCGCCTACATCAACGGCTCCACCGTCAACGTCACCTACAACGGCGTGCCGCAGCGCTACACCGGCGCTTACATCACGGAGGACTTCCTGAAGATCCTCGGCGTCGCTCCCGCCAAAGGCCGCGACTTCACCGCCGAGGATAATCGCCCCGGCGCTGAGAAGGTCACCCTCATCAGCCACAAGCTCTGGCAGCGCGACTTCAATTCCGATCCCAATATCCTCGGCGCCTCCATCCGCCTCAATGGACGCCCGGCCACTATCATCGGCGTGATGCCTGCCGGCTTCGCTTTCCCGCAAAACGAGGAGCTCTGGATTCCCCTCTTCAATGAGTTCACCCCACGCCCGCGCAATGAGCGCAACGCGCAGGGCAACGCTCCCGCGATCCTCGGCCTCCTCCGCCCCGCAGTCTCGGTCGAGCAGGCTACACTCGAGATCGATGGCTTCGCCAAGCGCCTCGCGCAGGAGTTTCCCGATAGCAACAAGCAGTTCTCCACCGGCCTTGTCCGGCCGTTGCTGCAGACCTTCACGCCGCCGCAGCTCCGCGGCATCTTGTTCTTCATGCTCGGCGTCTGCGTGCTCCTGCTCCTCCTCGCCTGCTCCACGGTGATGAATATGCAGCTCGCCCGCGCCACGCTCCGCGCCAAGGAGCTCGCGATCCGCTCCTCCCTCGGCGCCACGCGCATCCGCCTCATCCGCCAGATGCTCACCGAGAGCATGTTGCTCGCCTCGCTCGGCGCGGTGCTCGGCATCCTCGGCGCGTACTACACCACAGACGCGCTCCTCGAGGCAGTCCGCAATGTCCCCAATCCCCCGCCCGCCTATATCAGCTTCGAGATCGATGGCCGCGTCCTCCTCTCCGTCGTCGCCGCCACCATGTTCGCCGCGGTCATCGCCGGCGTCTGCCCTGCGTGGATGGCCTCCAAGGCCAATCCCTCCGACGCCCTCAAGGAGGGCGGTCGCGGCAATACCTCGCGCGCCATCACGCTCGTCACGCGCGGCCTGGTGGTCTTTCAGATCTTCGTTACCTGCATCATCCTCATCGCTTCGCTGCTCCAGATTCAGGTCATCTACCGCCAGCAGAATATCGATTACGGCTACGATATCGACCGCGTCCTCTCCGCCCGCATGGGTCTCATGGATGGCGACTACCCCGACTCCGCCGCCCGCAAGCTTTTCTACGATCGCCTGCTGCTCTCGCTCCGTTCTTCGTCCGAGATCGAGTCTGCCGCCCTCACCAATCGCTTCCGCATGGCCTTTTCCGGTGCCGGTCGTATCGAGATCGAGGGCAACGCCTACGAGTTCGATCAACAGCGTCCCAATGTGAACGTCGAAAATGTCTCCGAGGGCTACTTCGCCACCCTCGGGATGAAGCTCCTCGAGGGCCGTGATTTTCAGGCCGACGATACCGATGCCCGTCAGCCCGTCGCCATCGTCAATGCCGGCTTCGCCCAGCGCTACTTCCCGGGCCAGGGTGCCCTGGGCCGCCGCATCCGCACCGTCGGCAACAACGGCCAGCTCTTCGGCCCCTGGCGCACCATCGTCGGCGTGGTCTCGGATGTCCGTATGATCGGCCCTTTCAACAATCCCAATGTCGAGGAGGTCGGCTTCTACATCCCGCTTTACGCGACTGCCTTTGGCCCGGCGCTGGCCGCTCCAGCTGCCACCCAGTTCGGTACCGTTGTCGTCCGCCCGCGCAATCCCAGTGCCTCGGGTTTCGCCAATGCGCTTCGCCGCGAGGTCACGCGCGTCGATCCCAATCTCCCGCTCTATTTCATCGGCACCCCGCGCGAGAATTTCGCCTTCTTCGTCGCGCAAAATCGCATCGTTGCCGTCATGTGCAGCGCCTTCGGCATCGCCGCCACGCTCCTCGCCGCGGTCGGCCTCTACGGCGTCATGAGCTTCTCGGTCAATCAGCGCACCACCGAGTTCGGCATCCGCCTTGCCCTCGGCGCGAGTCACCGGCGCGTTGTCGGCATGGTTCTGCGCCAGGGCGCGCTCCAGCTCGCCGTCGGTCTCGCCCTCGGCCTTGGCCTCAGCATCGCCATCGCCCTCCTCGGCGGCCAGGGTATCCGCAATGGCCTCGGCAACATCATCAGCCCCACCGACCCCGCGACCTACGCCGCCGTCGTGCTCTTCCTTTCGCTGGTCGCGTTCTTCGCCACGTTTATCCCTGCTCGCCGCGCCACCCACGTCAGCCCTATCGACGCCCTCCGCGCCAGCTGACAAACCATCGCCTGCCCTTTCGTCTCCAGCCCCCCGTCCATGAAGCACGCTGTCCGACTCCTCGCCAAGCACCCCGGCTTCACCACCGTCGCGGTCCTCACCATCGCCGTCGCCATCGGTGCGACGACTGCCCTCTTCAGTGTGATGAATGCGGTCGTGCTTCGCCCGCTCGATTTTCCTCAGCCCGATTCCCTCGTGCGCCTTTGGGTTCGCAATGCCGAGCGCAATCTCGATGCTCCCGTCGTCTTCTGGAGTCAGTGGCTGCATCTCCGCGAGCATCAAAAGGAGTTTTCCCAGCTCGCCATCTCCGTTTTCGACAATGTCACGGTCACGGGTGCCACTGAGCCCGAGCAGGTGCCCACGCTCCGCGCGTCCCACGAGTTTCTCCCGCTCCTCGGCATCGTTCCCCAGCAGGGCCGCGCCTTCACCGCGGAAGAGGATAAGGAGGGCGCGCCTCCCGTTGCGCTCATAAGCCAGCGCCTTTGGGAGCAGCGCTTCGGCCGCTCCGCCGATATCCTCAGCCGCACGATCACCCTCGATGGCGTGCCCCATGCGATCATCGGCGTGCTGCCGCCGCTGCCGGTCCCCTTCAACACTCCCGATATCGTCCACCCTCGCCCGCAGGAAGTCTCCTTCATCAATCCGCGCAACCGCGATACCGCCGGCGCTTGGCAGGTCACCGCCCGCCTCAAAGAGGGTGTCTCTCGTGCCGCCGCCGAGGCCCGCCTCGTCGACCTCAATCGCCAGTTCCTCATCGCCCACCCCGGGCATCCCGTGGCGATGCACACTCCGCGCCTCCGCTCGCTCGCCGAGGAGGTCTACGGCAATCTCAATGCCACGTTCTGGGTCCTCGCTGGCGCCGTCGCCGCCGTGCTGCTCATCGCCTGCGCCAATATCGCCAATCTCGGTCTTGCCCGTCTCAGCACCCGGCAAAAGGAGATCGCCGTCCGCGCGTCGCTCGGCGCCACGCGTGGCGCGATCGTCCGTCAGTTCCTCGGTGAGAGCTTCGCCATGGCGCTGCTCGGCGGCGCGCTTGGCGTGCTCATCGCGTCGTGGAGCCTCGAGGGCATCCGTCTCCTCGCCGGCCAGCAGCTCCCGCGCGCCGCCGATATCTCTCTCGATCTCACTGTCCTCGCTTTCGCCGCCGGCATCACCTGTCTCGCGACGCTCTTGGTCGGTCTCTATCCCGCGATCCAGGCCTCCCGCACCGACGTCCAATCCGCGCTCAAGGACACCGGCCGCGGTGCCATCGGCGTGCAGGGTAAAAACTTCCGCCACGCGCTCATCGTCGCCGAGGTTGCCCTTTCCCTCGTGCTCCTCGTATGCGCCGGCCTGCTCATTGCGAGCTTCCTCAAGCTCCAGCACACCCCGCTTGGCTTCGACCCCGCTCGCGTCGCCGGCGGCAATCTCAATCTCCCTCTCGCCAAGTACGGCAAGCCCGAGGCCTCTTCCGAGTTTTACCGCCAGCTCCAGGAAAAGCTCGATGCCGCGCCCGAGCTCGCCGCCGGCGGCGTAACCACCGTGATGCCGCTCACCCAGTCCGCCTCGTTCACGCCCTATTCTGTGCAGGGTCGTCCTATCCTGCCGCTCCCCGAGCGCCCGCTCGCCGGTGTCCGCTCGGTCTCTCCCGGTTACTTCCCCACCCTCGGCCTTCAGCTCAAGGAGGGCCGCTTCTTCACCGCCGACGACCGCGCTCTGCCTCGTAATGCCGACAATATCCCGCAGGGCACCGGCACCTGCGTCATCAATGAGCAGCTCGCCCGGAAACTGTTCCCCGGAGAGTCCGCCGTCGGCAAGATCCTCCTCTTCGGCCCCTCCGCGGAGGGTAAGAACGAGATCGTCGGCGTCGTGCGCAATGTGAAGACCGCCGGCGTCTCCCAGCCCATCCCCGACGAGATCTACTTCCCTCGCACCCAGCGCAACGCCAACTTCATGACCGTGGTCGCCAAGGCCCGCGACGGCCTCTCCGCCGACGCCGTGCTCCCCGTTCTCCGCCGGCTCGTGCGTGAGCTCGATCCCACGCTCGCCCTCGCCGCCCCCGCCACCGCCGATCAGCTCGTCCGCCAATCCGTCGCTGTCCAGCGGCTCATGATGACGCTCCTGCTCGTCTTCGCCGGCATCGCCGCCCTCCTCGCCGCCGTCGGCATCTACTCCGTCATGGCCTACACCGTCGCTCGTCGCACCGGCGAGATCGGCGTGCGCATGGCCCTCGGCGCCACCTCGCGCGATATCTTCACCCTTATCGGCCGCGGCGCGGCCCTGCTGCTCGCTCTCGGCCTCGCGCTCGGCCTCGGCGGCGCGTTTGCCGCCTCCCGCCTCCTCCAGCAATCGCTCTACGAGGTCAGCCCCTTCGATCCCGCCATCTTCGCCGCCGTCGCTGGCCTCTTTGCTATCGTCGCCGCACTCGCCTGCCTCGTGCCGGTGCGCCGCGCCATGCAGGTCGATCCGATGACCGCCCTCCGCACCGAGTAAGAAGCGGCCTCGTCCCTTGCGAAAAACGCCTCAAGCTCCAGCCATGACTCCCTGGCGTTTCTCAGCCCTCACCTTGCCCTCCCTCAGCGTTCTCTCCGCTCTCTGCTTCCTGCTGTCGGCTATTGCCGCCTCGGCGGCCGCCGACTCCGCCGCCGATCCCACTGCCGCCGCTCTCGAGCTTTTCCGCGCCAAGGGTAAATCCGCCGAAGCCCAGGCCGCCTTCTCCGCTATCGCCGCCGCGGATCCCAAGAATCACGCTGCCCATCTCCATCTCGGCCTCCTCGCCATGCGGCGCGACGACACCGAGAAAGCCATCGAGCACTACGAGCGCGCCCTCGCCCTCGCCCCCGACCACGGCGACACCCACAAGGCCGCCGGCGACGCCTACGGCCGCTCCGCGCAGAAGGCTTCTCTCTTCAAGCAGCTCGGCTTCGCCAAGAAATGTGTCGCCGCCTACGAGCGCGCCGTCGCCCTCGACCCCAAGCGCGTCGATTACCGCCTCTCCCTCTTCGAATATTACTATCGCGCTCCCGGCCTCGCCGGCGGTGGTCGCGATAAGGCCCTCGCTCAAGCCACGACCGTAAAACAGCTCGATCCCCTCGCCGGCCGCATCCTCTTCGCCCGCATCGCCGTCGACGATAAGCAGTACGCCGCCGCCTTCGCCCAGTTCGAGGAAGCTCCCGACGACTACCACTCGCTCTACCAGATCGGCCGTCTGTCCGCGCTCACCGGCCAGCAGCCCGATCGCGGCCTCGCTGCCCTCCGCCGCTGCCTCGAGCTGACCCCGCCACCCAAACCCCGCGCCCCCTCGCCCGCCGAGATCCACTGGCGCATCGGCGCCATCCTCGAAAAGAAGTCCGACAAGCCCGCCGCCCGCGCCGCCTACGAACAATCCCTCGCACTCGATCCCAATTTCGCCTCCGCCAAGGAGTCGCTCGACCGACTGAAGTAGCCTTCGAGCTGCGGCCCGTGTGGACCTCATCACCGCCTCTTGCCAAGGACAGACCTCCCCTCCCCATGCCCCGCCTCCTCCTCGCCTTCCTGCTTCTCCCCCTGCTCGCCTGCGCTGCCGAGCAAAAACCCGCCGCTTCCGCCGCGCCCAAGCCCAAGCAGTTTGTCTACGTCCTCAAGCTCACCCCGCGCCTCCACGACGACGCCGCGTGGACTGAGGCCGACAAGCAGGCCGTCCGCGCTCACTTCGCCCACCTCCAAGCCGCCACCCAGGCCCGCCAAGTCATCCTCGCCGGCCGCACCTTGGAGCCAGGCGATAAGACCTTCGGCCTCGTCATCTTCGAAGCCGCCTCCGCCTCCGATGCCACTGCCTTCATGCAAAGCGACCCTGCCGTCGCCGCCGGCGTGATGACCGCCACCGTCCACCCCTACGCCGTCGTCCTCCAGCGCAGCGAGAAATAGCCGCCCGCCTGGCTCCACAAGTGTCTGGTTCGCCGCCGTTTCACGTTTCCCCGGTAGGGGGATGACATGCCGTCCCGTATCCGCTAGTATATGTACCACGGGCAGAAACCCCGGGCCAATGTCAACGAAAGCGGAGACCTCGAAAATCGCGCAGCCTTGGGGCTGCGCAGGAAAGTGCGTTCAGATGCTCGCCTCGAGCGTCTCAACGCTCAGCAGCAGGCGATGCTGCGCGGCTGGCTCGATGACAATCGTACCTACGCCCAGGTAGTGGAGCTCGTCGATGCTCAGTTCGGTGTCAGGGTGGGCAGGAGCGCCGTCGGCGTATACTATCGGCGGCATATCTTGGCCGAGCAGCGCGACCACGTGGCCGAGTCCGCCGCCGCCCTCCTCGCGCTCCCCCGCGAATGCCTCACCCCCGCTTTGCTCCGGCGCGCCCACCGGCTCGCGTGGTCTTTGCTCTATCGCCCGGCCCCCGCGCTCGATGCCGCGGGCCGCCTCCTCGCACTCGTCCACCGCGCCGGGCGGCAGGAGATTGCCCGTCGGCGCCTCGCTCTCGCTGCGCGCCGCCGCGCCGCTCGCCCCTCTCCCCGTCCTGCGCCTTCACCAAAAATTCCCGAAAACGCCCCTCTATCTCCGGGCTATTTAGCGTTATCCCTGCTTCCTGCGGAGGCCCCGGCGCCATCTCGCCCCCGCCCTTTCCAGCGGCCTGCCCGGCGCTCCCGCCCAGCCCGGAGCCTCCTGTCCAGCTCAACCGGTCGCTTTACATCCACCGCCCCACTTTCCACGGCCCTCCAGTCTCGCGTGACAATCTTCTCCACCGCCCCTCCGCTCGCGCGCTCCTGCTTCCCTCGCTCCCGCATCCACGTTGTGACGTTCTGCATCCAAACTGCCTCCCGCGTTGAATCTCGTCACAATCTCTGTTCGCTTGGTCGATTCCCATGTCCTCCGCTCCCTCCTTTTTCGCCCGCCTCGGCCTCGCGTTCCGCATCCTCGGCAGCGGATCGCTCGCCGCCAAACTCGTCGCCCTCGAAGCCCCCGCGCCGGTCGAGCAGCCCGTGGCGCCCGCGCCGGAAAAAGTCCACGCCTCCGGCCTCGCGATGCTCGGCCTGCTCCAGCGCGAGGGCCGTCTGATCGATTTCCTCCAGGAAGACGTCTCCGCTTACTCGGATTCCGATATCGGCGCCGCTGCCCGCGTCGTCCATGCAGGCAGCCGCAAGGTTCTCCAACAATACCTTACGCTCGAGCCCGCGCTCGCCGGAGCCGAGGGCGACTCCATCACCGTCCCCGCCGGCTTCAATGCCGAGCGCATCCGCCTCACCGGCAATGTCGCTGGCCAGCCACCCTACAAAGGCACCCTCAAGCACCACGGCTGGGTCGCCACCTCCGTCAAGCTCCCCGCCGTCTCCCCCACCCTCGACCCCCGTGTGCTCGCCGCCGCCGAAGTAGAGCTCTGATCTCTCCTTCTCCTCGTCCCTCCGTCTCCCCGTCTTCCGCCCTCCGTGTCTTCCTCCGCCACCTATTCCATCGGCATCGACCTCGGCACCACCAATAGCGCCGTCTCGTACTTCGACCTCAAGCGCACCTCCGCCCGCGGTCGCGAGCAGTCCACGCTCGCCATCCCGCAGGTCACCGCCGTCGGCACGGTCGAAAACAAAAACCTCCTCCCGTCCTTCCTCTACCTGCCCAATGCGCAGGAGTTTCCCGCCGCCGCCCTCGCGCTGCCGTGGGATAAGAAAAACGCCACCGCCCTCGTCGGCGAGTTCGCCCGCGCCCACGGCGCCAAGGTCCCGGCCCGCCTCGTCTCCTCCGCCAAGAGCTGGCTCTCGCACGCTGGTGTCGATCGCCAGTCCGCGATCCTCCCCTGGCAGGCCCCCGCCGATGTCACGCGCCTCTCGCCCGTCGAGGCCTCGCGCCAGTACCTCGCGCACCTCCGCGCCGCGTGGGACCACCAGTTTCCCGACGCTCCGTTCGCCCAGCAGGAGATCGTCCTCACCGTTCCCGCGTCCTTCGACGCCGCCGCGCGCGATCTCACCCTCTCTGCCGCCCAGCAGGCCGGCCTGAAAAACCTCACGCTCCTCGAGGAGCCCCAGGCCGCCTTCTACGCGTGGACCGAGCAGGCCGGCGAGAGCTTCCGCAAGCATGTGCAGCCCGGCGACGTCATCCTCGTCGTCGACGTCGGCGGCGGCACCAGCGACTTCTCCCTCATCGCCGTCACCGATAAGAATGGCGAGGTCGAGCTTACTCGTATCGCCGTCGGCGACCACATCCTCCTCGGCGGCGATAATATGGACCTCGCGCTCGCCTACACGGTCAATCAGCGCCTGACCGCCGAGGGCAAGAAGCTCGATTCCTGGCAGTTCACCGCCCTTACCCACGCTTGCCGCGCGGCCAAGGAGGCGATGTTTGCCGATGCCAAGCTCGCCAAGTCCCCGCTCGTCATCCCCGGCCGCGGCTCCTCCCTCATCGGCGGCACCATCAAGGCCGAGCTCTCCCGCGACGAGCTCACCCGCGTCCTCACCGATGGCTTCTTCCCCGAGGTCGCCGTCACCGATCTTCCGAAAACCGCGCGCACCACCGGTCTCGCCCAGATCGCGCTCCCCTACGCACAGGACGCCGCCGTCACGCGCCACCTCGCCGCCTTTCTCACCCGTCAGGCCAAGGCCCTCGCCGGTTCCGACCTCGCCAAGCTCAGCCCCAAGCTCACGGCCTCGTCCACCTTCGTCCACCCCACCGCGATCCTCTTCAACGGCGGCGTATTCAGATCTCAGATACTCCGCGAGCGCGTCCTCGCCGTCCTCAATCGCTGGCTCAAGGCCGACTCCGGCCAGCCCACCGTCGAGCTTGCCGGCGCCGAACTCGATCTCGCCGTCGCCCGAGGCGCCGCCTACTACGGCTGGGCCCGCCACGGCCACGGCCTTCGCATCCGCGGCGGCACCGCCCGCGCCTACTACGTGGGCATCGAGTCCGCCATGCCCGCCGTCCCTGGCATGGAGCCGCCCGTCCGCGCCCTCTGCGTCGCGCCCTTCGGTATGGAAGAAGGCACCCAGGCCGATGTCCCGCCGCAGGAGTTCGGCCTCGTCGTCGGCGAGCCCACCCGCTTCCGCTTCTTCTCCAGCTCCGTCCGCCGCGACGACGCCGTCGGCGCGATGCTCGATGATCCCGCGACGAGCGACGACTTCGAGGAGGTTGCCCCCATCGAGTCCACCCTTTCCGGTGACACCGGCCGCTTGGTCCCCGTCAATCTCCAGGCCGCCGTCACCGAGATCGGCACCCTCGAGCTCCGCCTCCTCGAGAAAAACGGCCCCGGCCGCTGGAAGCTCGAATTGAATGTCAGAATGAAAGAGTAGCAGAGGCATCGGGTTCACGGAGGCCTCGCCGAGGTCACAGCGAACCCTGTGCTTCCCCTGTATTCTCTGTGTCTCAAAGCTCCTCCGCCTCCTACGTCGTCGGCATCGACCTCGGCACCAGCAACTGCGCCATCGCCTGCGCTCATCTGGCTGCTGGCGCGGCGGCTACCGTATCCGACTTTCAGATACAGCAGCTCCAACGCCCCGGCCAGGCCGGCCCGCAGGCGCTGCTTCCCTCGTCGCTCTATCTCCCCACGCCCACGGAGCTCGCCCCCGGCTCGACCGCCCTCCCGTGGGACCCCGCGCCGCCCCCTCCGCTCGTGGGTGAGTTCGCCCGCTGGCAGGGCTCTCGCGTCCCCGGCCGTCTCGTCGCCTCCGCCAAGAGCTGGCTGTGCCACCCCGGCGTCGATCGCACCGCCCCGATCCTCCCATGGGGCGCGCCGCTCGATGTCGCCAAGCTCTCGCCCACCACCGCCTCGTCGCTTCTCCTGGCGCACATGGCCGCCGCGTGGGATCATGCCCACCCCGGCGCGCCCCTCTCTGCGCAGGAGGTCGTCATCACCGTCCCCGCCTCGTTCGACGAGGTGGCCCGCGCGCTGACCGTCACCGCCGCCCGCCAGGCCGGCCTCGAAAAATTCACGCTGCTCGAGGAGCCCCAGGCCGCCTTTTACGACTTCACCACCCGCCACCGCGCCGACCTCGCCGAGGTGCTCTCCGGCACCCGCCTCGTGCTCGTCGTCGATGTCGGCGGCGGCACCACCGATTTCACCCTCATCTCCGTTGGCGTGGGGGAGGACGGGCCCGTCCTCAAGCGCATCGCCGTCGGCGAGCATCTCATGCTCGGCGGCGATAATATGGATGCCACCCTCGCGCGCCGCGCCGAGGAGCGCCTCAGCGCCGCCGGCCACCAGCTCAACGCCACCCAGTGGACGCAGCTCGTGCAAGCCGCCCGCTCCGCCAAGGAGTCCCTCCTCGCCGTCACCGCTCCCGAGAAGCACCCGCTCGCCCTCGCCGGCACCGGCTCTCGTCTCATCGGCTCGTCCCTCTCCACCGAGCTTACCCGCGAAGAGGTCGAGCAGCTCATCGTCGAGGGCTTCTTCCCTCACTGCGCCCCCACCGAGGAGCCGCGCCGCGCCTCCCGCACCGCCCTCCAGGAGCTTGGCCTCCCCTACACGCAGGATCCCGCCATCTCCCGCCACCTCGCCGCCTTCCTCTCGAAACACAGTGCCGCGGCGCAAGCCGCGCTGGCCGGCCTCTCAACGCTCAATCCCCAACTCTCAGCCAACCTTCCCCGCCCCGACGCCATCCTGCTCAACGGCGGCGTCTTCAATGCCCCGCGCCTCGCCCACCGCCTCGTCGAGATTGTCTCCGCTTGGTGGCCCGATCAGCCCCGCATCCCCCTCCTCCACCACGACTCGCTCGACCTCGCGGTCGCGCGCGGCGCGGCCGCCTACGGCCTCGTGCGCCGCGGCGTCGGCCGTCGCATCGGCGGCGGCGCGGCCCAGGCGCTCTATGTCGGCCTCACGTCTTCCGAGAGCGGCCCCCGCGGCGTGTGCGTGATCCCCCGCGGCCACGAGGAGGGCCACACGCTCGATCTCACCGAGCGCACCTACAAGCTCACCCTCGGCCAGCCGGTGCAGTTCCCGCTCTTCGTCACCACTGCCGACCGCGCCGACGCCCCGGGCGCGATCGTCGACGTTTCCGACACCCGGATCTTTCGCCCACTCCCGCCGCTGCACACCCTCCTGCGCTCCGCGCACACCAAGTCCCCCACGCTCCCCATCCATCTCCGCTCCACGCTCACCGAGCTTGGCACGCTGGAGCTGTGGTGCGTCTCCGATGCTGCCGACGAACGCTGGCGCTTGGAGTTTGAGCTGCGCGGCTCTGCCACCCGCGCCGCCGCGACGGTCACCGAGTCGATGCCGGCCACCTTTGGCCAGGTCCGCGAGCTCGTCGACCGCGTCTTCGGCCCCGCCGCCCGCATCGTCGATGCCCGTGAGGTGAAGAAATTCGGCGAAACCCTCGAGGCCGCCCTCGGCCCGCGTGAGGCATGGACTGCTCCGCTCCTCCGCGAGCTGTGGGGCACGCTCTTTGCCAATGCCAAGCGCCGCCGCCGCTCTCCGGTGCACGAGCGGCTCTTCTACCGCTTCGTCGGCTACGGCTTGCGCCCCGGCTTCGGCTACCCGCTCGACGACTGGCGCTGCGAGCAGACCTTCACGCTCCTCACCGAAAACGTGAACTTCCACGGCGAGACGTCGGTGTGGAACGAGTTTTGGATTCTCTGGCGCCGCATCGCCGGCGGCCTCACCCCAGAGCAGCAGCAGGCACTCTGGCGCACGCTCGAGCCGCACCTCGCCCGCCGCGTCCCGCCCAACGCCGCCAAAAACGCCCCTCGCGCCAAAGGCATCCAGCCCGAGGGTCTCGACGAGATGGTCCGCACCGCCGCCGCCCTCGAGCATCTCGAGCCCGGCCAGAAGGCCACCTTCGGCAACTGGCTCGCCGCCCGCCTCGCCGAGACACCCTCCGGGCCGTGGGCCTGGGCTCTCGGCCGCACCGGTGCCCGCGCCCCCATCTACGGCAGCGGCCACCGCACCGTCGATCCGGAGCAGGCCGCCCAGTGGCTCGAGCTTCTGCTCTACCGCGATCTCCGCGCCATCGACGGCGGCGCCTTCGCCGCCGTCCAGCTCGCCCGCCTCACCGGCGATCGCACCCGCGATCTCGATGCCTCCCTCCGCGAGCGCACCGCTGCCGCCCTCCGCTCCGCCAAGTCGCCCGAGCGCTGGCTCCGCCTCCTCACCGAGGTCGTCCAGCTCGACACCGAAGACGAAGCTCGCGCCTTGGGCGACACCCTCCCGCTCGGCCTCAAGCTCTAAGGTCGCGGCCACCACTCCGTATCAGGGCTCCTGACGTAGGGTTGTCACGCCACCCCGCTATAGTTCCGGCCTACGCATGCCCAAGACGCCCGCCTCGCTCTCTCCGCTCCGCCTCCCACCCGCCCCACCCACGATCGCCAAAGGCAGCACGTTGAAAACGCTGCTCGCCGAAGCCGCCGTCGAGTGCCTCGCCCATAATCTAAAGGCTGCCTATCCCGCCTTCGATCGCGCTTCGTTCCAGCGTGCTGCACTCACCGGCCTCGCGCCTCTCGCTATCCTGCAGCGCGGCCATCACCTCGCCCACGCCCTCCGCGCGCATCTCCCGCCGCGCTACGACGAAGCCATCGCGATCCTCCTCCGCTCGCTCACGCCTCCGCTCACCCGCACCGACACGCTCGGTCTGGGAGTCTTCTTCTACCTCCCACACGTCTACTACGTCGCCACCTACGGCACCGATCCCGCCTGCAATGCCGGCAGCGATCCCTTCGAGACCTCGATGCGCGCTCAGTACGAACTCACCCGCCGTTTCAGCGCCGAGTTCTCGATGCGCGCTTTCCTTCTTCGCTGGCCTGAGCGCACCCTCGCACGCTTGTTGGAGTGGACGCGCGATCCCGATCCGCACGTACGCCGCCTCACTTCCGAGGGTTCACGCCCCCGCCTCCCGTGGGCGCAGCGCATCCCCGCATTCATCCAGGACCCACGGCCCACACTCCCAATTCTCGAAGCGCTCAAGGACGACCCCGATTTGTACGTCCGCCGCAGCGTGGCCAATCACCTCGGCGATATCGCCAAGGATCACCCCCAGCTCGCCTTCGATCTTTGCACCCGTTGGGTCAAAGGCGCATCGCCCGAGCGCAAGTGGCTCATCCGCCACGCCGTCCGCCATCCCGCCAAGCACGGTGTCGCCGCCGCCCTCCGCCTCCGTCAGCTCGCCGCCGCTTGAGACAGCAAACTCCCGGCACCCCCTTGCGCCACGCCGGCGGATCCCCTATAACGGGGCCGCTCCCGTGCTATTTCGCCACCGACATCTCGGGCACTCGTTCGCCGATGGCCAGCTCTCGCGGCGGCGCGCCTGCCTTGTAGAGCCAGGCGCGCCCGACCACGAGCTTGGCCTCGCCCTGGTGCAGCCGCACCATCGCTGCATTGGCGAGACCGAGCGCGAGCTCCGTGGGATTGAATTTCAGGTAACCCGCAATCTTCCCCGCCCGAGCATCCCACTCCGCTTTCGGCTCGGGCAGCGGATGGTGGGGATTGATCGTCACCGGCAGCAGCGCGATTGCATCGCGGCTCGGGATATCTGCGACCGGAAAGTCATTGGTCGTCCCAATGATCAACCCCGCCACATTCGCCCCCGCGCTCGCCCCTCCATACGGCACACCCGCCAGAGTCCGCTCGCGAATCACCGCGAGCTGCCCCGTCCGCGTCAGCTCGCGCACAAGCACGAAAGTCTCGCCGCCGCCCACGAAGATCGCATCCACCTCACGCAGCAGCGCCAGCGCCCCTGCCTCGTCGCGCCGGTGCAGCGACTCCGCCGCCGGCACGCCGAGATGCGTGAAAGCCTTCGCCAGCCGCGCTTCCATCCGATCGCGATCCGCCGGATGCGAGGCATGCAGCACGAGCGCGACCTTCTTGCACCCCGCATAGTGCTCCCGCATCGCCGGCAGCACCATATCGTTGAAGTGGTCGCCATTCATCATCGCGCCACCGCTCACCAGCACGGAGGTCCGCGGTGAAGTCTGCCACGCCGGCGCCGCGACCGCCGTTGCGATGCACGCCGCCGCGAGTGCGGCCCATTTCCAGAAGCAGATTTTCATCACGACGCTCCGATCACCAGCACACCCTTGAAGACGACCAGCACCAAGCCCACGAGCGCACAGCACGCGAGGAAGCCCAGCGTGTCCGTCTTGTCCCATTTGGTGAATTCCCAGTCCGAGCCCGGGAAGAGTTTCGTGTGTTCAAAGCGCTCGGGGTTGGCATTGCTCTTCTCCACCTCCACCGCGTCCTCCTCCAGCGTGCCGGCGACCGGCGTCTTCATGCGCGCGTAGAAGCGCGCGACGCGCACCGGGTCGGTCGGCCGCGAGAGGAGGCTCACTGCCACCAGCAGGAAGATCGGGAGCAGCGCATCCACCAGATAGCGCGTCGTCAGGAGCTGCGCCGCGGTGAAGCCCTGCACATCGACCCCGCAGAGCTTGAGCAGATACACCTCCGTGCGGAAGAGCCCCTTGCCCTCCTTCGCCGAGTTAGGGTCCTTGGGATCGATGCGCACCACGCCTTCTTCGAAGTACACCGACACCGGCTCGATCCGGCGCGTTTTGTTGATCGTCTGGCCTTCGCGCGCCGCCAGCCCGGCGGCGACGTCGGCAGCCGTGGCCGCCACCTGCTGCGTCACGACGCGTTCGTGCGTCATCGCGGTCAACGCCTCCGAACGCGCCAGCGAGGGGATCGTCGATACCACCCACGGGATTACCGCGATGAAGACGAGCGTCACCACGACCTGCACCAGCACCGCGACCTGGGTCACACGGCGCCAGATGAAGAGCATCGTGATCGGCACGCCCCACACCAGCAGCAGCACAATCGAAAATTTGAGGATCGCCACGATGCTGTTCATGAAGAGGCCCACCAGCACACCGATCGCGAGGAGCACCGGCACCGCGATGCGCGCCACCATCATGTAGTGCCGCTCCGAGCGCCCGGGCACGATGGGCTCATAGAGATTCTTCACCACGAGCGCGGAGAGCACGACGGACTGCGCGCCGAGGAGCGCGATCTTACCGCCGAGGATGCCCGTGATCATGATGCCGATCAAGCCGACCGGGAGCAGCTCGCGTGTCATCAGGCCCCACGCCTGATCGGGGTCCGAGAGGCTCGGGCCGAAGAGTGCGATCGCGATCAGGCCGCAATACGCCCACGCGATGGTGACGAAGCGCTTGCTGAAGCCGCCTGTCACCGCGCCGAGGCGGGCCGCCATCTCATCCTTGGCCGAGCCGGAGATCGCCATGTGATGCTGCGAGCCCGCGATACCGATGAGCTGCACCAGCAGCAGCGCCGCGATGGAGTACCACGTGTACTCCGAGGCCACGTCGCCGCCGAAGAGATTAAACATCACCGCTGGCACTTTCTCGTGCAGCGCGTCGAACCCTCCTATCTTATACAATCCGAACGGTATCAGGATCACGGATATGAGCACGACGAGGATCGCCTGGATCGCATCCACCACCGCCGAGGCCTTGAGGCCTCCCAGCATGATGAAGACTGCCACGAGCCCGGTCGAGACGAGGTAGAAGGTGATGGGCTTCAGATACGTCACGTACGGCTGGAGCACACCGCGGTTGTAGTAGTCTCGCAGGGTATCGTAGCGCGCGATCTTCTCCTCCGGCAGCGTGCCGGCCTGCCGCTGCTGACGCAGCTCGGCAAACTCATGATAATCGGCCACCGTCTGCTTCTCCGCGACGGTGTAGATCGCCGGGTCCTTCACCATAAGCGGCTGGAGCGTCTTGAGCGCCATCACATTGCCGCCCGCGATAACGCCCACGATCGCGATCATCAGCATCGTCACCGCATAGAGCGACGCGAGGAACTTGCTGCCAAACCGATCCGCAAACAGATCCGCCATCGTCGTGAGCCGCACACGGCGAAACCACACGTTCATGAACCAGTAGTACGGCGTCAGGAAGAGCGTGATCAGCGCCAGCCACGCCCCGCCCGCCCCCTGCCGGTAGACGGAGCTCGCCGTCGTCGTCGCCTGGCCGGGATCGGTCATGTTGCCGAAGCTCAGGAAGAACTGCAGCCAGCGGCCCAGCGAGCGCCCGCCGAGGAAAAAGTCCTTCTCTCCCTTCACGGCGTGGGAGAATTTTCTTCCGATCGCGAGGACCGTGACGATGTACGCGAGCAGGATCAGGACATCGATCCAGTGGAGGCCGAAAAGCTTCATTGGGGCGGGGGTGCGGGAAACGTGGACCTGCGCACGGAGCGCAGCCGGCGCCTCAGGGCGAAGCGCCGTCGAAACCAGAAACCATGGAAACTCCGCGCTGAAAGCGAGCGCGCGTTTTCACGATTTTTATGAAAATTTCAGAGCCACCTCACAACCCACCTAAACCTGCTCACAATCGCTTACTTCGGCATCCAGCCCGAGTCGCTAAACAGGGCCGCGATTGCGCTTTTTGCCACAGCCCGCCGTTGCGCCACCGACCCTCGCAGCAACAGCCACGGCACCGGCTGCGCAGCCAGCGCCTCCTCAAACCAGCGGTGCATCTGGCGCCGCAGGTGCTCGCCATCGCGGAGTCCGTCCTGCACGAAGGGGATTTCATCTCCCGTCAGCAGATAGAGATCGCAGCGCCCGGCCCGCGCGATGGCCTCCACCTCGGCGCTCGGTCCGCCCATGTAGCGGCGATGCCAGAGCGTGGTCGCAAAGGCATTGGTGTCGCAGACAAGCACTCGGTTAGCCCGCCGCGCAGCGGCGTCCTCCCGGCGAGTCTGCTCGCGGGCGATCTCGGCAAATTCATGCACCACCCACTCGGTGCGCGTCGTGCGCGAGATTTTCAGGGGCGTGCCATACGCGCCGCCGAAGAGCCAGTTCATCCAGCCATAGAGCCCGAGGCAGAAGTAGAGCACCTGCAGCCCCATGTCGGCAAACAGCCGACTCTGCAGGAAGAGCACGAAAAACACGACATTGTTCGCCAGCCCGATGGGCCAGTTCCACACGTTTTCACGCACCACCAGCCACACGCACAGGCCGCCGGTGGCAAAGCCCTACGCCTCTGTCACCGGGATCGGCAGCCAGCGCGCGTACGCAGCCACCAGCACCGCTCCCGCGACCAGGAGCATGATCGCGATTTCGAGCGTGGAGAGCCGCGCTCGCACTGCCTCACTCGTCGTGCCGCTCATTTATTCCTCCACATCGATCGCCACGCCCTCGGCGCGCATGCGCTGGAGCTTGTAGGTGAGCGCGCGGCGGCTGATGGCGAGCTCACGGGCCGTCTCGGTGCGGTTATAGTTGTTTTTCTTGAGCGCCTTCAGGATCGCCTCGCGCTCGATCTCCTCGAGGCGGCGGAGTTCCGCCTCGCCCGTGGCGGGCGCGGCCGGAGGCTCGGTGGCGAGGACCTTGGCTGGCAGGTGCTCGGGCAGCACGATCTCGCCGCGCGAGAGGAGCGCGGCGCGCTCCATCGCATTGCGCAGTTCGCGGACGTTGCCCGGCCAGCGATAGCGCGCGAGCGCGTTGGTGACGCTGGCGGCAAAGCGGGGCTTCTGGCGGGAAAACTGGTTGATGAAGTGGGCGGCCAGCGGGCCGATATCCTCGGGTCGCTCGCGGAGCGGCGGGAGGTGCAGTTCCATCACATTGAGCCGGTAGTAGAGATCCTCGCGGAAGCGGCCGGCCGCGATCATGGGCTCCAGGTCGTGGCTGGTGGTGGCGAGCAGGCGCACATCGGCGGTGAGATCGCGCGCGGCGCCGATCCGGCGGAATGTGCCCTCGTTGATGACGCCGAGGAGCTTGGCCTGAAGCGGGAGCGGCAGCTCGCCCACCTCGTCGAGCAGGAGCGTGCCGCCGGCGGCTTCCTCGAAGCGGCCAATGCGGCGCTGGGCAGCCCCGCCGGGTGCCTTTTCCTGGCCGAAGAGCTCCGCCTCCAGTCCCTCGCTGGTGGCGGCGCAGTTGATCTTTACGAGGGGGCGCGCGGCGCGCCGGCTCCATCCGTGGATCACCTCGGCGAGCATCTCCTTGCCCACGCCGCTTTCACCGGTGATGAGCACGCGCGTATCCGAGGGCGCGATGGCGGCGGCATCGCGCAGCACGGCCTGGAGCAGCGGGCTTTGGCAGATCACCCCCGTGGGCAGCGCGAGTTCCTTGCGCTCGGCCACGCTCGGTGCGCGGCCGGGATCGAGGGCGATGCGCACGCTGGAGATCAGCTCTTCGAGGTCGATGGGCTTGGCCAGGTAGTTCAGGGCGCCGTCGCGCATGGCAGTGACCGCGCTGCGGATATCGGCAAACGCCGTCACCAGCAGCACCGGCAGATCGCGATGCTTCTGCCGGACCCGGCGAAGCGTCTCGAGGCCCGACATGCCCGGCATGCGCACATCGGTGATCATCATGGCGTACGACTCCTCGCTGAGCAGCTGCAGCGCGGCTTCACCGGAGGCGGCCGCCTGGGTCTGATAACCCTGCGCGCGCAAGAACGTCTCGAGCAGGCTTCGCTGGCCGTGGTCGTCGTCGACGATGAGGATGCGCGCGGGATTCACGCGGCCACGCTGGCGGGATCGCGCGCGACTTTCAAATGCGAGATGCGGAAGATCGCGCCCTGCGGCACATTGGCCTCGCAGGCGACCGTCCAGCCATGCGCGAGCACGATCTGCTGCACGATGGCGAGCCCGAGGCCCACGCCTTGCGGACGCATGGTGACGTACGGCTTGAAAATGGCCGCGCGATCGGCGGCCGGCACGCCGGGCCCATTATCGGCGATGTCGAGCGTGGCCTCCTCGCCGATCGCCTGCCAGCGGACGGCGATGCGCCCGCCGGCCGGCACGGCCTGGATCGCGTTGAGCAGGAGATTGAAGACGGCCTGGCGAAACAACGCTTCATCGGCCAGCACCACGAGAGCGGAATCGCCAAGCTCCAGCGCAAGCTGCTTTTCCTCCGTATCGGCCTGAAGCGTGCGCGCGATGTCGCCCACCAGCCGGGGCAGATCCACGGGCGCTGGGTGCGCCTCCCGGGGCTTGGAGTAATGGATAAACTCATTGAGCTGCACCGTCACGCGATCGGCCTCCTCGATGATCGTGGACGCGTGCCCACGAAGCTTCGAGGCCGGGGGCGCCTCCATGGTGATCATCTGGGCAAGGCCGCGGATGAGGTTGAGCGGATTGCGCGTCTCATGCGCGAGACCGGCTGCCGCAAAATTCATCTCGGTGAGATGCGTGTTCATCTCGCCGGCCTTCACCAGGCGGATCTGCAGCTCGGCATTCTTGCGCACGCTGCGCCAGGCGAGCGCTCCGCCAATGGCCGCTGCCACCGCCAGCCCGCTCACCAGCGCGCGGAGGAGCAGATCGGTCTGCACCGCCCGGCGCATCGCGGCAGTGGGGAGGCTGATGACGAGGCTGTGCACGCCCTGCTTCTGGATGACGGCGTCGTACTCCTCTTTGCTCATCCAGGACGGGCGGCTGAAGGTCTCCGCAGGTCGGCGGCCCTGCGACAATTGCCCTGGGCGGAAAAAGGCGCGCGCATCGCCCACGACGATGGTGGAGGGCACGCGCGTATGATCCTCGGCCATCTCGCCGCCAAGATCCATGACATTGAGGAGCGTGAGGCTCTGATCGCGCCAGTGGATGCCGCGGGCCTGGAGCATCTCGCGCGTAAGCTCCAGCGGCTTACCCGCACTGGCTATCGGCTCACCCGCGCCGCTCAGGATCGCGAGCGAGTCGACATCGCCCCCCTTCATCAGATCCTGCAAGGCTGCCTGCACGCGCCCCTTGGGCACGATGCCACCGGCGCGACGCTGGGCTCGGACCACCACCCCCAGAGTCGAAGTGATATCCCGCCCGCGATTGACCAGCGCCTCGGCTGCGGTGCGCTCGTAGCGCCGATGCTCGGCGGCCTGCCACACGCAGACCGCGAGCGCGCCTGCCGTGAGGAGCGCGTAAACGCCGAGCGTGCCTTTTCCGACCATGGAGCGCATGACAACGAACGCAGGAGCACCGGGCCAGCCTCAACTGCGGCGGGCACCGATGTGCACCGCCACTTCGAGGCCGCACCCCCGCGCTCACTTACCGATATACTTCTCCATTTGTTCTTTCTGGAACACCTGCGGAGCCAGCTCCAATTGCTGACGCTCCTGCGTGCTGGTGGCCGAGAGATCATCGGGCGTGCGCACGACATGAGGCGTGAGGAAGATCAGCAGCTCGGTCTTCTCCGCATTCTTGGCCTTGCGCTTGAAAGCTGCGCCGAGGAGCGGGATATCGCCGAGGATCGGCACCTTGCTCTCGCGATCCGTCAACTGATTGGAGATCAGACCGCCGATGACGACGGTCTGATCGGTCTTGGTGACCACGACTGTATCGGCGGCGCGCTTATCGATCGCGGGCGAGTTGACGGTATTGGAGATCGGCACCGTGGTGGCACTGAGCGAGGAAATCTCGGGGGAGACGATCATCTCCACGAGGCCCTCTTGGGTAATGAACGGAGTGACGCGCAGGATGATGCCGATATCCTGATACTGGACGGTATTGATCGTGTTGTTGGTCTGATCGCTCACGCGCGAATTGGTGATGATCGGCACCGACTGGCCGACCATGATGGTCGCCTGCTGGCTGCTGCGAGTGAGGATCGAGGGGCGGGAGAGGATCTCGGTCTTGTTCTTGGCCGCGAGCGCCGTGATCGTCGCATCGATGCCATGCTGGCCGAGGATGCGGTAGAACGCGCCGAGGCTCGTCGGATCAGTGCGATCCTGGGCGATGCCGAACTTCGTGTTGGCGGTGCCCGTGGGGTACGGGCGATCGCCAATGTGGAGATTGCCAGTGTAACTGGCCTCGACGCCGAAATCGAGATCGTCGCCATGCGTCACCTGAAGGAAAACGACGTTGATCAGCACCTGCGGCTTGGGGCGATCGAGCGAGGCGATGATGGTCTTGATGTTCTCGTTGGTGGCTTCGTCGGTGACGACGATCAGCCGGCGCGTCTCGGTGTCGCTGGTGATCATGGCGTCGCCGACCATCGTGGAATTGATGTACTGGCGGCCGCCGGCCGCGGCGCTCATGCCTGCACCGCCGACGCCACCCGCCGGGCGGTTGACCTGAGCCTGGGTGGGCACGGCACGCTGCGCCTGCGTGGGCGTGGCGCGCTGGGCTTGAGTGGGAGTCGTCGTGCGACGGGTCTGCGCAAAGGCTTCGTGACTGGCGAGGAGCAGCGCGCCGGCGACCAGCGAGCCGCGCCAGGCGAAGGAAAAGAAGGAGGACTTCATGGGGATGCCTTGGTTGAGTGGATCGGGGCTGGGGCGTTACCGGGCGCCTGCGCGCGAACCGAGCTGGATGTTGGGACCGGCCGTCTGCGTATTGCTGTTGGCGCGGGTGGCGAGCGGATCGGCGGTGTTGGTATTCTGCGAGGCGCGCTGGTTGGTGCTCTGGAAGAGATTCTTGAGCACGGTCTCGACCTGCCGCACATCGGCGTTCTCCAGGGTGTAAACGTAGACGCGCTGCTTGCGCGCGGTGCTGGAATCGAGCTGGGCGACGATCTGCGCGATCTCTGGCATCTCCTCCTTCGAGGCGGTGACGATCACCGAGAACGTGCGGGGATCAGCCACGGCGAGCACCGGAGTGCTCCGCACACCGCTGCTGGAGCCGCCGTTGCGGCCGGAGCGGTTGTTGCCCCCGCCGCGCTGCTGCGAGCCGCGCATGGCCAGCATCTGCGCCATCGGGCTGCCGGAAAGGCCGGCCGGGCTGGAGGACTGGAAGAGATTCATCAACAGGCTCGCCATCTCGACCGGGTCGGCATTCTCGAGCTTGAAGATGCGCATCGCCGAGACGCTGTCGGAAGAGCCATCGAGCGCGGAGACCAGCGTCACGACATGCTTCACGTTGATATTGGTATCGGTGACGACGAGCGAGTTGCTGTCGGCATTGGCGGTGATCGTCGAGGTGCTCGGGAGCAGCGTGGCGAGATCGACCGCAGCCTGCTGCGCATCGATGCGACGGAGCGGGATGATCTGCATCACCATCTCGGCGGTGTCGGGGATCTCCTGCGGGTCGTTGCCCGTGCGGATGGGGATATTGCGCTTTTTCGCGTCTTCCTTGCTGCTGACGACGAGATTGCGGCCCTGCGCGACGGCGGTGTAGCCGTTTTTATTGAGGGCGAGATTCAGGAGTTGCACGGCCTCCTCGCGGGAGACGGGCTTGGCGCTCCACATATCGACCGTGCCGCGCACGGGCGACTCGAGCACGATGACGTAGCCCGCGGCCTCGCTAATGTAATTGAGCACGGTCTCGAGCGGCGCGCCGCGGAAATTAAAGGTAAGGCCGGGCTGGCCATTGCGCGGGGCGGACCTCGCCTCGACGGTGGGCGTCGTGGCGGTGGCAGGATTCTCCTGCGCGAGCATGGCAGGGCGGAGCGAGGCACAGGCCAGGCTCAGCGCGACGATGGGGGCGATCTTAGAGGTCATTGTTTCAATTGTTTCTGGCGTTGCTCCATCAGGCGGCGCAGCACGGCCGACGCATCGGAGGGAATTGCGGGGGTATCCTTGGCCGGGCGATCACGGGAAGACTCGGTGCGGATGAAATCGCGGCCCGTGGTGCGCCACTCGCCATCCTCCACGCGCCGGAGCTGCTGGCTCATGCGAAAGGAGAAGGGCTTTTCGGCGCCGCTTTTCGAAAGCTCGATATGATCGTCTGCGATCTTCGTGATGGTGAAGCTGGCGATCTGCTCGCCGACAGTAAGCGCCTTGCGGTAGGCCTCATCGGGACTGTCGAAGACAGCGACGACCCGCCCCTCATCGTGCACGATGCCGACAAGTGCGATGGTATGGACCTTCGGGAGGACCTCCTCGGGGCGCGCGCGGGTGCGGTTGGGATTGAAGATATTGCGGTCGGCGATGACACGAAACGCATCGAAATCGGAGGGATTGCGTGCGGGCTCGGGCGTGGGGGCGGCCTTGGCTGCTGTGACCGTGCCTTTGGAAGACTCCTTCGAGGCCTTCTTGCTTTCCTTCTCTTTCACGCGCTCGGAGCGTTCCGGTTTCTCGGGCTTCTCCGGTTTCTCCGGCTTATCTGGTTTGTCCGGCTTCTCTTTTTGGGCAAACGCGGCGGGAGCGGCAAAAAGCGCGCAGAGCGCCATGAGCGCGATGAGGGAGATGCGGCGATGAGTCATTGTTTCCTTTCGAGCGGGCTGAGCCGCAGGCCGCTGACGAGCAGGGCGAGATTGAGGCGCGAGCCGCTCGTATCGCGGGAGGCGAGCTCGATGGAGTCCACGCGGAGGGCCATCGGGGATTTTTCCACTTCATGCAGGAAGCGGGTGAGCGACGTGATCGAGCCGCTCGCATCGATGCGACACTCGAGCATGGAGAAGCGGTCGCCCGTGCCCTTTTTCCACTGGGGCTTGATAGAGCTGACATCGATGCCCGCCTGGCGGCCCCAGCGATCGAGGGCCGTGATGAGATCCTGCTCGGCCTGGGCCTGGTCCTTGGGCAAGGCATTGCTCTGCATCTCTGCCCACAGGCTCTGGGTGCGCAGGCCCCGCTCAATGACGCCGCGGCCATTGGCGACGTCCTTCTTGAGCTTGGCGATCTCCGCAGTACGGGACGCCCAGCTCTTGGTAAGCGGGGTGAAGACAAGGGAATCGAGGAGGAGCAGCGCGAGACCAGCGACCACGGCGATGATCAGGAAGCGCTGTCGTTTATTGGCATCGAGCTTCATGGGGTGGGAGTCGTGTTCCAGCGAAACGTGAAGGTGAACTGCTGGTTGGGGGCCTTGCCCGCGATCTTCTCGAGCTTGAGCCCCTGCACCTCTTTCACCTTGCGGAGCTCTTCGAGGGTGCGGAGGAGCGCAGCATTATCCCGCGCGGTGCCGGAGATGCTGATCGCCGAGGGGCTGCGGATCTCGAGCGACTTGGCGGTGACGGTGCCGCTCTCGGGGAAGCACTCGGTGACGCGCTTGAGGATCGTGAGGTTGCGATAGCCGGCATCGTAGAACGGGCGGTAGTCGCGAATCCGATTCTGCACGCCCTCGAGGGCGACGACCTGGGACTGCATCGCCTCCCATTCGGAGCGGAGCGTCATGCGCTCGTACTCCTGCCAGGCAAAGACGAGGAGGATGAGCGCCGCGACTGCGCCGGCGGCGAAGCCCGCCGTGGCGAGGCGCTTGGAATTGTAGCGCGCCATGAGCGCTGTCCAGCGGCTCTGCCTGGGGGGAAGAAACTCCAGGGCAAACATGCCCTGGGTGAGACAGCGGGTGGCGAGCTGCTCGGCCATCTGATCGGCGATCGGGCGGCCCGCGGTCGTATCGCGCTCCAAGGTGAGGCCATTGTCGCGCGCCCAATCGCCGAGGATCTCGGCGAGCTGGCGCGTCATGGAATCGTCGCCCGTGAGGAAGAGCGTCTGCACCTCGCGGCGCAAGTCGGCGGGCACCTGCTCAAACGTGATGCGCACCTCGCGTGCGATCGCGCGGCCATTGATGAGCCGCTCACCCGCCTCGGTATCGACGCTCGCATCGAAGGTGCGGAACGCCGCGATGCCGCCACCGACGGAGACGAGGAGGGTGGCGCCGGTGGTCTCGAGGCGCAAGGTGATGCGACCAGCGCCGGGCGCGGCGATGACGCCGGGGATCGCGGGCAGGCCGAGCGTGAAGGTCAGGGGCTTGAGACCGGCGCTGCGGAGCGCAGCGGCGAGCTGCTCAACCTGCTCGCGGCGCACAGCGAGCTGGGTGATGTACTGCGTCTGGCCCGCGCGATGCGGAGACTGCGCCATCTGCAGCTGCTCGGGGTCGCACGGAAATCCCTTCTCCGCCTCCATCGCAAGCATGCTCGCGGCATCCTCGGCCGACAGTCCAGCGGGCACGACCGCATGCTGGCTCATCACCCAGCCGGCAGGCACCGCGACGACGCAGGAGCGCTCCTTGATGCCGGCGGCCTCAAGATGATTCTTGATCTCGCGGCCCACGAGCTCGGGCTCGGGGTGAAGGAGATCGAGGGTGAGCAGAGCCGAGGCGGACTTCACGACCTCGACGCCGGCCTTGTTGCGCACGACGTGAAACGCGCGGAACTGGCCGTGCGAGAGAGTGAGGCCGAGCACCGAAGCCAGCCGTTTGGGTTTTCTCCACTTCATAGGCCAGAGTTCCTCGCGACGCGCGACGTTTCGCGGGCGCTCGAGCCGAGCGCCCAGCCGTACGACGTCATGTCCTGGTGATAAATGATCCGGGGTGTTCCGTTGCTCATGTCGAAAATGGTGCGGGCGCGCGCGTAACCGCGGCCGCCGCGACCGACGGCGGCGACGTCGGCGGAAAATTGGTAGGACTGGTCGGTGATATAGCGGCCGGCCTGGCGGATGCTCTCCTGGTCGAGGACATTCATGAGCCAGGCAAACGAGTTCAGCAGGTCAGGATTCTGGAGGCGGTAGGCAACGAGGGTCGCGGCGTTGTCGGGGCCGATGCCGGGAATACAGGCGAGCACGACCTCGGAAGCGGTATTGACGTTGATCAAGCCCCGCTCGGCATTGTTGGTGTGCTTTACGCCGGTATGGATGCGGTCGAACTCGTCGACCGTCATGCCGCTCGCGAGCATGAACTCGGCGACACTGTCGAAGTTCTGGTTTCCGATGCGCTGGATTATCTGGTCGCCCCGACCCGGATCGAGACGTTGCTGGAAGAGCCGGCGCAGAGCATTCGCGCGGCCCTCGCCCTGACCATTGCGGATATCCACTCGCTGCTGACCGTCGGCCGAACGAGACGGGTGCCTGGTGACGACGGTGACGTACTCCGAGAGGCCCGCGAGAAGCTGGCCATCTTGGTCGTCGCGCGGGGCGGAGGCTTCGGCGTCGTCTTCGTTGGCATCGAGGATGCCATTGCGATTGGTGTCTTCGCCGAGGAAGACATCGAGCGTCATGCCGTAGACAAGGCGGAGTTCGTCGGCCGACTCGAACGGCGCACCCTTGTTGGTACGCGGGGGCGACATCGAGCTGTAGGTGCCGCCGCCATCGCCGCCCTCCGCCTCGGAGTCACCGGACTGGCGGCGCCACGAGAGGATGTACTCGACCTGCTCGGGCGTGATACCGGGGAGGCCTTCGAGGAGGGTGCGATTGGCGGTATTGAGATTGATCTTCGAGGCTTCGTCGACGAGGCCGAAGTAGGGCTCACGGCCGGGGGGCTGGTCGTTGTCGCGGCCGATGAACCAGAAGGTCGCATCGCCCACGGGAAGCGCCTCGGCCTGAATCTCCTCCACCCGAGGAACCAAGCCGCCGACGGCGTAATGCTTGAGCTGATACGCAGCGTAGCGCGTGCCAGCGGCAACGGCCTGCTGAGCCTCGAGCTGGGCGGCGCGGTTATCGGCGGCGCGGAGCTCGGACGTCATCGAATTGGCAAAATAGAGCGCGAGCGCCACGAGGCCGAGACAGACCCAGATGACGATGATGAGGACCGCACCGCGGCCGCGGTCTTTGCGGGAGCACAGGCTCATGGTTGAGCCGCCTCCTCGGCGAGTTGGGCTTGCAGGCTGGCACTGGTGAGCACGGGCACCGGCACGGTGAGCTCGATCGGCGCGCCCTGCGGCTGGCTGGCGCCGGCGGCGGCGAGCGTGAGGCGAAACTTGATCGCGGTAGGGACGCTTTCGGTGGCATCGGAGTCCCATGAGTCCGTCCAGCCGTAGCCGTCGTAAAACTCCATGATCGCCTCGGTGACCCCAGCCAGCAGCACCTGCGGCTCGCCGGCCTCCTCCTGCACGGGGAGGAGATTGCGCTGCACGACGCGCAGAAGATCTTTCACGCCCTGCCGGCCATCGGCGGCGGGGGCTAGGTAGTAAGCGACTTTCTGCGCTTCCGAAAACTGGCTCCAGCTATCGATGCGGCCGGACGTGGTGAACATATCGGGGCCGACGCGCTCGCCGAAGTTTTCGCCGACAGTGGAAGAGAAAGTCGTGGTCTGAAATGTGCCGGAGATCGGGCCGCCCGGGAGCATCACACCCGCGAAGTCGCGGCGGATGATGGCGAGCGCCCGCTCGACCGTGAGGCTCTCGTCGGTACGGGCGTGAGTGGTATTGTGCAGCCGGAGCGCACCGAAGAACGTGGTCTGGATGACGAGCAAGATCACTGCGCCGACGGCGGTGGCGATCAGCAGCTCGAGCAGAGTGAAGCCGGAGGCCGCCTCGCGGAGGGATGCACGCTGGCGCTTCATGGCTCCACCGCCTCCGTCGCGGGAACCTCGCCCGGATCGATCAGCGTGCTGGCGCTGACGGTGTGTGTGGCGCCCTGCACCGAGAAGGACACGCTCACGGTGAGCTGCGTCATCGAGTCCTCCGTCCAATTCGTGGACTGAAGCGTCCAGGAGTAACTGGCATCGCCCTCGGCGACGGTACCGCTGGAGCTGGCGGACTGCTTGGCCTCGCCGGTGACGATGAGCTCATTGAGCATCCGATCGGCGATGCGCATCGCGGCGGCCTTGCGCTGGCCCATCATGCCGGCGCGCGAGGCGATACTGGTCGCCTGCATCGCCACAGGGATGACGATCGCCATCAGGAGGAGCGCGGCGAGCACCTCGATGAGCGTGAACCCTCGCGCGGGGCGGAAGGAGACTGGCGAAACTGTGCTGCGGGAAAGCATCGCCTTATCGTGCTCCCGAGTGGGGGCGAAGCTCATAGCCGAGCTTGTTGGCGCTCTGGACGAGCTCGAGCGCATCGCCTTCCCGCTGGCTGAAGACAACCTTCTGCACGCTGCTTTCGTCGAAGAAGCCATCGGGATTGAAGCGGATCGCGACGAGGCCCTCGCCAAGGCCCATCGTCTCATCGCCAAGCTCCGACTCCGGCGCGCCAGCGGGATTGACCGGCTGGAGGGTAAGCGAGGGCTCCAAGGTGAACTCCACGGGCTTGGTATCCGCACCGCTGCTGCCGCCGAGGAGACGCACACCGTAGCGGGAACCGCGCGAATCGAGCCAGACGACGACGGGCTCGCCCTCGGCGACGGCGCGGCTCTGGGCGTAGTGAGTGAGGGAGAGCATCCGGCGCGCCTCGAAGTTGAGCGCGCGGCCACGGAAGAACGACGACATGCGGGGCGCCGCCATGCCCGCCGCAATGGCGAGCAGGAGCATCACGATGATCAACTCGATCAGCGTGAAGCCGCGGCGGCGCCGAGCGCGCCGGCGATCAACGTGCCACAGTCGAAGCATTGACGATGTCGTCGGCCGTATTGGCCTGGCCATCGGGGCCGGCGGAGCGGATATCGTAGCCGGCGGGATTCATGCGGCCGGGCATCTCGTAGGTGTAGGGGCGGCCCCAGGGATCCATCGGGATATCGGTCTTCATGTAGGGCCCGCGCCAGCCGGTGACGTCGGACGGAGCGACGAGGAGCTGATTGAGGCCGTCGCCACCACGGGGGTACTGGCCGGTATCGACCTCAAAGGCATCGAGCGCAGTGCCGAGGGCGGCGATCTGGGTCTGCGCGGCGGTGATGCGCGCCTGCTCGGTGCGACCGGTAAACTTCGGCAGCGCCAGCGCCGCGAGGATGCCGAGGATCACGAGCACGAGGAGCAGCTCCACGAGCGTGAAGCCGCGACGGCGGGACGAGCGGCGGAGACGGGTTTGCGATAGGGAGGTGGCGTTCATTTGATATGGTCTTGGAGAGAGAAAATGGGGATCACCATGCCGATGAAGATGGTGCCCACGAGGGCAGCGATGAGGAACAGCATCATGGGCTCGGCGAGGGCGACGACGGCCTTGAGCGCGCGGTCGAGATCGGACTCGGTGACGGTGGCGATGCGGATGAGTTCGTGGTCGAGCTTGCCGCTCTCCTCCGCGACGGAGATCATCTCGATGACGGAGCCGGGGAAGAGCGCGCGATTCTGCGCGAGGCTGGCGGCGAGCGCCTTGCCCTCTTTCACCCGGTCGATCGACTCCGACACGGCATCGACGAGGATCTGGTTGCCGATGGAGCGGCGGGCGACATTGAGGCCATTGATAAGAGGCACGCCCGCGCCGAGCAGCGTGCCGAGCATGCGGCAGAAGCGCGCCATGGCGAACTGCGCGATGAGCGGGCCGAACATCGGAGCCTTGAGTATCCAGCCCTCCCATACACGGCGGCCCTTCTCGGACTTGAACCACGTGCGGGCGAAGAAAATGCCGACGCCCACGATCGCGCCGATGAAGAGACCGTAGTGGCGCACCATATCGCTCACGGCGACGATGGCCTGCGTGAGCATCGGCAGCTCGGCATTGAAGCCCTTGAACACGAGCTGGAAGCGCGGGATGAAAAACACCATCAGGAAGATCAGCACGCCAAAGGCGAGGACCAGCAGGATGGCCGGGTACATGAGCGCGGTGACGACCTTGGACTGCAGCTCCTTCTCGCGCGCCTGGAAGTCGGCGATCTGCGCGAGCACCACATCGAGAAAGCCGCCGGTCTCACCCGCCTCGACCATCGCGACATACACGCGGGGAAACGTCTCCGGCGAGCGTGCCATCGCATCGGAGAGCGAGACGCCATCGATCACGAGATCGTGGATCTCCTTCCACTTGGCCTTGGCCGCGGGCGACGCCGCTTCGCGCTGCAATATCTCCAGCGCGCGGCTGAAGGGGACGCCGGCCGCGAGCAGGCTCGACAGCAGGCGGGTGAAATTCTCCAGCATGCGCGGCGTGATGCGCTTGGACTCGCCGAGCTTGATATTCCACGGCGAGGAGGATTCGCCATCCTTCGCCGGAGCGGCGGAGCCACTGGCGGGCCTGGCAGGCTTGGCGGACTTCGCAGCGCCGACGGACTCGGTGAGCTTGATCGGCTTTAGCCCGCGACCGGAGACCTGACGCAGCGCCTCCTGGCGATTGCTCGCATCGAGATTTCCTTCGATCAGCACGCCATCGTGCTGCAAGGCCTTGTAGGCAAACTGGGGCATGAGCGTGGCAGTGGGCTCAGATGGTCACGTGGCCGCCGCGCTTGGGCACATCGTCCTCGGCAGGAGAGGACTCCGCCGGCTTGGGCGCGGGGATGGAGGGAGCGACTTCGTGCACCGTCGTGACGCTGAGGACCTCCTCGATGGTGGTGAGGCCCTCCTCGACCAGACGGCAGCCATCCTCCGACAGCGTGCGCATGCCAGCGCGGCGAGCGGCCTCGCGGATCGCGTCGCTGGAAGCGCTCTTGAGCACGAGCTGGCGGATCTCACTACTGCTATCCATCCACTCGAAGATCGCGCGGCGACCGTGGAAGCCGGTATTGCGGCACTCGCGGCAGCCGACGGCCTTGTAGACGCGGGTGGCGACGGGGATGCCGATCCGCTTCTTGAACGTGAGCGCGTTGGGGGAGTCGTCGAGCTGCTTGCAGTGCTTGCAAAGCGTGCGGACGAGGCGCTGGGCGAGCACGGCCTCGAGGGACGAGGCGACAAGGTACGGCTCGACGCCCATATCGACAAGGCGCGTGACGGCGCCGGCGGCGTCGTTGGTATGAAGCGTGGAGAACACCAAGTGACCGGTGAGCGAGGCCTGCACGGCGATCTGCGCTGTCTCCTGATCGCGGATTTCACCGATGAGCACGACATCGGGGTCGTGGC
The DNA here is from genome assembly GCA_964480585.1 of uncultured Opitutus sp. Lineage (GTDB taxonomy): Bacteria > Verrucomicrobiota > Verrucomicrobiia > Opitutales > Opitutaceae > ER46. The sequence goes on along the minus strand of CAYZPV010000004.1, from coordinate 175,749 downwards.
GCAGGATGGCGCGAAGGCCGCGGGCGAAGGTGAGGCCGGATTTTTCGGAGACCTGAATCTGATTCACACCCTTGAGCTGGTACTCGATGGGGTCCTCGATGGTGACGATCTTGCGCTCGGAATCGTTGATCTCGTGGAGCGCGGTGTAGAGGGTGGACGTCTTGCCCGAGCCGGTGGGGCCGGTGACGAGCACGATGCCGTGCGGCAGCTCGAGGACGCGGCGGAGGCAATTGTACTCGCGCGCGCCCATGCCGAGCTCTTTCGCCCCCTTGAGCGACGAATTCTGACGGAGCAGACGCATCACGACAGCTTCGCCGTGCAGCATCGGAATAATGGATACGCGGATATCGACCTCGGCGGCATCGATGCGGACCTTGATGCGGCCATCCTGAGGGAGGCGCTTCTCCGCGATATTGAGATGCGAGAGGATCTTCACGCGCGCCACGATGGCGGGCTGGAAGCGCTTGATCTGGGCGGGCACAGGCACCTCCTGCAGCACACCGTCGATACGGTAGCGGATGCGCAGCTCCTCCTCGAAAGGCTCGAGATGGATATCGGAAGCGCGGAGGTCGATCGCATCCTTGAGCACCTGATTGACGAACCGGATGATCGAGGCGTCCTCGGCCGCGTCGTCGAGATTGGTGTCGCCGACACCCTCCTCGACCACCTGGAGCCCCTCGGCCTCGTCGAGCGTGCCGATAGTATCGGCGCCGACGCCGAGACGCTTCTTCATCTCCCGATCGATCACCTCGGAAGTGGCAAGGACGGGGCGCAGGCGGAGACCGGTAAGAGCCTTGAGGCCATCGAGGCCCTGCGTGGCGAAGAGGCGGCTGGTGGCGATCTCGATCTCGTTCTCCACCCGACGGAGCGGCAGCAGCTCATCGCGAAGGAGCAGACGCGCCGGGAAAAGCGAGAGCACCTGCTTATCGGGCTCGAGCTCATCGAGCGTGACAAACGTAACGCCGTACTCCCGGGCGAGCCAGCGGAGCACCTGCTCCTCGGTCTGAGCCTCGGCGGAGGGCTGCTGCTGAAGATAGGCGCGCGCGTCGCTGGTCGTGAGCTTGCGGTCCGCAATCATGCGGGCCAGCAGCTCAGGGACGACAGCGGGCGCCGCTACGTTGGCGGCGGTATCGGTCGGCACGAGAAAAACGTCCGGGTTAATTGAGCAGGCCGAGCAGGACGGCTTGCGCCTCCTGGCGGACGGTGAGCACGGCGCGCAGCTCATCCTGCGCCTTTTCCAACTTGGCTTCGTTGGCCTTGCGGGTCTCGCGCAGCTTGGCGAGGCGGGCCTTGATCTCGGCGTCGGGGAGCTTATCGGCAACGGCCTGGACAAGAGCCGCCTGCTCGGGAGAGCCGCCGCGCTGCGGAGGACCGCGGAAGGCGCCGCGATCTCCAGCCGCGCCAGTGGCCCCGCGATCTCCGCCTGGGCCGCCGGCGCCACCGGGACCGCGCGGGCCGCCGGCAAACATCATGGCGCCGGGACCGCCGAGACCGCCACCCAGAGCGCGACGCGCTTCGCTGACCTTCTGGATGCGCTCAGAAATAAGGCCCCACTCCTCATCGTTGGTAACGCCCATGCGCTCCCGCAACGCATTGATCATGCGGGCCTGCGCCTCGGCGGGAGACGCAGCGCGGCGCTCGCCGCCGCCCTCATCGCCGCCACGGCGGCGCGGAGCATCCGCGGGTTGTGCGCTGGCCAGGGTGGAAACGATCGCAAATGCCGCAAGCGAGAGGAACAGCCGGCCCAAGCGACGGGTCGACGAAAGCGGAAGAGAGTTTTGGGTGTTCATGGGGGAGACGAATCTCTGCGGGGCTGGAGGCTCCGCACACTGGGGGATGCGACGATGCTTTGCCCGCCAAGGTTGCGCGGGGCGACTCAAGACTGCGTTTTGCGCAGAGATTGCGCAGGCGCAGTGCGGCGTGAGCAGAATTTGCGCACGGTTTTGGGCGATTTCGCCAGCGGCTTGCCCTGTTTCCCTCGTGGGCGAGAAGGAAGGCCGGCTGCCCTAGCACTGCGATGAAACCAAACGGGCGAAGCATCGTCTCCGCGTTGGCAACGGAAATACTCCGCTTTGCGATCAACCCAAAATCATGAAACTCACCAAGAACATCCTCGTGGCCGCCGTGATCGGCGCGCTTGCCCTCCCCCTCGCTTCGTTTGCCGCCGAAGGCAAAAAGGGCAAGGGCGGCGATCCCTTCGCCAAGGCCGACACCAACAGCGACGGCTCCGTGAGCGAAGCCGAGTTCATCGCCGCAGCCGCGGGCAAGGGCAAGGAAGACGCCCTCAAGAAGCGCTTTGCCGCGATGGACAAGAACAGCGACGGCAAGCTCTCGAAGGAAGAATTCGCCGCAGGCCGACAGGGCGGCGGCAAGAAGAAGAAGGATCAGTAAAAAGTAGGGCGCGCCCGGTGATCGGGCCGCCCTTCGAATCTCCCAAAAGCAAAAGGACGGATCTTGCGATCCGTCCTTTTTTGTGGGCCGCACCCGCGGCCCGGGCGCTCAGACCTCGCCCTTGTCGGCCTTCTTCTTCTTTTTGCCGCCGCCCTTCTTTTTACCCTCGGCCTCTCGCGGCGTATTGGGCGTGGGCATGGGAGCGCCGATCGCGGCGCGCCACGCCTTCATCTTGGCGTGCAGCTCCTGCGCCTTCTCCGGCATCGCGGTGGCGAGATTCTTCTCTTCACCGATGTCATCCTTAAGGTTGTAGAGCTCCAGGCGCCCATCTTCGAAATACTCCATGAGCTTCCAGTCGCCCGCCTGGATGGTGCCGACGGGCGTCGTGCGCCAGGTATTGTCGCCCGCGCCGAGGTAGCCGGGAAAGTGCTGATAGATCGCCTCACGCGAGAGGGTGGCCTTGGCGTCGCGGAAGAGCGGCACCAAGCTCTCGCCGTCGAAGGCCTGAGTCGCTGGCATCTTGCCGCCCGCGATCGAAACGAGCGTGGGGTACATATCGACGTGGATGCCGGGAGTGTTATTGGTCGTGCCGGCGGGCACGACACCCGGCCAGCGCACGACGAAGGGCACGCGCGTGCCGCCTTCATAGAGGCTGCCCTTGCCGCTGCGCAGCGGAGCATTGTCGGTGATCTCGTTGGCCTTCTGCACGCCGGAGCGGGAGTAGCCGCCGACGCCGCCATTATCGGTCGTGAAGATGAGCACGGTGTTCTCCGCGAGCTTGAGCTCGTCGAGCGTGGCCATCACGCGGCCCACGCTCTCGTCGACGCTCGCGATCATCGCCGCCATGATAGGGCTCTTGTGGCCGCCGACGGGGGGCTTGTCCTTGAACTTCGCGATCAGCTCGGGCTTGGCCTGAAAGGGCGAGTGCACGCCAAAGTGCGGCAGGTAGAGGAAGAACGGCGCATCCTTGTGACGCTTGATGAAATCGACCGCGCGATCGGTGAGGAAATCCGCGAGGTATTGCCCCTTCGGATACTCAAACTTGGGCCGGGTCTCGAAATCGAAGTGCTTGCCCTCGGTGACGAGCGCTTCGTCGAAGCCACGCCGGGACGGGTGATACTCGGCGGCGTTGCCGAGGTGCCACTTGCCAAACATGCCGGTGACGTAGCCGGCACTTTTGAGGGCGGCGGGCATGAGGGTGCGGTCGAGCTTGAGATTGGGCTCGTTGTCGACCGGGCGCAGCGGACGCTGCTGCCAATCGAAGCGATCGATACCCCCCACCGTATAAAGCCCGGTGCGCGGCGCGTACTGGCCCGTCATCAGCGCGGCGCGCGTGGGCGCGCAGTTTTGATGATGATGGTAGTTGGTGAGCTTCATCCCCTGCGAGGCGAGCCGGTCGATATTGGGCGTCTCGTAGTACTTGCTGCCGAAGCAGGCGACGTCGGTGTAGCCGAGGTCGTCGGCCATGATGAAGATGATATTGGGCTTGCGCGCCGATGCCGCGGAAGCAGCCGCGCCGAGAGCCAGCGAAAGGACGAGCAGAAGTAAACGCGTAGGGTGCATGATCAGAGCGGGGTAAGGGACCGCCGAACTACGTGGGCGCTCCGGCGGCCAAACGCAACACCGAGGCGGCCACGGTTTAATTCGCGCCGTTGCACAGGGAGGTATTGCCGTCGCGCAGCCGGGGGCTTCGCTCGTGCCGACGTGCCATCCGACCTTCCCCTTTCGCCCTCCGCCGCCACCCTGGCCGCGCGCGCCGCGACGCTGGCGGAGCGCTTCGGCGCGACGTGGACGCCCGTGGCCAGCGAGGAAGGCGAAGCTCGCGCCCGCACGCTCTGGGCGCGCTGGGAAACGCTGCTGCCCGGCGGAGGCGAGGCGGCGCTCGCTGCGCGGCTCGCCCTCTCAGGCTGGGAACCAGCCGCTGCCCGGGCCCGTCTCGGGGCCGGCCGGTGGCACGAGCAAGCGCCCCTGCCCTGCTGGACAAAACGCTGGGAGGCGGTGCGTCGTCATTTAACCACGCCCGCCACCGCTCATGCTGCCGGCGCAGGGGGCTGGGCGGGGTGGAGCCAGCCCTTTGTCGCGGAAGGACGGGCCCTCCTTGACCCCACTCTGCCCGAGCCGCTACACGCCGAGGCCTGCCGATTGCTCGCCGCCTGGATCGAGACCACATCGACGCCAACGCTGGAGTTTGAGCTCGGCCTCTTCCGCTCCGCTGCGCTCCTCGTCGACCGGCCCGGCGACCGCGAGGACTTCGTCGCCGAATTGGCGCAGACGCGCGCGGCCTTGCTGGAGGCCAACTACCCGGTGCTGATCCGACTCTGCTGCGGGATCGTGGACGCGATCGCCGCCACGTGGAACGAGCTCGGGGCGCGCCTTGCCGGCGACGCAGCGGGGCTGGCTGCGCGCTTCAACCGAGGTCGCGCACTCGGGGTCGTGACGGCGTGCCGCGGCGGCCTCTCCGACCCGCATCGAGGAGGGCGCACGGCGGTGGAGCTCCGCTTCGCGAGCGGCACGCACCTAGTCTACAAGCCGCGCTCGCTGGCAGCGGAGGCGGGCTATTTCGCACTACTGGACTGGTTGCACGCTCGCGGCGCCCGCCCCCGGCAGCGGACAGTCGCCACCTGGCACCGCGGCGACTATGGCTGGATGGAGTGGATCGACCCCGCGCCCTGCTGCGATGGCGCCGCCGCGAGCCGGCACTTCGTGCGCACCGGCGCACAGCTCGCGCTCCTACACGTGCTGGGCGGCGCCGATTTCCATGCGGAAAACTGGATCGCCGCAGGCGAGTTTCCCGTACCCATCGACCTCGAGGTGATGCTCCGGCCCGGCCTCGCCAAAGGGGCGGGCGAGCTCGAGCAAACCGTCCTCAGCGTGGGCCTCCTGCCCACGTGGCTGCCCACCGGCGGGAAAGCCGCGGACATCAGCGCCCTCGGGGGCGAGGGCATCCGCAGCGATGGCCCGCACCGCCCGCGCCTGCGCGGCAAGCCTCTCGCCGCCGCCCACTACGCGCGGGAGATCGAGCGGGGCTTTCGCGCGATGCACACGCTGCTTCGCCGCCAGCGCACGGCGCTGCTGCGCGCCGGCAGCCCGCTGGCCGCGCTTCGGACCGCGCGGGTGCGGCACGTGGCCCGCCCCACCGAGGTCTACGGCCGGGTGCTGCGCGCGGCGGCCCAGCCGGCGGCGCTGCGCGACGGAGCGACCTACAGCCTCGAGCTCGAGCGCGTGGCCAAGGCTCTCGCCAGCCTCGGCCCCGCCGAGGCCGCGCTGATCCCCGCCGAGATCGCTGCACTCGCGCGAATCGATGTACCGCTCCTCCAAATGCGAGCATCGAGCCGACAGCTCGAGACGGATGCCGGCAACCTCCCGCGATTTTTCATAGCGAGCGGGTGGACTACGCTCCGGCGCAGGCTCGCCTCGCTCTCCCCCGCGGAAACGCATCGGCAAGCCGCCCTGATCCGCTCCGCCTTTGCCGTGGCCACACTGGGAGGAACCGCAGATGAGGCAAACGCGACGCGGCGCGCGGCACCTCGCGCCCTCCGCCCCGCTAAACCGGCCACTTCAAGGGAGCTGCTGGCCGCGGCGGTGGAGATCGGCCGGCAGCTGGCAGACCAGGCAGCGCCGACCGGCAACGGGCTCACGTGGCTGGCGCCGCAACTATTGCCGCGGGCAGGGCGATTCCAACTCAAGCCACTCGATGCCGTGCTCTACGATGGGGCGGCGGGCGTGGGCCTGTTTCTGGCCGCGCTGCATCGCGCCACGGGCGATGCGGCGTGGGCCGTGCTCGCACGCCAGACTTTCACGCCGCTCAGCATCGCCCTCGCCGATGCCAGGGGCGAGCGCAGGCATCTCCGGCGCCTGCCGCCGGGCGCAGGCCTCGGCCGGGCGGGCATCGTGTACGCGCTCACCCACGGCGCGCGCTGGCTGCGGAGCGCTCGCTGGCAGGCGCCCACGCTGCGGCTCGCCGACCTGCTCCTGCCCCAGCCACACGACACCGATATCGATCTCCTTTCCGGAGCAGCGGGCGCGGCACTCGTCGCACTCTCACCCACCGTCTCCGAAACCCTGCCGCAATCCCGCTCCTCCGCCCTCGTCTGGGGGGAGCGCCTGCTCGCCGCCCAAGCGGCAGACGGCAGCTGGCCGCACGATGGCGCGGCGCTCGGCGGCTTCTCCCACGGCGCTTCTGGCCCCAGCGCTGCGCTCGCCCGCCTCGCAGCGGCGACCGGCGACGGGCGCTTCTCCGCCGCCGCGGCGCGCGGGCTCGCCTACGAAGCCACGCTTTTCTCACCCGAGCGCGGCAACTGGCTCGATCTGCGCGGGGATGCGCGAGCCGCGCGGCAGGCGCGGCGCTGCACGCTCGCCTGGTGCCACGGCGCGCCAGGCATCCTCCTCGCCCGGCTGGCCTGTATCGGCATCGTAGATACACCCGCGCTCGAGGCGGACATAGGCCACGCGCTCCGGGCGATCGCGGATGCTCCCACGCCGCTCATCGATCACTGCTGCTGCGGCGAGGCGGGGTTGATCGACATCCTGGAGACGGCAGCCGCCGCGCTGCGGCGCCCGGAGCTCGCGGCGCTAGCCCGCGCTCGCGCTGGCGCGCTGCTCGCCAAGGCCCGCGCCGCGGGCGGCTACAATGCCTACGGCTCCGTGGCACTGCCGGCCGGCCCAGGATTTTTCCAAGGCCTCGCGGGGATCGGCTACACCTGGCTGCGTCTCGCGCAACCGGGGCGCTTCCCCTCGGTGCTCGCGCTCGCCTGAGCGGGCTCCGCTATTTCGTGAAGAAGCAGTAGCAGCCGCTCGTGAACCAGCACCAAGGGCTGCCGCCGCCGGCGACTGCCTCGAGCTCCGCATCGCTGAGCTCGGAAGCATCCGGCGCAACGCCGAAAGGCGGCAGCAGATGCCCCTTCTCTCCTGCCTTTTCGACGAAACGGACCTTCCCGCGGTGCTCCGGAGGGATCGTGAGGCCGCCGACCTGCTCGATCACCTTGTCCGCATCGGCCAACGCAGCTTGGCGAAAGGCTTTGTCCTGCGTGGAGCGACGGAGCACCTCGCGAACAGTAAGGATGTACTTCTCAACCTTGGGATCGGATGGGGGATTCATACCCCCAACGATCTTCTCAAACGCATAGCAACTGCAAGTAAAACGCGCCCGATCTGGCTCCCCGGCGTGGGTTCAAAACGGCCATAGGCCCACCGCGCGCAAGCGCTTGTCGAGGCCCGGCGTGGTAAAAAGCGCAGCGCTCTCCTCGCGCGAGCGGCGAAAGGGTGCGAGCGACGCGTCATCCGCGAGTGCGCGCACCAGGTCGATCACGACCGCCGCGGAGTCATCGATGAGCGCCGGCGGGACCTTGTCGATGGTATCGGCAAAGTCGTGGTAGTAGCGCACGGACTCGCGCGGGATGGGCGCATTGAAAGTGAGGCAGCGCACGCCGACAAACTGGTAAGGCGTATGGTCGCTGCCCATCCAGTTCATGTTCTCCACGCCCTTGGGAAGCCTCTGCCGCTCGGGGCGAGCCGCGACCCAGCGCTCGAGCACCGGCACGAGGGAAGCATCGCCGAGCGCATTTACCGCGATGGGCACGCCGACCATGTCGAGATTGAGCATCGCCACCACGGGCGTATCGCCGAGCACGGAGGCGGCATGGCGCGAGCCGAAGAGCCCCTGCTCCTCCCCGTTAAACCAAACGAGCTCGATGGTGTGATGCGGCGTCGCGCCGCGGAGCGCGCGGGCCAGGGCATAGAGCTGAGCGATGCCGAGGCCATTATCCATCGCGCCCTGACCGAGATCCCAGCTATCGAAATGAGCGCCGACGATCAGCCGGGCCGGGCTCTTGCCCGGGATGAAGAGGCGGAGATTGGCCGTCTGGACGGGCAGGCAGCGCGAACGCGTCTCCAAGCGCACACGCACTTCCGTGCCACGCGCGACCAGGCGCTCCAGCCAGCGCCCCTCCTCCTGGGCGATGGAGTACACCGGGATGGGCAGCGGCGTGCCGACAAAGCTCCCTGAGCGCCCGAGCAACTGCCCCCCGCCCTCGCGGTTGACGAAGAGGATGCCGCGCAAGCCGCGCTCCTGCGCCGCGGCCACGATCTCGCGCGTTTGCAGCGGCGAGCCCGAGGCGAGCAGGCCGACACGGCCGCGCGCCACAGCCGCGTCTTTCGGATAATCCTCCAGGCGACCATTGCCGATCGCGATCACCGCGGCATCGAAGGCCGGATGCGGCTGCGTGTAGCCCAGCGCCGCCACCCGCAGCCGGCGGGGAAAGGGCGCGAGCAGCTCTACGCGATCATCGCCGCGCTCCCAGCCCGGCATCGAAAACGCCTGCTTCTCGGGGGCGTAGCCGAGCGCGCGGAGCTCGGCGGCGAGACGATCTAGCGCGCCCGCATTGGCGCGGGAGCCGGTGACGCGGCCGCCGAAGTCATCGCATAGCCGCTGGAGCAGCGCATGCGGCGCGAGGGGCTCTTCCGCGGCGCGGAGCGATAGGCAGACGATCAAGCACAGCGCGGAAACGACGTGAAAAACGGCGACCCACCTTCCGGCCGCCCAGCCCGCGAGGGCGGGCACAGACGTCCTCGGCACGTCGGCTCCCGCCCCCAAGGGCTGGCCTACTTGCTGGATCGGCGCGATCATTTCACCGAGTCCGTGATCGTCACGGTATTAAAATCAAGCACGCGCTTTAGCCGGCCGTGCGTGATCGTGAGCGTCTGGCTGCCGACCTCGGCATTGAGGTAAGGGCCCTCGAAGAGCTTCCACTGCTTCGCGTGGTCGATCACACGGCCGTCGACCTTGGGCGCAGCGCCGTAGACGCACTCGAGCTTTTTTCCGCGCAGGGTGGTGAAGCTCACGCGGACCTTGGGCTCGCGCTCGATCGTGAGCGGCAAGGCGCGGATCGCGGCCTTGAACGCATCCCAACTCGCAAACTCGCTCTGGCTCGCGACCTGAAGGATCGTGCCATTGTGCCGGTGCGGCGAGTAGAGGCGCTTGCCACCGCCCTCGATAGGCCGCCACTCGTACGGCGCGAGAGGGCGGTACGCGAGGTAGGCGCGGCCGCCCTGTGCGAAGATCCAGCCGGAGGCATCCTCCTCCAGCTTGGTGAGGTCCTTGGAAAAGAAGCCGTTCAGATGCTTGAAGGGAGCGTCTTCGGGTATCTCGCTGAGCGTGATCAGGGCGTCGTCCTGCTGATAGATCTGCTCATAAGGCGAGCCGCCGAGAAGCTTGCTCTCGCTGATGTAGGTGGGCTTGGCCTGCTGCGTGACCGCGAAGGACATGTAGTCGGGCATCTCCGTGAAGTACATCATGAGCTCGTGCGGCCCGAAAAAAGGCTGCACGGAGAACAGGGTGTTGTGGACCCCGCGCGGATCGGGCACCGACCACGTCACATCCCACGAGTGCTGCTGGATCGGCTGCAGCAGGCCGCCTTGATCGGAGCCGAGCGCATAGTCGCGCGTGACATGGGTGGTCTTGTAGACGGGGGCATTGCGCAGGTCGCTGTTGCGCCAGCGGTGCCGCGTGCGTTTCCGCTCATACTGCGTGTAGGCGCCGGAGCGATCGGTCGCGATGCGGTAGATCACCTCGGGGAGCTCGTAGTTGACCGCGGCAGCGGCGAAGTAGAGACCCCAGCCGCCGTAGCTGGCCGTCGGCGGGGTGTTGCCAAACATCAGCCAGGCGAAGAAGGACGAGAGACCGTTCCATTTCTCGACGACGTTGCGATCGTCGGTGCGCGCATGGGCGCCGATGTACATGCCATCGAGCGTATCGACGGCAAAGTCGGCCATCACATAGTCGAGCATCATCCGGCCACGCTGGCGCATCTCGGGATCCCTGGCCCACGAGGCGAGAAACAGCATCGGGATCGAGTACTCACCGATGTAGTGCGTGCAGTCATACTCACCCTGGCCGATGGTGGTCGTGATGCGCATCCACTCGCGGAGGAAGCCCTCGGCCTCGGCGAAGTTTTCCTTGGAGCTCTTGCCGTTGTACCACCTCTCACCCGGATCGTCGGGCCAGAGCTGCGCCATCAGGTAGAGCGATGAGTAATACATTACCCAGTGATTTTCGGTATCGCCGCGCAGCGGCATGTAGGTGCGCCAGGCCTCGCGGATCGCGGCCTTGGCCTCGGTCGTGAGTTGATCCCGGCCGAGGTACGAGATGCATGCCACCGGGAACATCCAAAACATGTCGCTCGACGGCGTCTTCATCAGCTCCACCACGCGTTCAGAGCAGAGCGCAGCGTCTTCACGACGGGCGAGCTTGGCGGCGATCTCCGCGAGGCCCACGGTCTTGGGGTCGTCGGGCTTGGGCAATTCGGAGCGCCACTTGAGCACCTCCTCGATGCGGGCGCGATAGGCCGCGCGGCGCAGCGAGGCATCGTCGAGAGGCGTCGCATCCGGCATCGGGCCGGTAAACGACGGCTGGGCCAGCGCGCCGGCGGCGAGAAGAGAGAATAGTCCTAGTACGCGCACGGTTTTCATCGCGCCTCCTTTTTCGGGACAAAGGTCATGTGAAACGCCATCACTTGCTCAAAGGCGATCGGCCGCCAGGTGCGGCCATAGTCGTCGGAGGCCTGGAGCGGCTTCAGGTGCGTCGCCGTGTACATGCGGCCCGGGATGTCGGGATCGAGCACCGCGCGCCACACATCGCGGCCGGGGAGTCCGGCGCTGCGGTCGACCCAGGTCTTGCCACCATCCTCCGAGACGAGGATGCCCAGCCCCCAGCCCGCGACGACCAGGCGCAGCGGATCGCGCCGGTCGAACTCGATATTGTGCAGAGTATGGGCCTTGGGCACGCCTGCGATAGGCTGCCAGGTGCGCCCCCCATCGGCAGAGCGAAACGCGCCGTCGGCCGAGGTGACGGCGAGGAATATCTTGGGATCGTGAGGCGACTGCTGGATATCGTAGACAACCTTCTGCGTGGGCAGGACGAGCTTCCACGTCCTGGCCTCATCTTCACTCACGTAGAGGCCGAGCTCAGTGCCGGCGAGGACGCGGCCCGCCTTGGTGCGATCGACAACGATCGGGTGCGTGTAAGCGCGCTTGATGCCGGACTGGCGACGCTGCCACGTCTGGCCTCGATCGGGAGAGAAAGCGATGCCATCGGGCAGGCCTGCGAAGATGTGATCGGGCGCGCCAGGATCGAATGCGATGCCCTTCGGCTCCGTCATGTCCCAGCCGGTCATCGTGCGCCACTTCGTGCCGCGCTCACGCGCGCGCACGACGCCATCCAGCACGGAGACGAAGAGCGTATCCGAATCCCGGATATCGTGGGTCGCGTAGAAGACGCGGATGTGGCTGAAGCCGAGGTGCTCGAAATTGACCCGGTCGCTCGAGCGATAGAGCCCGCTGGGGGCCGCCTTCTTCGCCGTGCCCATCACCTGCCCCTGCCCGCTCAGGGTCACGCAGAGGTAGAAATCGTGTTTCAACTCCGCCGCCCACGCTGCCGGGGCCAGCAGGCAGACCCCGAGGATTGTTCGCCACGTGTTCATAAAATTCAAAGTCGGCTCGCCTCCTGCGCCTCCAGTCTCATGCTCGCGGCATGTCCCCACGCCATACCCTCGCTGCCCTCGCCTTTGCGCTGCTCGTCGCCGCCCCGCTCGGGGCGCAATCCGCCACGACGCCCGAGCAGAAGATCGCCGCGCTCGGCTTGAAGCTGCCGCCGACGAGCGCGGCTGTCGCCAACTACGTCTCCGCCGTGCGGAGCGGATCGTTGGTCTATCTTGCAGGGCATCTGCCCCGCAACGCCGAGGGCAAAGTCATCGTCGGCAAGGTGGGTAAGACGGCCACCGACAAGGAGGCCAACGCCGCCGCGCGCGAGACCGCGCTGGCGCTGCTCGCCACACTCAAGAAGGAGATCGGCGATCTCTCCAAGGTGAAGCGGATCGTGAAGGTCTCCGGCTTCGTCAACGCCACGGAAGACTTCACGGGCCACTCGCAGGTCATCAACGGCTGCTCCGACCTGCTTGTCGGCGTCTTCGGCGACAAGGGCAAGCATGCCCGCGCGGCGCTCGGCATGGGCTCGCTGCCGCTCGGCGCCGTCGTCGAGATCGAGATGATCGTCGAGGTGGAGTAAGTCCCGGCAAGCCTGCCGTCGCACGCCGAGGGAGCGCGGCGGCAGCCCGAAACGCCACCCAAGCGTGGGGGCGGCGAGCATCACCGCCACTGCTCCCCTTTGCTCGCATCCACGCCGCATCACGCGCCTTTCACGATCTGCGCGACAGCGCGCCCGAGTGCTTCACACTCGGCGGGGGAATTGAAGCAGTGGGTGGAGACACGCAGGGCATTGAGCTTTTCCTCGGTCACGGGCCGTGCCCGGATCGCGTGGTCCTTGAGGAGTTTTCCAAAAAGCGCGTCATGCGTCACCGTCGCGTGGCGGAAGGTGACCATGGAGGCGGAGAGCTCGGGCCGCGACGGCGTGAGGATCTCCACGCCTGGCACTCGCTCGAGGCCCGCGCGCACGATCGCGGCCAGCTCCCGCCCGCGCGCGGCGATGCGGGCGCGCCCGATCTGCTCCTGGAAGGCCATCGCCGCCGCGAGCCCCACCGCCGCGGCCGAGTTGCGAGTGCCGTACTCGTAGCGCACCGCTGTCTTATCGAGCTTCAGCTCGCCGGGCAGGGCCTCGACGTCGCCCGAGTACGCCCCGACGAGCGTGGGCTGCACGTCGTCCAGCCGATCCTTGCGCACAAAGAGGATGCCCGTCTCCAAGGGCGCGCCGAGCCACTTGTGCCCGCTCGTCGCGAGCGAGTCGCAGCCCAGCTCACCCACCGAAACCGGCACCATGCCGACGGACTGCGCCGCATCGACATGGAACCACGCGCCGCGCTCGCGGCAGAGCTTTCCGATGCCGACCGCCGGCATGACGATGCCGGTGGGGGCGGTGACGTGGGAGACCTGCACCACGCGCGTGCGCGAGGTCATGAGTCTTTGGATACGCTCGATATTCTCCTCGGGGCTGCGAGCCGAGGGCTCGAAGATCTTCACCACAATCCCCTTGAGCCGCTGCTGCTGGAGCCACGGAAACGAGCCGCCGGGGTGCGCATGAGACTCGAAGATTACTTCGTCGCCCGCTGCGAGCTTGAGGCCGGCGGCGACGATGGCATTGCCCTCGGTGGCATTGCGCACGAAGGCAATCTCCGCCGGCTCCGCGGCGAGAAACTTCGCGGTCGTCGCGCGCGCTCCGGCAAAGAGCCCGTGACCGTGCTCGGCGCGCTCCTGGAGCCTGCGCGTCGTCTGCTCCATCGCTTCCAGCGCAGGGCGGCACGCGGGGCCGAGGCCGCCAGTATTGAAATACGCCAGCGAACTCGCCAGCGGATACTGCGCGCGTACATCGCGCCAGAAACCATCGGGCCGGGCGGGATCGAAGGGAGCAAGCGCCGCCCCGCTGCCCGAGGGCGACTGCGCAGTCGCGCGGGCTGCAGCGACGAGACCCGCGGCGCCCAGCGCCGCGCGACGCAGGAAAGTTTTTCGATCGATGCTCATGCGGGGGAGAAAGTCAGCGCGTGATCGAGTCGCAGGGTGGCGCCGGCACCGAGAGCCTGCGGATGCTCGCGATGAAAGGCAAACGCCGCCACCGGATTCTTTGCGCGCACGAACCACGGCAGCGGGCCATCGAGGTTTTCGAAGCGGATGCGGGTGCGGCGCAGGGAACCGTCGTGCTGGCAGCGCCACTCCATCCAGCGCGCTTGCGCGCCGTGCAGGGCTGCCTCGCCCTCGCGCCCGGCCTCGCCCTCGATGCCGAGCTGCGTATCGCCATGCTCATCGAGCAGCTCGCGCGCCCCGCGAAATTGAAGGCCCGTGTAGTGAGAACCTGCCAGGCCACCGGTCGAGTGATAGTTTCCGAGCGTAAGTTCGCGACCCGTGACGTTGCGCAGCGCGCTCGTCCACCGCAGCGACCAGCCGCCCTCGGGCAGGAGCGACGTGCGCAGCTCGCGCGCCTCCTCCAGCAGCACCGCACCGGTCGCCTGCTCGCGCCACTCGACAACCTCCTCCAAGCAGCCCGGCTCCAACGCCGTCCAAGTGCGATGCACCTGGATGCCATGGTCGTCGCGCCAACGATAGCCCTCGGCTGCACGATAGGACGGACCACCCCAGAAATTTACGCCATCGACACTCGTGAGCGTGAGGCTCAGCGCGTGATGCCAGGGGTGATCGTTGGGGCGGAAATTGGTGAGTACCTCGCCCGTCGGCATCTGCATCGGATGCGCATAAGGACGAGGCGACTCGTTGGCCGGCGTGTCGGGCACGTAGACATAGCGCCACAGCAACCGGCCATCGGCAGTCGCAATCTCGACGTGCCGGCCTTGTTCGTGGCGGAGCTGGAGGGCCGCGGTCATCCGGCGATCTTTTCCTCGAGGATAAATTTTCCGCCCGCAAACTCCTTAACCGTGCCACCCGGCAGGCGCACCCGCACCGGTGTCGCCGCAGGCACCTCGGCCTCGAGCGAAAACACGTTGCCCTGCAGGTGCCACGCCACCCGCACCGACCCGCGCGGCGTGCAGACGCTCCCGCTCGCGTGCGCGAGCCCGCAGCGATGCGGCGCGATCTCGATCGCGGCAAAGCCGGGCTGGGTCGGCGTGACGCCGAGGATGCGCGTCATAAACTCCAGCGCGGGGTGCGCGCTCCATGCGTGGCAGAGCGAGCGCCAGTAGCTGTTTTCCTCCACGAAGGTCGAGAGCCCGTACTCGATCATCTCATGCCAGGGGCCGAGAAACTCGGGCATCCGATCATAAGCGCGGCACTGCTCCAGAGCGCGGAAACCGGCGTGCCACCAAAAAAACGAGCCTGGCGCGAGCTTAGGGTCGGCGGGATAGCGCTGCAGCAGGCGGGAGCGCTCGCGCTCGCCGGCCGCGCCGCAGAGCACGGCCCAAGCGTTGCCGTACTGGCTGATTTCCGGCCCGCCGGGACGGTCGAAGTACACGCCCTCGCTCTCGGACCAGAAGCGCGCATGGATCCTGGGCCTGAGCGCGGCGGCCTCAGCGCGGTATTCTTCCGCGTGCCTGGCATCGCCCGTAAGCGCGCTCAGGTCCGCCGCTTCCTCGAGCGCGACGACGTACTGCGCCGAAATGATGCACGTGGGGCCATCGGCAGCCCCCGGCACCACGCCGCGCGGCCACCATGGGCACCAGTCGGTGATATTCCAGAACGGCAGCCTGGCCGGCAGCCCGTCGTCATCCGTGTGGCGCTTGAACCAATCGAGCACCGCGCGCACACCGTGCATCACGTCGCGCGCAGTCGCGAGGTCGCCGGAGCAGTAGGCGTAGTCGCGGATATTGGTGATCCAGTGCAGCGACCACGAGGGGATGACCTGCACAAGCCGCGAGGGATAGCGGCTCTGGGTGAGCCCATCGGAGAGCCGCGACCAGTCGAAGTGATAGAGCGCCTGCCGGGAAAGACGGTAGTCGCCCGTCGCCAGCATCGCGATCTTCGAAGTGATCATGGTATCGCCCGCGTACTGCATCTGCTCGTAATACGGACAGTCTTCGAAGGTCTCGTGCGAGCAGAGCCGCATCGTATGGAGCGAGGCCTGCCAGATTTTCTCCAGTCTCGGATCGGAGCAGGCAAAGCTCGCATCCAGCCTGTATGGATACGCCGTGAAGCGTTGTCGCACAGCGCGCAGCTCGAGCGGCGCGCCGCCCGTCTGGATCTTCAGGCCGACGTACCGGAAGGTGCGCCAGTGCAGCGGCTCGAAAATCTCCGGCGCCGACGCCGTGCCCTCGCCTGCGGGCTCCCATATATCGCACCAGCCGGTGATCTTGCCGCGGGGATCAAACGTCCAGCCCGTGCTCTCGTCGGCGTAGTGCGAGGCGAGATTTTCCAGCGATTGCTGCCGGCCGAGCAGCTTTGCCTCTGGGGTGCCCCAGGGCAGCCGACGCGCCTCGGCATAGTGCAGCCGCACGGTCGCACCCGCGCCGCCCGCAATCTCCAGGCGAGGAAAAGCCGTCGTGAGCGTGGCCGCATCGAGCACACCCTCCCAAGTGGAGTGGGCCGCGATGTAGAGCGGCAACGTCACCCCCCCGCGCTCGGGAAACTCCTCCGCCCCACCCTCCTCCAACATCGGAATCATGCGCGGCACGAGCCCGTAAGGGCTCGTGGGATCGCGCCGGTTTTCCAGCCGCTCCGCCTTATACAGCACGGTGGCGGCGGGCCACGCGCCATCGTCGAATTCCGGCGCGGTCCAGCCGCGTGGGCTTTCTCCGGAGACGCGATGTTCGAAGTAGCCGAGGTAGCCCTCGAACGTCGTACCCTCGTTCTGAAAACGATGCGCGCGATCCACGGCGACTTTCCACTGCGCATCGGTGTCGAGCCGCTCCACCGCACCGCTCGCCGTATCGACCAATGAGCCTTCGAGCACGAGCCCGCCGGCATACGTCATCACCGAGCAAGGCGCACCAAGGAGCGCGGGCCGGTGCGCGACGCGCGACATATCCAGGACGAGAGCGGCGAGTACATTGCGCCCCCGTCGCAGGCGCGAACTAAGGTCGAAGGTCTCGTAGAAGTGGTGATTGACGTCGCCCTTGGCCGGGCCGCGACCGATCAGCTCGCCGTTGCAATAGAAGAGATAACGGCTGTCGCCCGAAACATGTACCTCCAGCCGAGCGGCCGCCGGCTCGGCCACCTCAAAGGCACGCCGAAACAGCCTCACCTGATAATGCGACGGCGTGGACTCGCTGGGCGGCGGAGCCGCATGGGTGGCCTCGCGCGACCAGATCCACGAGGCACGGTTGACGAAAGGAAGGGACATACGCCGGAGCGGGGGATTTTGCGCGTGGCGCAAAATGGGCGCGCCACACACGGGAGCTCGGGGAATAAGCTCGCGCAGTTCACCAATTCAACAACCGTTTTCATGTTTTTTCAGAATTATCATGAAAATTACCCCCTCCACCCCCCGCTTGATTCAGTGCGCCACACCTTGGTCGATGATCGCGTATCCCTCCGCCAAGCGCGAGTGGCCCCTCGCCCGCAAGCTACGGGAGATCCAGTCCGCCGGGTTTGATGGCGTGTGCGCCTATGTCACGCCCGAGCTGGCCGAGGGCGCCCGCCAGCGAGGGCTCGAGCTCATGAGCGGCTTTGACGCGAAGAGCGTCGCCGCCGCGCTTCCCCGGTTGCGCGATCAGCGCGACCTCGGCGTGAAATTCATCAACATCCAGCTCCTCGATCACGACACCCCGCCCGCGGAGGCCGCAA
Source organism: uncultured Opitutus sp. (assembly GCA_964480585.1). Taxonomy (GTDB): domain Bacteria; phylum Verrucomicrobiota; class Verrucomicrobiia; order Opitutales; family Opitutaceae; genus ER46. The sequence goes on along the minus strand of CAYZPV010000004.1, from coordinate 158,187 downwards.
GGGTAGCCGCAAAACTCATCCGGGAGTCTCGTGCGCTCGGCGTGGCAGTGCACCTCGAGACGCACCGCGACACCTGTACGGAGACGCCGGAGAAGTTCGACGAGATCGCCCGCCTCTACCGGCACGCTACGGGCGAGTTGCTGCCCGTGACGTGGGACCACTCCCACTTCGCCGTCTCCAAACACATGCTGCCGCCAGACTACTCGCGCCGGCTGCTCGCGTGGCCCAAGCTCATCCAAGCCTCGCAAATGTTTCACCTGCGGCCCTTCAACAGCCAGCACTGCCAGGTGCCGGTCACCGACGGCCGCGGCAAGCTCACCCCGGAGTTTGTCGACTATCTCGGTTTCGTGGAGGATCTCTTCGCCTGCTGGCTGGCCGGTCCGCGACCCGGCGGCGCGCTGTGGACCTGCCCGGAGCTCGGCATGAGCCACGGCTACCACGTGAGCACCAATCCGCACCCCTGGCCCGATGCGATCCGCGCGCGCCGGGAATACGAGGGTGCTTGGAAGCGCGCCCTGAAGAGATAGCCGGGCCGCTCCGTCCGGCAACTCATCGGCAACTGCCGTCGCCGAAAGCGCTTGACCGGGATGGGGCAGGTTTTCATTCATTTTCTTGAAAATTTCACCTGATTTTCACCCCGCCACCCCATGTTGATCACCGAGATCGCCCGCAAGGCCCGCGTGTCTCCCGCGACTGTGTCGCGTGCGATCAACCAGCCTGAGATCGTCGCGCCCGAGAGTCTGGCCCGCATCCGCGCGGTAATGCAGCAGCACAATTATGTGCCCGCCCCCGCCGCGCGCCGCCGTGGGCCCAAGCGCGCGCTGCTCGAGCAGCGGCGCATCGGCGTGTGGTTTGTGGGGGCCAAGGCCAACAATCCCAGCCATAATTGGTTTCAGGATCAGCTGCTGCACATCCAGCCAGCGGAAGCGCGGACGCGCATCGATCTCCGCGTCCTTTTCTCCGCCACGCCCGACGAACTTCCGCCCGGCCTCGCCGCGGAAAAGCTCGATGGCCTCATCATCCAAGGTCGCGAGCCCTCGGCGGCATGCCTCGCGCAGCTCCGCGAGCTGCCTCACGTGTGGTTCATGACGCGGCGCTCCGCGAGCTTTCCGGGCGACTACGTCGAGCCCAACAACGAGGAAAACGGCCGCCTCGCCGCCGACTATCTCGCCCAGCAGGGGCACAAGGCTGCCGCCGTGATCTCGACCGATCCCGACTACCCGGCGGTCGCGCGTCGCGTGAAGGCCTTTGTCGCCCGCGCCGAGGAGATCGGCCTGCCGGTACGCACCATCCTCGGCAAATCCAATCCCGCCGTCGGCTACCTCGAGGTCTCCCCCATGCACGGCGAGACGGAGACACTCGCCCGCACCCTCCTCGCGAGCACGCCGCGCCCCACGGGGCTGTACCTGCCGGTGGATCATTTTTGCGGCTCGTTTTTCCGGGTGCTCCGCGAGCTCGGGAAAAAGCCAGGCAAGGACTTCGAGGCCATCCTCGGGAACTACAACCCGATGATTTACCACAATCTCGACCATCATCCCGCAGCCATCGACATCAACCTGCCCACGCTCGTGCGACAGGTCGTAGATCACCTGTGCTGGCGCATCGAGAATCGCGCGGCGCCCGGCCGCATCGGAGTATCCGTATCGCCGATACTCCTCCCCCGCCCCGGGGACAACGGCGCCCCCGCCGTCCATTAGCCGCCGCGAGGCCTTTCCACTTACCCCCCACCCCGCCACCCCCTTTCTTACTCTTTCCGATCTTCCCGATACGGAAGCGATAGCCCCAAAACAAACATGAACCCAACCACCATCATACCCATCAATCGCGCCAGGCGTGCCCTGGCGGCGAGTATGGCGGCCTTGATCACGGCGACATTTGCCTACGGACAGGCACCGTCTGCCGCCGAGATGAAGCGCCTCCAAGATGAGAACGCCGCGCTCCGCGCCCGGCTCGCCGAGTTCGAAGCCCGCCTCGGCCAGCAGCCCCAGGCGGCGCCGGCCGCCACGGCCCCGGCCACCACGACGCCCACCACCTCGACGGGCCCCGTGGCACCCACCCGGTCCACGCTTGGCACCGACGAAGGCGTGATGACCCTCTCGGCCTTCGAGGTGAAGACCGACAAGGACAGGGGCTATCTCAAGACCAACTCCGCGACGGCCTCCAAGATCAACATGGAGATCCAGCAGATCCCGCTGAATGTGCAGGTGATCTCCCGCGAGTTCCTCGACGATACCAACGCCCGCTCGCTCACCGACCTCTTCCGCTACTCGGCCTCCGCCTCCGGCGATACCCGCTTCGCGATGCGCGTGCCGGCCAACTCGGCGACCCCGCAGGGCACCTTCACCATGCGCGGCTTCGTGGTGAACAGCCTCATGCGCGATGGCGTCTTTCGCTACACGTCGTACAATCTCGACACCGTCGAGCGCGTCGACGTGGTCAAGGGCCCGGCCGCTGTCTTCTTCGGCCAAGGCTACCCGGGCGGCGTCATCAACTACATCAGCAAGCTGCCCAAGTTCGAGCGCACCGAGGGCTGGCTCAGCTACCAAGTCAACGACAACTCGGGCCACAAAGCCGTGCTCGACCAGAATGTCGCGGTCAGCAAGAACACCGCCCTCCGCGTCGTAGGCTCGTGGGAAGACACCCAGGGCGAGCGCCGCTTCGAGTATCGCCGCGGCTTCACCGCCAATCCGTCGCTGTCGCTCATCCCCTTCGATAGCGGCAAGGTGAAGATCACGGCATCGGCTGAAGTCACCCGCGAGAAATTCAGCTGGAACGACTACGACTGGATCTGGAGCGACTTTGCCGGTTGGAACGAAGCAGCCCGCACCGGCCGCTACAACTCCTCGACCGCGACACTGGCCAACACAATCGTCGCCAATACCGGCAACGGCCTCACCGCCAACGTCGTCCAAGGCACGAGCACGCCCACCCTGGCCTACGCGACGTACATCAACAACAAGCGTATCGCCACCGGCGACTGGGCGCTCCCCGCGTACACTTCGGTGCAGCGCGGCGCGTACATCACCGGAGCCAACGGCAACCGGTACCACGACGAGGCGTTTAACTACACCAGCCGAGGCGCCAACTTCGACAACCAGATCGAAAACTTCTCCGTCACCGCCGACATGAGCCCCTTCAGCTGGCTCGACGTGCGGTACAACTACTTCAAGGAGAAATCCAAGAACTACTCCGTCGGCCAGGGTGGCGCACTCACCACACCCTACGCCAACGGCGTGAACTGGAACATGGGCGTAGGCAACCTCTCCGGTTACTACCGCTTCGCCCAGACGCACAACGTCGACGCGGTGCTGAAGAAGGACTTCTTCGGCCTCAAGAATAAGCTGCTCGTGGGCTTCCAGCGCATCAATCCCTACCAGCAATTCCTCGGCGGCCAGACCGTCACGGATGCGCAATGGGCCTTCCTGCCTGGCGCGCGCAACACTACGTCGAACCCCGACTACCGCGGCACCAATGTCGGCATCTACAACCACGGCGCGGTGCCCGTGAATCAGGTCATCTACGATCGCAACGGCGCCATCAAGCCCGTCCGCCAGATCTTCTCCAACTTCGACCCGGGCTACGAGATCTACCCGGACATCAGCGTCTACCATCAGAGCGACCGCAACGCGCTCGACGGGTACAAGGACAAGCAGCACTCCGCCTATATCAACTATCAAGCGACGCTGCTGGATGACCGCCTGACGATTCTCGCCGGCTATCGCGAGGAGAAGCGCTGGGCCCGCGGGCAGTATCAGCCAAACAACTACCCGTGGTACATTTACTTCCCCGACATGCACCTCCGCCCGGACCTCTACCCGGAAGATGTGTGGGGCCACTCGATCAACTACCAGCGCGGCCTCTCGAGCGACCAGAAGGGCGACTCGTGGATGGGCGGCGCTTCGTTTGCGATCACGAAGGAACTGAGCGTGTACGCCTCGAACTCGAAGACGTTCAAGTTCAACTCCGGCCGCGTGGGCGGCCTCTTCGTGGGTGATGAGCGTCTCTGGTACGATGCAGCCCGCGCGCATGGCTCCGGCGGCACACCCGGCCAGTCGTTCAGCTACCTCGGGCAGACGATCACGTCGTTTGAGCAGTTCCAGCAGATCCTCGGCAGCCGAGGCGTCTATGACCTCATCAAGAACGAAGAGGGCATGAACTGGGAGTTCGGCGCGAAGATGGCGAAGGCCGATGGCAGCATCGTCGGCACGCTCTCGTTCTTCCGCGGCGAGCGCGAGAACCAGATGCTCGACGACTCCGCCAAGCAGTCGAACATCGAAGAGCCGCTCAATTCGAGCACCACGCTCTTCCCGGTCGGCTCGCCTTACTACAACACGCGCCTGCTCCGCTGGCGCACGACCGACCTGAAGAACCGCATCGAGGGCAGCGAGGCTGAAGTGATCTGGAGCCCGCGGCGCAACTTCCAGGCGATCATCAACGGATCCTGGCTATGGACCGCCAAGACGATGTACGACAAGACCCGCGCCGCGCCCGGCACTGCCGCCTACAATGCGCTGACGCCCGCGGCCAAGGTCGCCTCGGACATCTACTACAAGGCCCGCATCGAGAACGTACCTGAATACCGGTTCAACGTGTTCGGCAAGTACACCTTCACCGAAGGCATCGTCAACGGCATCGGCCGTGGTGCCAACGTCGGTCTCGGCGCCCGGTACTCGTCGGAGACGGTGGTCTCGCGGTCGGTCGACTGGAATCCGCTCGCAGGCGGCTACCAGGCCGGCGACTACATCGTATTCGATGCCACCTTCGGCTACTCGTGGAAGGTGATGGGGTACCGCCTGGATTCGATGTTCGGCGTCTACAACGTGACCGACGAGAAGTACTCGGAAGGCTCCTTTGCGCTCTCTCCCGCGCGCAACTGGATCTTCAAGAATACGCTCCGGTTCTAAGCAAAGACCCAGACACGCCTCAGTCCTCTTCAAGGCGCCGGCCCGCAAGGCCGGCGCCTTTTTTTGGCGGAGTTGCGCAACGACTCGCCTACAAAACGCATCGCCATCGCGGGAGGCGCACGAGACGCTGCAAGGAGCAACCCCCTCATGCCTGTGCTTCGCCGTCCCTTCGCGCTGCTCGCCGCCCTCGCCCTCGGTCTCACGCTCGCCCACGCGGCGGCGCCGGCCCGGCCGCCCAACATCATCTTCATCCTCGCCGACGATCTCGGCTACGGCGACCTGGGCAGCTACGGGCAGAAGGCCTACGCCACGCCGCATCTCGACGCGCTCGCCCGCAGCGGCATGCGCTTCACGCAGCACTACAGCGGCGCGCCCGTGTGCGCCTCGTCGCGCTCGGCGCTGATGACGGGCCTGACCACCGGCCACACGCCCATCCGCGGCAACAAGGAAGTGCAGCCCGAGGGGCAGGAGCCGCTCCCGGCCGGCACGCTCACGCTGCCCCTCATCCTCCAGCGCGCAGGCTATGCCACGGGCGCCTTTGGCAAGTGGGGTCTCGGCTATCCCGGCTCGGTGGGCGAGCCGACGAAGCAGGGCTTCGACACGTTTTTCGGCTACAATTGCCAGCGCCTCGGCCACCACTACTACCCGGAGCACCTCTGGGACAATACGACCAAGGTCGTGCTGAAGGAAAATGCCGAGGCGAAACACGGCCTCTACGCGCCGGAGCTGATCCACCAGAAGACCCTGGCCTTCATCGAACAGAACAAGGCGAAACCCTTCTTCCTTTTCATCCCCACCATCATCCCGCACGCCGAGATGTTTGCCCCCGAGCGCTACATGGCAAAGCACCGCGGCAAGTACGGCCCGGAGAAGCCTTATAAGGGCACCGACTCCGGACCGCAGTTTCGCCAGGGACCGTATGAATCCCAGGCTGAGCCCAAGGCGGCCTTTGCCGCGATGGTGAACCTGCTCGACGACCAAGTCGGGGAGATCGTAGCCAAGCTGCGCGCCCTGGGGATCGAGAAGGACACGCTGATCATCTTCAGCTCCGACAACGGGCCGCACGACGAGGGCGGGCACAACCCGAAATCCTTCGCCAGCAGCGGGCCGCTGCGCGGGATGAAGCGCGACACGTACGAGGGCGGCATTCGCGTGCCCTTCATCGCGGCGTGGCCCGGCAAAGTGCCCGCCGGGGTGGAGTCGAAGCAGATTTCGGCCTTCTGGGACCTCCTGCCCACGTTTGCCGAGCTCGCGGGCGCGCCAGCGCCTACCGGCATAGACGGCATCTCGATCGTGCCCACCCTGCTCGGTCGCGCCGGCCAGAAACAGCACGAGTATCTCTACTGGGAGTTTCACGAAAAAGGCGGCCGTATCGGCATCCGCATGGGTGACTGGAAAGCCGTGCGCTACAATGTCGGCCGCGCGCCGGCCGGCCCGCTCGAGCTCTACAATCTGGCGACCGATCTCGCGGAGGCCAACAACGTCGCCGCCGCACATCCCGAGGTGGTGGCCCGGATCGAAACGCTGCTGCGAGGCGCGCGCACGGAATCGCCGCTCTTCAAGTTTCAGCAGACCGGGTACCTGCAAAAGAAGGAGTAGCGCCCGGCCGACCACCCGCCTGGGGTGGAGTTATTTTTCGCCCGATATAGCGCGCTTAACCGCAAAATAGCCCGGAAATAGAGGAGGTTTTGCGAGGAGTCTCACGCCGCGGGGGCGGGAGTGTATCCCGCTGCGCGGGCGACAGGGCAGGTAGTCTGTGTGCATGGACGGGGAGCGTTGCCCGACGGGTTGCCGGGAAACCGATAGTAGCAGGAGCGGCTCCCGGTGTCACCTGGGTACCGGGAGAACGTGAAAATCAGCGGCCCTGGCGTCCGACCATGCCTTGGGGGGGCAGCCGTACTGGGCGCGAAAAAGGCGGTAAAACTGCGACACGTCGCCAAAGCCGCAGGCGAAGATCACGCCCGTGATCGAGTGCTCGCCGCGGGCAAGCAGCGCCGCGGCATGCGCCAGCCGCACAGCGGTGAGGTGCGCCCAAAAGGTCTTGCCCGTGACGGCCCGGAAATGCGCGCTGAAGTGCCGACGCGACAGCCCCGCGCGCTCCGCCGCGCCATCGAGCGACCACTTTTCGAAGAACGTCTCCTCCACCTCGCGGGCAACGGCGGCGACGCGGCTTGCGGCGTCGTCGGTTTTTTTCACCCGCGGCTGCCGGGCGATCAGCACCAGCACCTGGAGGGCGAGAGCCCGCGCAGCGGCAGAACTGCCGGGGCGAGGGTAGGCGCGCTCGACCAGCGCCCGCCGCCACAGGCCCTCCAAGCCGCGCCGCGTCGCCACCCCGATACCGAGAGTACGCGCCGACGCCCACGCATGCCAGGCCTCGGCCAGCGCGGCCTCGTCCCGCACAAAAGCTTCGCTGAAACAGAGGAGCAGCAGCGTCGAGGGCTCTGCATCCTCCAGCACGTGCTGGGTGCGGGCAGGCACGATCAGCAGCGACCCGGTGGCCGCGGTGACGGGGTCGCGGCCCTCCTCGCGATAGGCGACTTTACCACGGAGCACATAGACAAGCTTGTGGTACGCATCCGCGCGCGGGCTCATCGCGAAATCCTGCGCGTGCACGCTCTCCGCGAAGTACACGCCCGAGGCGGGCAGGGTGACGGCGAGGGGCTTGGAGACCTTCATGCGATCCGGGCGAACCTGAGCCCTAGAAACCAAGAATGATCACTAACGGACACGAAGCCAGGGCCAGCGCAGGGACTGCTTGTTTTCATGGGTGGCGATGGGGGTCGATTCGTGAGAGTTACTGCCGAGACGCGGGAGTGCCCGATTAGCGAATTGGCCACCTCCTCAAACGCCAAGACGTATTTCAGGGCTGAGTGTAGGCTCCGTCCGCCCCATCCGCCATGCCGCTTACCGAGGAAATGCCCTTCATCGCGCTGCGCCGCACCTGGCAGCCCGTGGCCAATGCCCCAGCTCTGCCGCCGGGGCAGGTGATCGGGTATACGCTGCTCGATACGCCGCTGGTGATCACCCGCTTTCCCGATGGCACGCTGCTCGCGGCGGATGTGGCCTGCCCGCACAAAGGGGCTCGGCTCAGCGCCGGCTGCATTCGCAACGGGGAACTGATGTGCCCGTACCATGGCTGGCGCTTCGGCTCCGATGGGGCGTGCCACGATATCCCCTCACTCGTCGACCCTGCGCCCGAGAAGCTGGCGCTCGCGCATCTGAAGACGTACGCCATCCAGGAGCGCTACGGCCTGATCTGGGTGAAACTCGATCCGGGCGGTCCGCAGGAGCTGCCGGAGGTGCCGGAGTTTGAAGACCCGCGCTGGGAGTACCGGCTGGGGCCGCCGACGCCCTTTCGCAGCGGCTGGCGGCGCGAGGTGGAGAACTACCTCGACATGACGCACTTTGCCTTTGCCCACGCCGACACGCTCGGCGCGGCGGCGGATGTGCGACTGCCGGAGATGAAAATTTCGCTGCACGCGGATGGCGGGTTTCAGATGGATGCGCCGTTTCCCGCGCTCGCCACGCCGCACGAGCCGCCGGGGAAGCTCCAGAGCGCGCACCAGCGGCGGCAGCGCTGCCACCTGCCCAATTTCACGACGATCCGCCAGAGCTTCGCCGATGGCGACGAGCGCGTGCTCGTGCACATCCCCTCGCCCAATACGCGCGAGACCTGTACGGTTTTCTGGTCGCTCGCGATCTCGCCGGGGTTTCGCGGTCCGCCGCCCGATGCGCAGATCGACTTTGCCATCCGCGTGCTCGATGAAGATCGGCGCATGTGCGAGCTGCAAATCCCCGCCGAGGTGCCGATCGAGCCCGCGCGCGGCGGCTGGGGCGTGCTCGTGATGCCCGGCGATACGCTTGCGACGACGTTTCAAAAACAATTTCGCAAGTGGCTCCAGCAAGAGCTGGCCGCGACCCCGCAATCCCCATCTCCTTCACTTCCTTAGTCTCTCACTCCCCTACTCCCTCAATCCCTCCATGAACCAAGATTCCTGCTGCCCTGGCTGCACTCCTTCCTCGCCGCTCCCGGCCTCCGCCACTGCGCCGCGACGTCCCTCGGCCGCACGCGCGCTTGCCGCGCCCAAGGCTCCCGCGCGCAGCGCCAAGCCCGCCTTTGCCAAGCTGCCCACCAAGCCCGCGATCCTCACGACGACCGTCGGCTCCTACCCGGTGCCAGACTGGCTAGCCGCGCTGCCGAGCGAGCAGGCCGTGATCGATGCCACCCGCGTGATCTTCGACATTCAGCGCGCGGCAGGCATCGACCTCCCCACCGACGGCGAGCTGTACCGCTTCGACGTGAACCACCCCGACACCAACGGCATGATCGAGTACTTCATCCGCCCGATGGCCGGGGTCTCGGGCGTGGTCGGCCGCTCGGTCGGCGAGGAATTCGTGCGGCACTCGCCCATGGGTTTCCGCCGCAAGCCGGCGGGCGTCGTCACCGGCGCGCTCGGCGAGGGCTCGCTCAACCTGCTGGCCGATTGCCAGCGCGCGGCGGATGTCGCGGGCGGTCCCTTCAAGTTTACCGTCACGAGCCCGTACATGCTCGCACGCACGCTGCTCGACCACCACTACCGCGATTTCGAGGCGCTCACGCTCGCGCTCGCCGACGTGCTCGCCGAGCAGGTCCGCGGCCTGCCCACGGCCTGCGTGCAGGTCGACGAGGCCAACATCCCCGGCAATCCGGCCGACGGTCCTCTCGCCGCCAAGGCGATCAACCGCGTGCTCGACGCCATCGACAAGGGGACGGAGCGCGCCGTGCACTTCTGCTTCGGCAACTACGGCGGCCAGTCGATCCAGGCCGGCTCGTGGAAGGCGCTGCACGCCTTCCTTAACGAACTGCACACCGATCACCTCGTGCTCGAGCTCGCGCACCGTCCGCCGAGCGACATCGACGCGCTCAAGGGCATCGACAAGCGCATCACGCTCGGCATCGGCGTGGTCGACATCAAGGTCAACCACATCGAGACGCCCGACGAGATCGCCTCGCGCATCGCCGCCGTCGAAAAGAAAGTCGGCCCCGGCCGCGTGAAGTGGATCCACCCCGACTGCGGCTTCTGGATGCTCAAGCGCTCCGTCGCAGATCGGAAGATGGAAGCGCTGGTGCGCGGGCGTGATTTGTACCTGAAGTGAGGACAGTGGCGGCTTTTTCCAGGCCGCCGTCTCATGAGGTACGAACGCTCTGGGCGGGCGCGTAAAGGATGACGCGCCCTTTCTCTCGCGCTAAGAGGCCCCGGACAACGCTTCCGTTTTCACCTTGGGAAGCCTCCGGGATTTGCCTGATAGCCAACGCTCGGTGGCTAGATAGTATGTAGCGTGCGACCAACAGGCGATGCTACTCCAGCGGAGTCTTACTCGGGATCCATGTCGGCACCAGTGGCGACGGATGAACGCGTCGTCACGTTTCGGCTCAATGGGATCTCTCGAACGGTGCACGTCAGCCCGTGGGTAAGCCTGCTCGATGCCTTGCGTGAGAAGCTCGATCTTACCGGCACGAAAAAAGGGTGTGACCACGGCCAATGTGGCGCGTGCACCATCCTGGTAAACGGCCGGCGCATCAACTCGTGTCTCGCGCTCGCGGTAATGCACGATGGCGCAGAGATCACGACGGTCGAAGGCTTGGGCGCGGAGCATCTGCATCCATTGCAGGAAGCATTTATCGAGTGCGACGCCTTTCAGTGCGGCTACTGCACTCCCGGGCAATTGTGCTCGGCGGTCGGTCTACTGCAGGAGGGGCGCGCCCACACGCGTGACGAGATCAAGGAGCTGATGAGCGGCAATCTCTGCCGCTGCGGAGCCTACACCAACATCGTCGATGCGATCCTCAAAGTGAAAGGGCCCAGCGCATGAAACCTTTTGCGTTTTCCATCGCGGCCTCGCCGGACGATGCCGTGACGCAGCATCGCGGGCGCCCACGCTCCGCCTTCATCGCTGGAGGCACCAACCTCGTCGACCTCATGCGCGAGAATGTCAGCCAGCCGGAGGCGCTGATCGATATCACCAAGCTCGGTGAATTAGGGACCGCCGAAGAACTGCCCGGAGGCGGTTTGCGGCTTGGCGCCCTCATGCGCAACGCGGACACCGCCTATCATCCGATCGTGGAGAAGCGGTATCCGCTGCTGAGCCAGGCAATCCTCGCGGGCGCTTCGCCCCAATTGCGCAATATGGCCTCCAACGGGGGAAATCTGCTACAGCGCACGCGGTGCTATTATTTCTACGATACCGCCATGCCGTGCAACAAGCGCGTGCCGGGAGAAGGCTGTGCCGCGGTGCAGGGCTACAATCGCATCCACGCCATCCTGGGGCAAAGCGAGCACTGCATCGCCGTCTTTCCGAGCGATATGTGTGTGGCGCTCGCGGCGCTGGAAGCGGTGGTCAACGTGCGCGGCCCCAATGGCACGCGCCAGATCGCGTTTGCGGATTTTCACCGGCTGCCCGGAGACACCCCGCAGCAGGACAACAACCTCGGGGCCGGGGAGCTCATCACCTCCATAGATCTCCCGGGCGACGATTTCTCGGCTCATTCCTCGTACCTGAAACTGCGGGATCGCGACTCCTACGCGTTTGCGCTCGTGTCGGTCGCCACCGCGCTCGAACTCGACGGCAGGCGCATCGTGCGGGCCCGGCTCGCCCTCGGAGGCGTGGCGCACAAGCCGTGGCGCCGCCAGGAAGCAGAAGCATCGCTGATCGGCAAAGAGGCGACGGAGGAAGCGTTTCACACGGCCGCTCAGCTGCTCCTCGAGGGCGCAAGCACCTACGAGCACAACGCGTTTAAGCCGCTGCTCGCAGAGCGTGCCATCGTGCGCAACAGCCTGGCTGCGGCATCCGGGAAACCTTTCCATGCCTAGCCCTGCATCGTACGTCGGTTCGCCCATCAGCCGCGTCGACGGGCCCGCGAAGGTGACGGGCCGCGCGAAATATGCGGCGGAGTACAACCATCCTGGACTGCTGCACGGCTACATCGTGAACGCGCCGATCGCGCGAGGCACGATCACGGCGATCCATTCGGACGAGGTGCTAAATATCCCGGGCGTCATCAAGGTACTCACGCACGAAAATCGGCAAAACACAGCTTGGATGGATCTCAAATATGCCGACATGGATGCTCCGCCGGGCGTGCCATTCAAGCCGCTCCACGATGCGAGCATCCGATTTAACGGACAGCCCGTTGCGCTGGTCGTCGCTGAATCGTTTGAGGTCGCGCGCTATGCGGCCTCCGTGCTGCGGATCGAGTATGCGGAGGAGCCCTGCGCCACGGACGTCCGCGCTCGCCTGAAGGAGGCGCGTAAACCCAAGAAGGGCCTCGCCACCTTCCTGAAACCGCCGCCGCCGAAGCCGAAGGGCAACGTGGAGCGGGCGCTCGCGGACGCCGAGGTCACCGCCGGCGGGCGATTCTATCACGGGATCGAGCACCATAACCCGATGGAGATGTTTGCCTCCACGGTGATCTACGAAGAGGGCGGCAAGCTCACGATCTACGACAAGACCCAAGGCACGATCAACTCGCAGCTGTATGTGAAGAACGTCTTCGGCAAATCGTTTAAGGATGTGCGGGTGCTGGCGCCGTATGTGGGCGGCGCGTTTGGCTCGGGCCTTCGGCCGCAGTACCAACTCTTCCTGGCGGTGCTCGCCGCCCTGAACCTCGAACGCTCGGTGCGCGTGACGATGAACCGGCACCAGATGTTCACATTTGGACATCGACCGGCGACCGTGCAGCACACGAGCTTCGGCGCCACCGAAGGAAAGATCGTCGCGCTCCAGCACGACGCCACGGCCGAGACGTCACGCTTCGAGGACTACACCGAGATCGTCGTGAACTGGGCGAACATGGTGTATCCGTCGCCCAACGTGAAGTTGGGTTACCAGCTCGTGCCGCTGGATGTGCCGACCCCGACAGACATGCGCGCGCCGGGCGGAGCCACCGGCCAGCATGCGATCGAATGCACGATCGACGAACTCGCGCACAAGGCGGGGATGGATCCGGTAGAATTCCGCCTCAAGAACTACTCGCTAAGCAACGACGCGGACGGCAAGCCGTACTCAAGCAAGGAGCTCGCGGAGTGTTTTCGGCAGGGTGCCGAACAGTTCGGATGGAAGGAGCGCAATCCGGCTCCGCGGTCGATGACTCGACACGGCAAGCTGATCGGCTGGGGCATGGCGAGTGGCATCTGGGAAGCGATGCAGCTCCTCGCCCGCGCAGAGGCGATCCTGACCGCCGACGGCAAGCTCACGGTGCGCTCGGCGGTCACCGATATCGGCACCGGCACCTACACCATCATGACGCAGCTCGCGGCGGACTGCATGGGAATGAAGATCGAGGATGTGGTATTTGAGCTCGGGGATTCGAAGCTGCCCTTCGCGCCCATCCAGGGCGGCTCCTTCACAGCGTCCACGATGGGCGTCGCGGTGAAGACGGCTTGCGAGGGACTGAAAAAGAAACTCTTCGCGCGGGCGCAGAAGGCATTCCCCGAGAGCTTCGGATCAGCCGGGCTCGAAGCGGCGAGCTTTCGCGAAGGCCAGATGGAGATCCCAGGGCACGATGCCGTGGCGCTGAAGGATATCGTGGCTACGACGAGCCGGAAACAGCTCATGAGCCGCAACACGGGCCGGCTGCATATGCTCAAACTCCGCAAGTATACGCGAGCGGCCCACGCGGCGGCGTTTGTCGAAGTCGAGGTGGACGAGGATTTCGGTCATGTAAAGGTGACACGCGCCGTCACAGCCGTGGCTGCGGGAAAAATCATAAACCCGAAGACGGCCCGCAGTCAGATCCTCGGCGGCATGGTCTGGGGAATCAGCAAGGCGCTCCGCGAAGAAACTATCGTCGATCACCGCCATGGCAGGATCATGAACGCCAATCTCGCGGAGTACCACACGCCGGTAAATGCAGATATCAATCAACTGGACGTCATTTTCGTCGACGAGCAGGACGACATCGTGAACGAACTCGGCGTGAAGGGGGTCGGAGAGATCGGTATTGTTGCGCTTGTCCCGGCCATCGCGAATGCGATTTTTCACGCGACCGGAAAGCGCATCCGCGACCTGCCCATCACTCTCGATAAAGTAATGCGATAGGAGGTTCGGGCGAACCCAGACGATTCAGGCTCCTTCTCCGGCGACAATCTATCCCAAACACACGCCGAGTGCCTTCTCTTTACCGCGTGAGTCGATAGATCAGGATCGCGGCGCGGGTGGCTTGGGGGACGAGGGAATTGAGGTTGAGGCTTTCGCGCTCGGCGTGGGCGCCGGTGCCGTAGGGGCCGAGGCCGTCGAGGACGGCGCAGTAGGGGGCGACGAAGGCGCTGTCGCCGGCGCCGCGCTGGGCGGGGTCGTTGCCTTTCACTTCGCCATGGCCGAGGTCGACGCTCACGGCGTTGTAGCTCGCGAGGACGGCGAGGTGGCGTGGCTCGGCGGCCATGGGCGGGTAGCGGTGATGAAAGGTAATTGTGGGCTGCGTGCGCGGGCGATTCTTTGCGACGACGGCGCGCATCGCGGCCTCGGCTTCCTTGATCTGCTCAGGCGAGACTGCCCGGAGGTCGCCTTTGGCGATGGCCTTGGCGGGGATGATGTTGCCCTTGCCCTCGCCGATCACGGCGAAGCCCCTCTCCGTCACCTCGGCGCCGCCGGCGATCACGGAGACATTGGCCGTGAGGCCAGGGAGTTTGCGCAGCTCGCTGTGGAAGCCCTCGATGATGCGCGCCGCCTCATAGACTGCGCCGCTGCCCATCGCATTGGAGAAAATGCCCGAGGAGTGGCCGGTGGGGCCCGATACCTCCAACTTCCAGTAGCTGGAGCCACGGCGTGCGGTGGTGGCCTCGCCGGAGCGGGCACCCTCAAAGGCGAGCGCGATATCGCTGCGCCTGGCGGTGGCGATCAATTCGCGCCGCGTGAGCTCGACGTCGTCGGCGAGCGATTCCTCGTCGCCGGTGAAGGCCACGATGACCTGCGTGCCATCGAGCGCGCCGATGGCGTGGAGGGCCTTGAGGGCGTACACGATCACGACGTTACCGCCTTTCATGTCGCTAACGCCTGAGCCGCGGGCGGTGTCGCCATCGCGAGTGAACCTCCCGCCGCGCAGCACGGTGTCGAGATGGCCGATGAGGAGGATCCGTTTGCCCTGGCTGCCCTTGCGCTCGGCAAAGAGATGGCCGGCGCGCTTGGAACTCTCCGGCAGTGGCACCCAACGGGCATCGAGGCCGAGGGCGCGCAACTCCTCGGCGAGCACATCGGCATGGGCGCGGACGCCCGCGATGTTTTCCGAGGGGCTGTTGATTTTGACGGTCTTTTCGACCAGGGAGACCATCGCCTCTTTCTGGCCGGAGAGCCAGTCGGCGAGGGCCTTCTCCTTGGGCGCGAGCGCGGCCCGCAGGTCCGCGAGACAGATCAACGCGAGACCAGCGAGCCAGAGCCGCGCATTCATCAGGTGGGGAGCTCCCAGCCCTTGCGATACGTGCCGCGGATGAGCGGATTGGCTTCGGGCAGGCCGACGACCTCCATCTTGGCGGCATCCCACTGGATGGGCTTGCGCAGGCGGAGCGAGAGCACGCCGAGCATGCCGATCTCGGAGAGCAGCGCGCCGTAGGCAAAGTTGGAGCTGGCCTGCTCGCCGCCCTTGCAGGCATCGATCCAGTCGCGGTGGTGGCCGGCGACGCGCTTGAGGGTCTGCGCGGGCTTGGTCACGGAGGCGCGCAGCTCCTCGGGGAAGATGCGCGGGGCGCCGCCAGCGCCGTCGCACTGGATCACACCCTTGTCGCCGACAAACATCACGCCGCGGCCGCGCGGCACGAATTTGCCGAGGGCCTCCGGCAGGCGCGGGCGCGCGCCGCCATCGTACCAGGTGAACTTGATCGCGGGGCGGTCGCCCTCGGCGGGAAAATCGTAATAGATCACCGAGCCATGCGGCGCGATCTCGTCGTCGGTGGGGCCGATGGGGAGAGCGTCGATCTTGGTGGGCGCGGGAAGATTGTAGGCCCACGCGGCAGCATCCATATCGTGGCAGCCGAAGTCGCCCATGGAGGAGCCGCCGAACTGCCAGAAATCGCGCCAGCGGACGGGGTGGTAGGCCGGGTGGTAGTCGCGCACCTCGCGCGGCCCGAGCCAGAGATCCCAGTTAAGACCGGGAGGCGGCGTGGGGCGATCCGTGGGCTTGGCAGTGAGCGTGGGATTCCAGCGCTTGGTGCCGACCCAGGCGTGAATCTCCTTCACGGTGCCGATGGTGCCGGCGCGCAGGTGCTCCACGGTGTCGCGAATGCCGGGCGTGGAGTGGCCCTGATTGCCCATCTGCGTGGCGAGGCCCGTCTCCTTGGCGACGCGCGCGACCTCGCGCGCCTCCCAGATATTGTGCGTGAGCGGCTTTTCGCAGTAGATGTGTTTGCCCGCGCGCATCGACAGGAGGGAGACGTACGCGTGCAGGTGGTCGGGCGTGGCGCAGAGCACGGCGTCGACAGCCTTGTCTTTCTCGAGCATCTCCCGGAAATCGACGTACTCGGTGACTTTGTAGTTGGGTGTCGTCTTCTGGTAGTGCGCCTCGGCGACGGCCGCAGCGGGCTTACGACCGCCGTCGCCCTTGTAGTAAAACTCGGAAAGGCTGAAGGTCTCCGCCGGGTCGGCGATCGCCGTCACCTGCACATCGGGCAGGAGGAGGAGCGCCTTCATATTCTCGATGCCGCGGCCGCCCGCGCCGACGAGACAGACATTCACCTTTTCACTCGGCGGGACGAACTTGGGGCCGCCCAGCACGTGCCGAGGCAGCAGATTGAAGGTCGTGACGGCGGCCGCGGCGGTCTTGATGAACTGACGACGGGTCGAGGGAGTGACTTTCATTTGAGAAGGAAGATGACGCGCGGGAGGCGTGGAGTCTAGAGCCGAGCAGGCGACTAATTATTGCCGGTCAAACAGCACGCGGCGCACGCGGCCATTGGTGGCCTCCACTCCCGTCACTTTGCCAGAGGCATCGCGGACGAAGGTAGTGTGCCAGCCGGAACGATAGGTGAAGCCATCCCCAAACGTAGGCTCGCCCGCGCCTGCGGGGCCGGGCCACATCTCGGAGGTGAGCTTGCCCTGCTCCACCGCAAAGACCACGGAGACGCCGAGCTCGGCGCTGCGATAGGCGCCGGCATAGGCCGCCAGGTCGGCGGCGGAAGGCGTGGCGGGCTCCTTGGCGACAAGGGTCGCGCTGCCATTGTCATCGGTGAGGGTGAGCTTCTGCATCCGGCCTTTCGCATCGGGCTCGGAAAACGCGAGCTTCAGCGAGCCGGAGCGATTGGCAAACGTCGCCGCGCCCGTGCGCACGAGCGGGGCCGCGCCGAGAGAGAGTGTGCCGTCTCTGGCGGTGAAGCGCATGATCTGGTCGGCGCTGGCGCTGTGATACATGCCCGCGAAGCCATCGACCGGACCCCCGATCTTGACCTCCCTGACCTGCGGCTGATTCAGCCCGAGCAGGATACGCGCGATGCTGCGGGCCGCGCCGGTGCCATCGAAATCGCCGGCATTGCTGAGCACGGCGATGGCGAGGCCCTTCGTGGGGAAGCGCGTGAGGTAGGTGCGATAGCCCGACGTGGCACCACCGTGGCCAATCTCGGGCACGCCGGCATAATCGTCGATCTGGAGGCCCAAGCCGTAAACGATGGCGCGGCCACTCTTCAATTTCGAGGGCGTCTCAAGCAACGTGACGACCTTGCGCCATTCGTCGGTCGGCGGATGGGCGAGACTTTCCGTCCATGCGAGCAGATCACCGACCGTCGTGAGCACCCCGCCATTGCCGATCAGATTGCTATACGGGAGGTCGATGCGGTACTTGCCGCCCTGCCCCTTGGAATAGCCGGTAGCCCGACCAGGGATGACCCGGGCAAAATCATCGCGCCAGCTCGTGTGCTTGAGCCCGCGCGCGCCAAAAACTTCCTCGTCGCAAAACGCGACGAAGGACTTCCCGCTCACGCGCGCCACGACCTCGGCGGCGAGGACGTAGCCGCCGTTTGAGTACAGGTACTCGGCGCCGGGCTCGAAGTTGAGGCGAGTCTGCTTGGCGAGGATGCGCACCGCGAGGGCGTTGTTTTGCGGAGAGTGGTAGGACGGGCGGCCGAGGAGATCGTTGAGGCCGTGGATGTCGCGCACGCCGCCCGTATGATTGATGAGCATCCGCACCGTGACGGGCTGGTACACCTCGGACAGCTCGGGGATGTGTTTGCGGACAGAGTCATCGAGCGAGAGCTTGCCCCGCACGTGGAGGAGCGCGACGGCGGCGGCGGTGAACTGCTTGGCGACGGAGCCGGACTCGGAGATCGTGTCGGGCGTGAGCGGCACGGCGTGGTCGAGATTGGCCATGCCGTACCCGCGGGCGTGGACGATTTTGCCGTTTTCAGAGATGGCGACGATGACGCCGGGGGAGTCCTTGAGATCCCAGCGCCCGAAGAGGGCGTCGATCTTGCGGAGCTGCGCTTCATCCGCCGCGCGGGCCGAGACGGCGCAGAGCAACCCCATCACCACCACACCACGGACCCAGGAGAGCAGGCTGGTCATAGTGAGGCTACAGGTAGCCAGCGGGGAGACGGGCGAGCCAGCCCAAACGGGCGCGGAGGTGGCCATGCCTGATCAGGCCGGCACGCAAGTAGCGAGGCCGGCAGTCCCGCGATCTCGGGTCGGGCGACGAAATCCGCTCGATCACGCCTTCTTCCGCTCCGCGATCCAGCCCTCGATGACCTCGCCGAGGACATCGAGCGGGACAGAGGCGGTTTTCAGGACGACGTCGTGAAAGGCAGGTAGCGAGAACTTGGCGCCGAGCTCGGCCCTGGCCTTTTCGCGCAGCTCCACGATGCGCAGCATGCCGACCATGTACGAGCACGCCTGGCCGGGCCAGACGACGTACCGCTCCACTTCCTGCGCGCCGATGCCGTAGTCGATCGCCTGCTGGCGGGTCCACTGCTTGGCGTGCAGGCCCGTGTCGACCACGAGACGGCGGGCACGGAAGAGGAGCGAGCCGAGCGCGACGAGTTCGCCGCGGGGATCGTCCTTGTACCAACCCTCCTCGATCGCGAGGCGCTCGGTGTAGAGAGCCCAGCCCTCCACATGCGCGCTGCCACCGCTGAAGATACGCTCGCGGCGAAACTTCGGCAGGTCGGTCAGCTCCTGCATGATCGCGATCTGGAAATGATGGCCGGGCACGCCCTCATGATAGGCGAGGCTGCGCGAGGCGGCGAAGAACTTGGGTCCGCGCAAGGGCGCCCAGAAAACGCCCGGCTGGCTGCCATCGGCGGCGGGCGCGGTGTAGTAGGCGGAGGAGGTGGCCTCCTTCATCGCGGGCACGCGGCGCACCTCGATGGGAGCGCGAGGGCGGAGATTGAAGAGGGCCTCGCTGCGCTTTTCCGCATCGCGGATGATCTTCAAGTACGCATCGAGGATGACCTGGCGGGGGTCTGGGCTATCGGGCAAGGCGGGGACGGCAGTCGCGGCAGAGACGCGCGCGACGAGGGAGCCCTCGGTGAACCCCAGCTTGCGCGTGAGCGCATCCTGCTGCGCCTGGATACGTGCGACCTCGCGCAGGCCGAGCTGGTGGATCTCCTCTGCGGTGAGCGTGGTGGTGGTGTAAATGCGAAGCGCCTGCACGTAGGCCTCCTGGCCCTTGGGCAACCGAGATAACCCGCCCTCAGCAGGGGCGCTTTTCATCAACTCATCGACGAGCGCGCGCACCCGGAGGTAGGCAGGGCGCACCTGCTCAGTCACGAGCGCGACGGCCTGCTTGCGCGCGAGGGAATGATCCTCCGACGACATACCCCTGGCCTCGGAGCCACGGCGGGCAAGAGCGGTGACAAGCACGTTATCCTCGCTTCTGCCGCCGAGAAAAATATCCACCTGCGATTGCACGCGCTCGAGGATGTAGCGCGGCGGCACGAGGCCCTCGGCTGCGGCCTTCCTGGCTTCGTCGATGCCCTCGTCGATGCGCGCCGCCACCAGCGCGAGGCGCGCGAGGTAGGTATCGAAGTCGTCCTTGGCGCGCAGCGGATGCCGCTCACTGAGCAGATCGACCAGATCGGTGTGCAGCCCGCTGAACTGACGGAAGACGAAGGTATGCGGCACGTAGGGAGAGTTGCCGACCGCATTGGCGAGCTGCGAACGCATGATCGCGGCCGAGGTGCGCTGCGTGGGAGACAGCGCGCCGGGCTGGAACGCAGCCAACTCGTCCAAGCCGCGCTGGGCGAGCGCGAGGCGAGTGGCCCGCTGCGCCGCCGTCTGCGGCTCGAGCTGACGATCCAGCGCGGCCTGCTCGATGCCGGAGAAGTACTGCGTGATCGTCGCGGTACTGGGAGAAAGTCGCACCCACTCGGCGGCGAAGCGCTCGGACCAATCGTCGAACTTCGGGTGGGGCGCCTGCGCAAACGCGGTGGACACAAGGGCACAGGAAAGGACGAGCGCCGGGAATCTCATGCGTGTCAGGCTGCCGCGGGCCGACGAGACAATCGAGGCGAAAGGGGGCCTAGCTGTGGGAGGGCGATGCAATCCCGCCTCCCGCGGGGCGGGCTACGGATCACTTCCCGAGCTTCTTCAGCGCGCGGTTGATCTTCTCCGGATCGCAGGCCTCGGGGTTGTAGTCGGGCCCGAGCCATTCCAGCCACTCGCGGCCGAGGGCGGTATCAGGCTCCTTGATACAGGCGAGCATGTCGTGAAAGGCCTCGATGCCGCCGCAATCCTCGGGCGGCCCCGCGCGCTCGCCGCCGATGCAGCTGGGGTACTGAATGCCCTTTTCCACGGGCCCCGTCTTCTCGATCTTGATATCGACCTGCCAGCCTTCGCCAAAGTGATAGCCGTAGGTGAAGCGCTCGCGGTGCTCGAGGTCGAGATCGGCGAGCGTCACATCGCGATCATCCTCGATGGTGAGCTCCTCGCGCTTGAGGGGATTGCCGAAGCGGAGATCGTCGAGATTGAAGGCATGCGTCTGATAGTCGAACCAGTCCAAGGCGATCTGGATGCTGTCGTGGAGGCGGGAAAGCCACATCGACTCGCGCACGAGCATCCGTCGCCAGATGCGCGGCCGGCAGGCCACAACTGTGAGCAGCAGCGTGTAAACGCGCTCGGGCGGCCTCTTGACCTTGGAGCCCTTGCCTTCGTGGAGCGAAATCATGAACCGCTCATGAATACCGCCTGCACGGTCCTGCGCAAGCGGTAGGTGGGGCAAAGCATCCGGGAGCGTGCGCGTGGAAACCGCGCACGCTCAGCGGGAGCCACCCGCCGGCGGCCCCGAGCGGGCGGGCTGGCAGGCCCGCCTCATCTCGCTCAGAAGCGGTAGCTCGCCGTCACGCCAACCTGGCGGCGAGGGGCGGGATTTTCGTAACGGGTTTCGATGTAGTCGGGGTCCTCGTTGCCAAAGAAGAACACGCGGTTCTCGTAGCGGCGGTTGAGCAGGTTCTTGCCCCACACGCTGAGCGTCCAGCGTTGCCAGGTGTAGCCGAGGCTGGCGTTGACGATCGAGAATGGGCTGCGGGCCTCGTTCTGATTATTGGAGTCGAACTGCGTGGCGCGGCTCACGAGCTCGGCTTGGCCGAAGAAACCCGCCGCGGTGCGATAGCGCGTGCCCACGGTGTAGCCGTAGCGCGGAGTATTGGCGAGACGGCGGCCGCCGCCGATACTGCCATTGGTGAGCGAAAAGCGCTCTAGCTCCGAGCTCTGTGTGGCCACCGAGCCGTAGGCCGACCACTCCTTCGTCAATGCAAACGAGCCCGAAGCCTCGATGCCATAGACGTGCGCTTCGTTGGCATTGGCGGTGAAGAAGCGGTAGCTGCCGCCGAAGCCCGCGGAGTCGCGCACCTGCGTGTCGCGACGCTGGAGGTAGAAGGCCGTCAGCTCACCGGTGAGCCGCTGATCCAGCCAGTGACCGCGGACGCCAGCCTCGTAGTTCCAGAGGTACTCGGTGTCGTAGGTGAGTGGATCGGCAGGCGGGCTGATGCGGGCATCGACATTGATGCCGCCGCCCTTGTAGCCGCGCGTGACGGAGACGAACGCGAGATGGCGAGGCGAGAGATCGTGCTCGAGCGTGAGCTTGCCGCCGACGAGGGTGTCGTCGAAAGCGGGGGCGAAACGCACCTCGGGGTCGAAGGTGTTGGGCGTCTTGCGGAAGCGGGTCTTCACTCCGCGGCCCGCGAGGTCGATCTGCTCGGCGCGAAGGCCGGCGACCAGGCGCGTCTTTTGCGAAAGATCGAAGCCCACCTGGCCGAAGAGCGCGAACTGCTTCGCCTCGTAGTCGGTGCGGAGGCCGCGGATATTGCCGGGGTCTTCGTTGGTGTACGCGCTGTCCTCCTCGGTCTTGGCGACGTAGGCGCCGAGCGTCCAGCGGTCGATGGCGCCGAGAGCGTCGCGCGTGGCGGTGGAATCGAGGCGAAGTTCCTCGCTGAAGACGGTACGATCGCGGCGCAGGTCGCTAAAGCCCATGTAGGAGGCGGCAGTCCAATCATCGTCGTAACTGTAGACAGAATCCGCCCAGCTCGCGCTCGTGACCGTCGAAAGCCGCGCTGAGGCGAGGCCGGTGTAGGTGCCGCGGAGGCTGGCCGCAAAGGACTCCTGCTCATCGCGGCCCGGCTGGTCGCTGTACGTGTGGTAGCCGTTGTTATCGAGGGTGAACTCGTCGAAGCCGTTGTTGACATCGGAGTACAGCAGCGCGGCATCCCAGCGCCACACGGGAGTGGCCTTCAGGGTGAGACGGAGGCGCGCGGTGAATTCGTCGCGCGCGTTGGTGTGGCGGTCGAGCGTCACATTGCGGCGGAAGCCATCGCTCTCGAGCTGGTGGATGGCGAGACGCGCCATGAGCTTATCGGGTGTGCCGGCGAGGAGAGGCCCGCCGACGGCAAAGCCGCCGCTGCGCAGGCCATCGCTGCCGATGCTCGTCTCGACCTGGCCGGTCCAGAAGGGGGTGGGCGCATTGGTGACGAGGCGGATGAGGCCGCCCGCGGCATTGGCGCCAAAGGCACCGGCCTGCGGACCGCGCAGCACTTCGACCTGCGAGACATCGAAGGTGTTGCCCACCGTGCCGAGGCCGGTGAAGTCGAGATCGTCGACGAGGAAGCGCACGGTGGAGTCGGGCGTCTCGCCTTCATACTGCGAATTCTCGCCGATGCCGCGGATCTGGAAGTACCGCGGGCGCGAGGTGCCACCGGTGTACGTGAGATTGGGGATCTGATCGGCGAGGTCCGAGAAATGCCGCACCTCGCCGGAGCGGAGCGCGGCCTCGTCGTAGACCGAGACGCTCGCCGGGATGCGGTCGAGCGGAGACTCCCAGAGGTCGGCCGTGACGCGCAGAGGCGCGAGGGCGACGGGCGGCGGCGTGGCTTGCGCGCGCGCGGACTGGGTGGCGACGAGCGTCGCCGTGAGGAGGAGGACTTGTGTCGGGAGCTTCATTGTTATGTGTAGCCCGACCCAAATCGGAACTCCCGAGAGAAGGGGCGCCTCAAGCGGCCCCATCAGAGAATGGCGCAGCTTGCGGCGCCTGCTGTTTCCTTCGTCGGCATGATCCGTTTCAGGTTCGAAGGGTCGAGCGGCCGAGCGCACCGCAATCTCAGTCCTCCGCGGAGGACACCCCTACAGGCAAGGCGCACCGAAACGCCGCGCGCCTCGCCGCGCAAGCGGAATGTGTGTCAGCACTGCCCGCTGTCCGCAGGCGACCCCCTCTGGTCGCGGCCTAATCCATTCGCGCTCGACGGCTTGGGCGGAACTCCATCGCAGGAAAAGAAATTAAAAACGGGCGCCGAACAAGCGGCGCCCGTGGGAAAAAAGATCGGCACGGCGCGCGCAGCGCCCTCTCACTGGATATCGTAGACCTCGAGGAGCACCGAGCCCGTGGAGCCATCGGCGCTCTTCACCCGCACCGTGTAGGCTCCCTGGGAGAGCGAGGCCACCATGGCGGCATCGCGGCTGGTGGTCTCCAGCAGGCGAAACGCACCCGCGCGGTCGAAAGCCGCAGTCAGCCGGCCCTCGGCGGCTTCATCCGGCGCCCAGCCCTCGTTGGTGGCCACTACCTGGTCGCCTTGGTAAAGCGTGATCTGCGGCTGGCGGAGGGCATCATTGATGCCAAAGGCGGTGAGCGTGGGGCCGATCGCGCGGATGAGCATGTTGCGCGTGGAGGAGTTGGAGATGACGAAACCGGTGACAACCACATCGCTAGGCGAGCTGATGCGAGCGAGGGTGGAAATATTGACGAGCGCCTGCTCCTTGGCGGCCTCGGCGGAGCTGCTGAAGATGTGCGTGAGCTTGGCGCCCTCGCCGGCGCGCATACCGAGGAAGCGGCAGGCGACGCTCGGGCCGCCATTGTCGTAGACTTCGAGGATGCCGTACTGGCCATTGCCCGGATAGACGCCGCCCGAGTAGGGGCCGCCCTTGCTCGAGGCATCGCTGCTGAGCGCGGCAGCATGGAGCACGGTAAGGGGAGCGCCGCCGCCAGTGGCGTAGTCGGAATTGGTGCCATCGTCGTAGGCGAGGCCGTGCATGTCGCCGGAGAGCACCACGACGTTGTTGATGCGATTATCGCGGATGAAATTGGCAATCTCGATGCGCTCGGTGGCATGGCCGGCCCAGGTATCGGAGCCTAGAGCGGCGGGATCAATCCACGGATCGGGATTTACCCAGAGCACGAGGGGGTAGCCGCTGTCGCGGGCATTCACGAGCTCCTGCTTGAACCAATTTTTCTGCGAGGTACCCATACGGGATTTGGACGCGCTTTCACGCGTGGTAGTGGGGCTGGAGGCGCTGCGCAGATCCGTCATGATCACACGCACCCGCCCGACGGTAAAAGCCTGGGCGATCGCGCCGCCGGCCGAGCCGATGGGATAGTGCGGCACGCGCTCGCGGTACATGGAGCGCGCGGTGTCGCGGCCGATGGCGGTGGAGTCCGCATCATTGCCGCAATAATCATGATCGTCCCACATGTAGGCCATCGGCAGGGAGCGAAAGAGCGCACCCTGTTTCGGGTGATTCAGGACGTTCTCGTAGTTGGCGCGGTAGTCGCCGGGGTTGGTGCTATTGGTGTCGCTGTAGTGCAAATCGCCCATATGGATGAAGAGCAGCGGCTTTTCCGCGCGGATGGCATCAAACGCCGCCTGGTTGGCGTGCCGAAAATCGCCGCAGGAACCGAAGGCGATCTTGAAGGAGCCGCGCCCGAGCGGAAACGTGGTAAAGCGACCGCGGGAAATCTCCTCCGTGCGCAGAGCCCCGGCCACCTCGATGCCATAGTAATAGTCGGTATCGGGTTTCAGGCCCTGGACCGAAAGTTTGGCGACATTGTCGCTGTTGGCATTGGTCGTGACGACGGACGAATAAACAGGACTGGAGAGATTGGCGTTGGTGCTGATGACCAAACGAACACGGAGGGCAGCCGTGTTCAGGCGCACGGAGACCGTGGCGCTCGTAGGAGTGACGTTTCCGCACCAGGCCCCCCCTGCAAAGGGTGACTGGGCGAGCGCTGTGAAGGTCAGCGCCAGGAAAACAAGGGCAACTTTCAGCATGGAACAGGGGTTTGACCTCACATTTCGGCGTCGGTGAGACGCTAGGCAACCGGAATTGTCACATTTTCGTGTCGCGTTTACGGAACCTACGCTGCCCGCAAGACGATGGGTACTACGTACCCTGTCCGCAACCGCCGCCGCACGCAATTACCCGGGCTACTGCGAGGTGAGGTCCCCGGCTTCTTAACCGGTATTTTACCCCGCCCCCTGTTAACCGGAGGGACCTTTGTGGCGTCACCATGGACTCAGCCCGCCCGATGTCTACGAAACGCCTAATCAATCTCCTCCGCCCGCTCGCGCTGGCCTTGGCCGCCTTGGCCTTGAGCAGCGCTACTCGCGCTGAGCCATTGATTTCCGAGTTTATGGCGGCCAATAGCCGCGCTCATGCCGACAACGACGGCGCCTTTTCCGACTGGGTGGAGATCCACAATCCGGATGCCCAAGCCATCAACCTGGAGGGCTGGTACTTAACAGACGCGGCAGGCAACAAGATGAAGTGGAAGTTTCCTGCCGTCACGCTGCCGGCAGGCGGTTATCTCATCGTCTACGCCTCCAACAAGAATCGCGCCGACCCGGCGGCGCCCCTACACACCAATTTTGCCTTGAGCGCGGATGGCGAGTACTTGGGCCTGATCAAGCCCGACGGAGCGACAGTGGCCGCCGAGTATGCGCCGAAGTTTCCCGCCCAGACCGACGATATCTCCTACGGCTTGGTCCAGAATGCCGACGGTACCTCCACCCCCGGCTTTTTCAGCGCCCCGACGCCGGGTGCGGCGAATTCCAGTCCGCAGAGCGGAGGCAGCGGGCAGGTAGCCGACGACGAGTTCGTGGCGTTTTCCCGACCTTCCGGGCTCTTTCGCACCGCCTTCTCCCTGGAAATGAGCGGCGCAGGCGAAGGCCAGCAGATCCGCTACGTCATCTCCACGGGCATCCACGCTGCCAACGATCCCACGGTGGAGTCGACGGCGTATGTCGGCCCCCTCACTATCCAAAGCTCGGCCATCATCCGCGCCGCAGTCTTCGATGCCAGCGGCGGTCGCGGTCCGGTGACGGCTGTCGTATACACCAAGATTGGAAGCACGGCCGCCAATTTCTCCAGCCAGCTCCCGGTGCTCGTGCTCGACTCGATGGGGACAGGAGGCTTGGTCAAGGACGACATCGACCACGCTTCCGCACTGTCAGTGTACACATCGCGCGGGGCGGCTCCGGTCTTTTTCAGTGCGCCGGAGCTGGTGACGCCGCTCGAGGCCTCGGTGCGCGGCTCCTCGTCGGCGGAGTTTCCCAAAAAGGGCTACAACGTGAAGTTTACGGACGACCGGGGCGACAAGAACGCCCAGCCGCTGCTCGATATGCCCTCGGCCGAAAAGTGGGCGCTGGTGGGCCCGTGGTCCTTTGACTTCAGCTATCTAAACAACGCTCTCGTTTACGGGCTTTCCAATCAGATGGGCCGCTGGGCGCCCCGGACACGTTTTGCCGAGATGTTCTTCAACGCCGACGGCAACGATCTCGACTACACCGACTATGCCGGTCTCTACATCCTGACGGAGCGTATCGAAGTCGGCGCCGATCGCGTCAATATCCGCAAACTTTCCGCCAAGGATACGAGCGGCGATGCCCTGACGGGCGGCTACATCCTCAAGATCGACCCAGCCGATCCCGACGAGATCGGCTGGACCACGCCCCACAGCGTGACGAACAACAGCGCGATCGTGCTTGTGGCACCAAAGGCCGACGACATCGCCCCCGAGCAGCTCGACTACATCCAGAATTTCACCCGCCAGATGGAAGCCGCGCTCGTGCGCGACCAAGCGACGGGCTTTGCCCAGCGGAGCTATCTGGACTACATCGACCGTGCGTCGTGGGTCGACTATCACCTCCTCACCGTGTTCACGTCCAACCCGGATGGCCTCGTGCGCAGCACCTACTTTCACAAGGACCGGGGCGGCAAGCTCGTGGCGGGACCGGTGTGGGACTACGACCGCGCCCTGGGCTCTTTCTGGGACCAGCGTTCGCGCGCTTACGACGAGTGGTTTGGCCTAGGCTCGCCCGACTATTGGAATACCGGCTGGTGGGCCATCCTGGCTCGCGACCCGGAATTCATGCAGGAGTGGATCGATCGCTGGCAGGCTCTTCGCCGTACGACATTTTCCGAAACCAATCTCACCGAGATCGTCCGCACCCTCGGCAACACCATCGGCGAGGCCGCCGCAGCGCGCGACGCCGCGCGCTGGCCGGACAATGCTCCCATCGAGGGTAGTCACGCCGCCGAGGTCGACTATAAGCGCGATTGGGTCGTCGGCCGTGCCGGATGGATCGATCAGCAGTTCGTGGCACCGCCGGTCGCGGCCAGCTCCGGCGGATCCCTCACCTTCACCGCGCCCGCCCAAGCCCAGCTCGTGTACACGCTCGATGGCTCAGATCCGCGAGCGCAGGGCGGTGCGATCGCTCCCGGTGCGATCCTGGTCAGCGGGCCGCTCACCGTGCCGGCCAATGCCAATGTCCACGTGCGCGCCTATCGCCCCGAGCTAAAAGATGTTTTCCCTGGGAGCCCTTGGAGCTCCGCCGTCGGTGGCGAGCAGTCCTCGCCGCTCGCCCCCAAGGCCCGCCTCATCAATATCTCCAGCCGGGCGACTGTCGGCTCGGGCGCCAATGCCCTCATCATGGGCGTCACCGTCGCCGATACGGAGGGCAAGCGCTATCTCTCCCGCGGAGTCGGCCCAGGGCTAGCCGCCTTTGGTGCAGCCGGCGTGGTGCCTGATCCCCAGCTCAGCATCTTTGGACCCACGACCGCCGAGCTCTTCCGCAACAATGGATGGGAAACCGGCATCGATGCCAGCCGCCTCCCCGGGTACGCCCGGGCGGTTGGCGCCTTTCCGCTTGTGAGCGGCAGTGCCGACTCGGCCCTCGCGAGCCAGATCGGCTCCGGCGGCTACACCGTACAGATCTCCACCCCCTCCGGCCAAGATGGCATCGGCCTCGCCGAACTCTACGAACTCGATGGCAAGGGACGAACCGTGAATCTCTCGACTCGCGCCCGCGTGGGAACTGGCGATGGCGTGCTCATCGGTGGATTCGTCGTCTCAGGCCCTGCTTACAAGCGCATGCTCATCCGCGGAGTCGGCCCAACCCTGCGCGCCTTTGGCCTCGATGACGCCTTGGCCGATCCCGTGCTCACCATCCGATCCGGGGAAAATATCGTGGCCACCAACGATCGCTGGCAAGCGGGAGCCAATACCAACGCCGTCGCCGCCGCAAACACCGCAGTCGGGGCCTTCGCGCTGGCAAATGGCTCCGAAGATGCCGCCTTGGTCGTTACGCTGCCCCCGGGCGCTTATACGGTGGAGATTGCCGGCAAGTCCGATCAAGAAGGCATCGCGCTGCTGGAGATCTACGAGCTGCCTTAATAGCTGCTGTAAAGCAGTTTACTTATAAACAAGCCGCAAGAATCAGACTACGCAGTGTTCCATATGACACAGGCTTGCCTAAGAAACGCCATTGGCTGACCGTAACCTGACAGAAATGTCAGGCTGCCCTTCCAATTTCGCCGCACGTTTGCACCTGACTCAAAGGGAAAGTATGTCCTGTCGTTTTATCGCTCCCTTGCAGCGCCTCGCGGCGGTGGCTGTGCTGCTAGCGGCGCCGGTTTTGCGCGCTACGCCGGTCATCACGGAATTCATGGCGGCCAATTCATCGGCCGTACCCGATGACGATGGCGCATTCTCCGACTGGCTGGAACTGCACAATCCCACCGCCGACGCGATATCCCTCGATGGATGGTACCTCACCGATTCTGCCAGCAACAAGACCAAGTGGCGGCTCCCTGCGGTGACTCTCGAGCCCGACGCTTATCTCGTCGTCTACGCTTCGAACAAAAACCGCACCAATCCGGGCGCTGCGCTCCACACCAATTTTGCGCTCAGCGCCGACGGCGAGTATCTCGGCCTCATCCAGCCCGATGGCACCACGGTCGCCTCTGACTACGCGCCGTCGTTTCCGGCGCAGCGCAACGATGTCTCGTATGGACGCATCGCGCTGCCCGACGGCGGCAGCAAAGTCGGCTTTCTAAAAACGCCCACGCCGGGCGCGGCCAATTCCGAGGCAGATACGCCCACGCTCACCGAGACCGTAGCGTTTTCTCGGCCGTCGGGCCCTTTCTCCGGCAGCATCGCTGTCGAACTGAGCGGCGCGGCCAGCGGGCAGCGCATCCGCTACGTAGCCCATTCAGGGAGCGACGGTGCAGCTGTGGCAGTCACCGCCGAGTCACCCGAGTACTCGGGCCCGATCGCGGTGGCGACCACCACCGTGATCTATGCCGCGGTGTTCTCGGCCGACAACACGGTGCAGGGCCCCGTGCGCCGCGCGCACTACCTGCACCTCGGCGCCAGTCTCGCCAATTTCTCCAGCCAGCTCCCCGTGATCGTGCTGGACAACCTCGGCGCGGGAGAGCTGCTGAAGGATGACACGTACCACCCCTCCTGGGCCTACGGGTACGGCGCAGCCGAAGCCGGGGCACGTACCTTTGCGACCGCGCCCGTGCACCGCACCCCGCTCGAGGCCACCGTGCGCGGCAACTCCTCCGCGGATTTCCCCAAGAAGGGTTACAATCTCAAACTCCGCGACAATGAGGGCAAGAAGCGGGACCTACCGCTTTTTCAGATGCCGTCGGCCGAGAAGTGGGCGCTCGTGGCACCGTGGAGCTTCGACCAGAACTACATCAACAACCCCTTCGTCTACGCGCTTTCGAATCGCATCGGCCGCTGGGCCGCTCGCACCCAGATCGTGGAGGTGTTTTTCAATGCCGGGGGAGACGATCTCGAACTCTCCGACTACGCAGGCATCTACGTGCTCACCGAGCGCATCGAGGCCAGCCCGACGCGGCTAGACATCGCCAAGCTCTCCGCATCAGACAGCGCCGAGCCTGCGCTGACCGGCGGCTATATTCTCAAGATCGACGCTCCGGAACCGCAGGAGATCTCGTGGCGCACGGCCAACAACCTGCCCGACGACACCTACTCCGCAGTCGTCCTCACCGCGCCCGACGAAGGCGACGCGACACCCGTCCAGACCGCGTACATCCAGACCTACGTACAGGGACTGGAGGATGCCCTGCATCGCGACCACGAGAGCGGCTTTGCGCAGCGCACCTACCTGGACTACATCGACCGCGCGTCCTGGGTGGACCATCACCTCCTCAACGTCCTCGTCAGCAATCCCGACGCCTTCGTCCGGAGCGCCTATTTTCACAAGCCGCGCAATGGGCGTCTCGTCGCAGGCCCCGTGTGGGACTACGACCGCGCGCTGGGCGGCCACTGGGACTATCGTGGCGATACGATCACCTCCTGGTCTGGCACGATCGAGCCGGATGTCGACTTCTGGCGCAGCAACTGGTTCGCGCTCATCGCACGCGATCCCGAGTTCATGCAGGAGTGGATCGATCGCTGGCAGACTCTCCGCCGCGCGGAGCTTTCCAATGCGAGCATGCTGCGGCTCATCGACTCGCTCGCAAACTCCGTCGGCACCGAGGCGGCCGATCGCGATGCCGCACGCTGGGTCGACAACGCAAGCCCGCTCGGGAGCTACACGGAGCAGATCGAGTTCATGAAGCGCTGGGTGCGCCTTCGGGCCGACTGGATAGATTCGCAATTCGTGGCACGGCCGAACGTCGCGGAGAGCGGCAGCAGTATCACCTTCACCGCCCCGGCCGGCGCCCGCCTCGCTTACACCCTGGATGGATCCGACCCCCGCTCCCTCGGCGGCGAGCTAGCCCCCGGCGCACTCGTCGTGGATGGGCCGCTCTCCGTCTCCGCTAGCGCCAATGTCCATGTGCGCTCCTACAACGCCGCCCAGCGCAATGCCTTCCCAGGCAGCCCGTGGAGCGCCGCCGCAGGTGGGGCCTCGTCCACGCCACTGCAGCCTGCCGCTCGCATCGTCAACCTGTCCACCCGCGCGCTCGTCGGCGTCGGCGAAAACGCGCTCTTCGTGGGTATCGTCACCGCGGATACGGAGGCCAAGCGCTATCTCGCCCGCGGCGTCGGCCCTGGCCTGGCAGCCTTTGGCGCCTCCAGCCTCGTGGGCGACCCGCAGCTCAGCCTCTTCAATGCCGGCGGCGTCGAGCTTCTGCGCAACACGGGCTGGGAATCCAGCACGGATGCCTCGCGCCTCCCAGCGCTCGCCCGCAGCGTAGGCGCGTTTCCCCTCGCTACCGGCAGCGCGGACTCCGCGCTCGTGGCCCGCGTCGCCTCTGGCACGCATAATGTGCAGGTCTCCACTCCCTCCGGCCAGGAGGGCCTCGGCCTCGCCGAGCTGTACGAACTCGACGGCAACGGCCGCACCGTGAATCTTTCGAGCCGCGCTTACGTGCGCGGCGATACCGGCGCGTTGATCGGCGGCTTTGTGGTCGCCGGAGCGGCCCACAAGCGCATCCTCATCCGCGGCATCGGCCCTGGCCTGCGAGCCTTTGGCGTCGCCAACGCCCTCGACGACGCCGTGCTCACGCTCTACCGCGGGCAAGAGGTCGCCGCGGTCAACGACCGCTGGGAAAGTGCCGCCTCCGTGGCCGCCCTCAATGCCGCGACGAAGGCCGTGGGCGCATTCTCTCTTGCCGCCGGCGCGGAGGACGCCGCGCTTCTCGTCACGCTCCCGCCTGGCGCCTATACCGTCGAGGTGAAGAGCAAGTCCGAGAGCGAAGGCGTGGCGCTCCTCGAGATCTACGAAGTCCCCTAGGCTGCGGCCCCTCTGTGTAGCCTGTCCGAGTGCGGCGCTGCCGCGCGCACACCCATCCGGCGATTGAGCGCTCGCCCCAAGCTCGCTTGGCTCGGGACATGAAACCCATCGGCGGCTATCGTTTGATCACGCCCGACCAACTTGCCTGGCGACCCTCAAACCAGATGCGCGTGCCCAACGCCGATTACCTCGAGCGCACGGGCAGCGAAATCCTCGGCGCCCGGCTCTGGCGGCTGCCGCCCAAAAGCGCCAACACCCTCCACAAGCATGTGCGCGCGGAGGAATTCTACTTCGTGCTCGAAGGCACCGGCCGGATGCGCATCGGCGATGAGACGCTCACGATCCCGAAATACGGCGCCGTCCTTGTCGGACCCGAGGCGATGCGCCAAATCTTCAACGATACCGAGAGCGACACCCTCTGGCTGATCGTCGGCGCGCCCGAGCGGGAATTCGACCCGGCCGAGGCTTTCGACATGACGCGCTTCTGGCCGGTCGACCCCAAACAACTTCCCAAGGAGCTCTCCGGCGTCGAGTGGCCTCCCCGGGACTGAGCCCATCGCCCGAGTTTTTGTATCCGACTAGTAGATACGCCTTCGCTCCCATCACGCCCGGCACTATGGACCCTTCGTCGCAGGTGCGGCTTGGCAGTTGGATCTTCAAGAGCAACGCCGCACCGTCGCCGGCTCCCGACGCGCACTCCTTTTCACTCGCCCCCGGGCAAGCCCACCCCAAAATCGGTGGGCTCATGCACCTCCAACCGACGTCGCCGCGCCCCCCCCTCCCACCTGAGGCGAGAGTGATCACGGCAGCCCGATGACGACTCCGCGCCCTCGGCCTGAGGCGCGGGCACGCAGACGCTCGCGCCCGTACGCGGCGCTGCTCGCGCTGGGCCTGCTCCTCGTCGCACCAATCTGGGCACTGACGCAGGTAACCGTAGGTGTGGATGCACGGCTCCTCGCTAGCCTGGCAACCGGGTGCTCCGTCCTGACTTTCTTCGCCTATCGCTATGACAAGCGCCAAGCCGAGGCTGCCGAGTGGCGGGTGCCGGAAGCGACGCTGCAGGGGCTGGCCTTCATCGGCGGCTGGCCCGGGGCGTTCCTGGCCCAACGGATCTTCCGGCACAAGACCGCCAAGCTCTCGTTTCAAGCCACATTCTGGCTGATCGTGCTCTTCTACCAATACCTCGCCATCGATTTGGCACTCGATTGGCAGCTCTTCCACCTGGCTAGGAAGAGCATGGGACTTTGACGCGGGCTCAGCGCTGAGACTCGACCGCCGCCGCGAATTGGTGCAGAGCTTGCTGTCGACCACTCCACGATGAGCGCCGACGACGACAGCTCCGAAGCCGAGGAAAAGAAGAGCTACAACTTCGTGCTCCGCTTCATCATCTTCGCCTTCATTGCCGGGCCCGCGAGCGTCTTCGGCTTTGGCATCTACGGACGCATGGGGATCGAAAGCTCCCTCGCCGCCGCCGAAAAGGGCAACTACTCGCCGCTCACCCTCCTCGTCCTCTGGATCGTCGGTCTCATCGGCACCGCGTTTCTGGTGTTCAAAAAGTAGAGCCGCGCGCCGCTACGCTGTGCAAGCGGGCAGCTCCAAGGTGAAAGTCGCGCCGTAGCCGGGGCCGTCGCTCTGCACCGTCAGAGAACCACCCATCTCTCGCGCGGCATTGGCGGAGGAGTGCAGCCCGAAGCCATGGCCGCCTGCGCGCGTCGTGAAACCGTGCGCGAAAATGCGCGTCAAATTCTCCGGCGGGATGCCGATGCCGTTATCGGCCACGATGAGCTGCACTCGTTTGCCAACGCGGACGATGCGCAGCGTGATGAGCTTGGTACTGGCCGCGCGATCATCGCAGGCATGTTTGGCGTTGCGAATAAGATTGAGCAGGATTTGCAGCACCTTGGCCTTTTCCGCACGTACCTGAGCTCCAGCCTCAAACTGGCGCGCGACGCCCACGCCGTAGCGTTCGAAGGCTCCCGCATTGAGCCTCAGCGCATCCTCCATCAGGGCTGCCGCATCCAGTGACTCCACGACCGCCACCATGGTAGCGTACGCCTGCTGCATCGCCACGATCTCCTTGATGTGATCGACGCTCTGCTGGAGGTTACCCACTTCGGCGAGCAGGCGATCGCGCTCGGCCACGGAGTGTCGGGCCAGACCCTCCAGCAACTCGGGCAATCGCCGCCCCTTGGGATCGGCCGCAAGGAAGTCCGCAAGATCGCCGCCCCTCTCCCGCAGCAACGCCACGGTCCGCACAAGCGCGTCGCATTTCGACTGCCGGAGGCCAGCGGCCACCACACTCGCCGAGACATTGAGGCTGTTGAGCACGTTGCCGACATTGTGAAGAACGCCGGTCGCAATCTCCGCGCGGCCCGCCTGCCGAGAGGCGTCCACGAGATCCTTGTACGTCTCGGTAAGCTGCGCATTAACCCGGTTGAGCGATTCGGCGGAGGCCGCGAGACTGCCTATCTGGCCCACAAACAGCTCATGCTGCACGCGCACCAGTGTGCGAGTGGCAATAAAGCCGCAGAATTGGGCGCTGGAGTCGACCAAGACCACGTCGTCGTAAAATGAGGAGCCCGCGCGGCGATTCATCCCGGCCAGCACGGTGGCGATCGGATCGCCCACCGCCACGACCAGAGAGGGTGCGGTGGCGAAGCGCCGAATCTCTGCCCGGCCATTAAGCGCGAAACCGAAGCGACCGCCCAGTGTTTCATCGAGCTGATGCCGGCCTACCTGTCCAAGGAGCCGATGCCCGTCCACCACGGCAGCAAAATCGACGCCGTCTCGCTTCATGGCCGTGATCGCCTGCTCGACCGGAGTGGCGGGAGGAAGGGCGCAACGATGCGCGATCAGCGCGCAAAGCATATCGGGCCGCGCCAACAAGGCTTGATCGATCACCGGCCACTCGATGCGCGCAGCGGCCTGGCCCTGTGAGTCTGGGGTGGAAAGGTCGGCAACGAGGCTTTGCACGCTGGCTCATTCGACCGCAGGTCGTAGGAGCTTAAATGGAAGCGTGTTACGTTATTATGACTTGGGTGACGAGCACGCCTAACAGGAGAGTGAGGCGCGAAAACACAAGGGCCGCTCCCTTGTGAGGAGCGGCCCGTGTGACCTAACACCAAGCAAACCGTAAGAACTACAAACATTCACTGTCTTCCCAGACAGTGCTGACTACATAGGGATAGATGCGCGTAGGAGCAAAACGCTCAAAAATTCCGCGAAGAAAATATCGCGAAAGACTATTTTCAGCTAAACCTTTACAGGCAACAGTTTAGGCTTTAAACACGAAATCAATAGATCTCCACCTCGCTTGGCATCGTCTTGGTGGCGGCAGTTTTCGCCTTGGCCTTGAGCGGATACTTGAAGGTATGGCCCTCGTAGTTGCGAAAGATGATTTCGTCCTCCGTGATCTCCTGCACGTAGTCGGGATTAATGGGGACTTTGCCACCGCCGCCGGGAGCATCGATGACGTACTGCGGGATAGCGTAACCTGTCGTGTGGCCGCGGAGGGCTTGGATGATCTCGATGCCCTTGCGCACATCGACCTTAAAGTGAGCGCCGCCCGTGATCAGGTCCATCTGATAGAGGTAGTAGGGGCGCACGCGCATCCGCAGGAGGCGGTGCACGAGGGCTTTCATCACGTCGGCATCGTCGTTGATACCCTTGAGGAGCACGCTCTGATTGCCGAGCGGCACGCCAGCAAAAGAGAGGCGCTCGCAGGCGGCCTTGAGCTCGGCGGTGGCCTCCTTCGGATGATTCACGTGAATGCTCATCCAGATAGGGCCGTACTTCTTGAAAATCTCGCAGAGCTCCGGGGTGATGCGCTGCGGCAGGAAGACCGGGATGCGCGAGCCAATGCGGATAAACTCGACGTGCTTGATCGCGCGCAGGCGCGAGATCAGGTGCTCGAGCTTTTTATCGGAGAGGAGCAGCGGGTCGCCGCCGGAGAGCAACACATCGCGAATCTCGGGGTGCGCCTCGATGTAGCGCAGGCCCTGCTCGTACTCGGGATGGAAATTGTAGTCCTGCGCGTTGGAGACCAGGCGACTGCGCGTGCAGTAGCGGCAGTAGGCGGCACAGCGATCCGTAACCAGGAAGAGCACCCGATCCGGATAGCGGTGCACGAGGCCGGGGACGGGCGAATGTTCATCCTCCCCAAGGGAATCGAGCATCTCACCCTCGGAAATCACACTCTCGCCCGCACGTGGGATCAGCTGCTTACGAATGGGGCAATGAGGATCGTTGCGATCGATGAGGTTGAAGAAGTAGGGCGTGATCGCGAGGGCAAGCTTCTGGCCGGCGTGGAGGCAGCCGGCGCGCTCTTCATCGGTGAGCGTCATGTACTTCTCGAGTTGCTCGACCGAGGTGATGCGGTTCTTGAGTTGCCAGACCCAGTCGCGCCAATCGCTTTCGGGGATGTGCTGCCAAAGGCCCTGGCCTTCAAACCAGACGGCGCGATCTTCGGTGTAGGGCATTGGTTTAGGTTGGGCAGGATGAAGCGGTCGTGGCGGGTGTCAAATGAGGCCCGCAAATCCCGACGAGCGGATTATCATGGAGCCCGACGACTTGGGAGATATCCCTCCTTGTCGTGCCCTAGTTTCTCCGAGCGCTTGGGCTGCCATTATCCCTCTTCGCATTCCGCCGATATGGCTGGTGGCTCGATCTCGTGAACTCCGCCCATCGCGACCGGTAGTATGGCCGCGCGGGGCTCGCTCGCCGATCACTTCGCTGCATCGCCATGGGCCGAGCCAGCGGCGCAGGGCGGCCCTGATCCCATGGAAACGCATTCCCCTTTTTCGTAGTGCCTTGCGCAAAAAACCAGGCGGCCACGAATATTTCCCACAAAACCACTTGGCAGGCCCCACTGCGTGCATTTTCGTTCTGCTTTAATGTCCACGCCCAAGCCTGCAATTCTCGCCCTCGAGGACGGTTCGATCTTTCGCGGTCGCGCCTTTGGTGCCGACGCCACCGTCTCCGGTGAGTGCGTGTTCAACACGTCCATGACCGGCTATCAGGAGATCCTCACGGATCCCTCGTACTTCGGCCAGATCGTCACGATGACCGCCGTGCAGATCGGCAACTACGGCGTCAACGACGAGGACACCGAGGCCAGTGCGCCCAAGGCCACGGGCTTTGTAGTACGGGAGCTCTCGCCGGTGGTGAGCAACTGGCGCAGCAAGCTTTCGCTCGATGCCTACCTGAAGAAGTATGGGATACCCGGGATCAGTGAAGTGGATACACGCGCGCTCACGAAGAAGCTCCGCGTCGATGGCGCAATGAAATGCTGCCTCAGCACCCTCCCGATCTCGGACGCCGATGCCATCGCAAAGGCCAAGAACTGGCGCGACATGGCGGGTGCGGACTACGTGAAGGATGTGACCGCCAAGGCCCCCTTTATCTGGCGGGCGGACGATCCGGCCAATTTCAACGCGCCGTACTACCCCGTCGGCACGACGATGAACGCCGCTGGAGCGCCCGCGAAGAAGTTTCGCGTGGCGGCCTTCGACTACGGAGCAAAGCACAGCATCTACCGCAAGCTGGTGAATCACGGCTTCGAGGTGCAGGTCTTTCCCGCCACGGCCACTGGTGAGCAGGTGCGCGAGCACAAGCCCGACGCCGTCTTCCTTTCCAACGGCCCCGGCGATCCGTCGGCCCTCCCGTACATCCACAAGACGGTGACCAACCTGCTGCCGGATTACCCGATGTTTGGCATCTGTCTCGGCCATCAGATGCTCACTCACGCGCTGGGTGGCACGACGTATAAGCTCAAGTTTGGCCACCGCGGGGGCAACCAGCCGGTGAAAAATCTCGAGACCGGCAAGGTCTCGATCACCGCGCAGAACCACGGCTTTGCCACTGACGCCAAGTCGATCGAGAACCGCGGCGCGAAGATCACCGAGATCAATCTCAACGACAACACCGTCGAGGGCCTGCGCCACGCGAGCCTCCCGCTTTTCAGCGTGCAGTACCACCCGGAAGCGGCGCCCGGCCCCAACGACGCCGATCCGCTCTTCGTGGATTTCTACAAGATGGTCGAGGCTCGCAAGGCGGGTAAGATCTGAGCCGGACAGGGCGGGCGAAAAGCCCGCCCTCTCTTTTTGGCGGCTTGCGCAGGTGCAGGCACGCGGGAGCGGGTGGCACTGCGCCAGTAGCGAGAAAGCTGTAACCTCGCACTGGATTTTGTGTATCACTCTGCACAGATGCCCATGCCTCTTCGCCTGCCCCGCTCTGGCCGCGCACGTCTGGCCGCTGGCGTCGTATCGCTGCTGCTTGCCGGTTGCACGCTGCCGAAGGCCTCGTACCGGCAGGTCGATGAAGCGTCGCCTGCTTATCGCGCCGCGCTCACGGACGAGACCGCGCGCCTCCGGGCGGAGGGCGAATCGGCAGAGGACGCGGCCAAACTTGCGCCCAAGCAGGCCAAGAAAGCAGTCGTCGACGCCGAGAAGGCGCGTCGGACCGAGGCGGTGGCGCCCCTCGCGAAGGTGATGGCGGCCTTCGATCAACCGCGTGGCTGCTGGGCGTTCACCGTGACCAAGACCCGCACGGCCGATGGCGCCACAACCGTGATGGTGGAGCGCTTTGACCCTTTTGAGCCAGAGGCACGGATCTGGACGCTGCTGAGCCGCAACGGCCAGGTGCCGGACGATAAGACGCAGGCGGAGTACCGCGCGGAGCGCATCCAGAAGTGGAAGAAATCGCTCGAGCGCAAAAGCCGAGGGACCAATGCCGAGCATATAGCGAGATTGGCACTCCTGGCTGAGTTCGACGTGAGCACACCAGACGGGGGTAAGGTGACGGAATATCGCTTTGGCCGGAGGAACCTGGGAAACGCGCTCGTGGGCAATACGGGCGAATACCGCCACACGTATGTCGTCGACTGCGCGCACACAACGCTCCTGCAGCGCACCATGGAGCTGCTCACGCCCGCCGCCATGCTCGCTAATGCCACCAAGATAGAGCGTTTGCGTGCCACCACCGAGTACACGGTGATCGACCCGGCGCTGCCGCCTTTCATCGCCAAGGTCACAACGCAATTTCGGGGGCGCCTGCTGGCCAAGGATACCGGCGATGTGACGGAGGAGGCGATCTACTCCGACTATCGACGGGTGAAATGCTATGACGACCGTTTCGAGGTGAAGATCGGGCCGCCGTCTGCGTCGGATTTTCTGCCGGAATAAAGGGCCGAAAGAGCGCAGGATACCCGGAAATAGCCCGGATATAGAGGGGGATTTTCGTGGAAAAGCGCGCGGAGGCGCCGGCGGGAGGGACCGATGGACGGTGCGCTTTCTGTTTCTGGCCCCTCACCTTCCTGGGATCGTTTAGCACCATGTCGCAGGCCATTATAGCGGAATGGAGGGCGGCTGTCAGGAGGGAGCCGGGAGTTTATGCGGGGCGCTGCGGAAGAAGCACTTAGGGATGGGCACCGGGAGGGTGA
The DNA here is from genome assembly GCA_964480585.1 of uncultured Opitutus sp. Classification (GTDB taxonomy): domain Bacteria; phylum Verrucomicrobiota; class Verrucomicrobiia; order Opitutales; family Opitutaceae; genus ER46. The sequence continues at coordinate 118,639 of CAYZPV010000004.1, read as the reverse complement.
CACGGTTTCGGTTTGCGCCGCAGCGTGGTGTGGCGGAAGGTAGCGGGGTCTAGCGCGAACTCGATCGCGACCGGACATTCTCAACTCAAACCCACTCCCGTCCCTCGGACTACGAGGCCCTATCGCCATGCGAAGAGCACTTTTGTCCTTCAGTGTCCGCCTGCCGTTTTTCCGATCCCGGGAAACCGCCAGAGCGGCATGAAGAGCATCCTTGAATTATCGCGCGCCAAGCGCGAACAGCACGCGATCGTGATGGTCGCAGCCTACGACGCGCTGATGGCGCGGACCGTGGCCGAAACGGAAGCCGATGTGATCCTCGTCGGCGATAGCGCGGCGATGGTCGTGCACGGCTACCCGTCGACCGTGCATGCGACTGTGGAGATGATGTGCACGCACGTCGCCGCCGTGCGGCGGGGCGCGCCAGAGATCATCGTGGTGGCGGACATGCCCTTTCTCACCGCACGGAAGGGCGTGGGGGCGGCGCTCGAAGCGGCCGGCGCGCTCATGCAGGCCGGAGCTACGGCGGTGAAGATCGAGGGCGTCAGCGGCCACGAGGATGTGATCGAGCGGATCGTGAGCAGCGGTATCCCTGTGATGGGGCACCTCGGGCTCACGCCGCAATCGGTGCACCAGCTGGGAGGCTATCGCTTCCAAGGCAGAGAGCCCGCCGAGGCTGAGCGGCTGCGGCGCGAAGCGCGCGTGCTCGAGGAGTTGGGGGCCTTTGCGGTCGTGCTCGAGTGTGTGCCGGAGCGGCTTGCGACGGCCATCACCGAAGAGCGGACCATCCCAACAATCGGGATAGGCGCGGGCGCAGGCACGGCAGGCCAGGTGCTGGTGATCTCCGACGTCCTCGGACTCGACGCCCGCTTCCAACCGCGCTTCTCGCGCAAGTATCTAGACGGGCACGGGCTTATCCGCGACGCCGTCACGCAATTCGCCCGCGATGTGCGCGGCGCGCGCTTTCCGGCGCGCGAGGAGGTGCTTGCATGAAGGAGCTTTGCCGCACGATCTCGGAGTGGCGCACATTGCGCACCTCAGCCGCTTGGGCCGGGCGCAGCGTGGGATTTGTCCCCACCATGGGCGCCCTCCACGAGGGCCACATCGAACTGCTAAAGCGCGCGCGCGCGGAAAATGAGCGCGTGGTGCTCAGCGTATTCGTAAACCCCACGCAATTCAACGACGCCAACGATCTCGCGCGCTACCCGCGCACCCTCGAAGCCGACTGTGCGCTCGCCGCGCCCCACATCGATGCCGTGCTCGCACCCGCAGTGGACGATTTTTACCCCGACGGCTACAAATACCGCGTGAGCGAGAACGACCTCAGCCGCCGCTGGGAGGGCGCGCACCGCCCGGGGCACTTTGACGGCGTGCTGACCATCGTACTGAAGCTCTTCAACGTCGTGCAGGCCGATCGCGCCTATTTCGGCGAAAAGGACTGGCAACAGCTCCAACTCGTCACGGGCATGGTGCGCGCCTTGATGCTGCCGGTGGAAGTGATCCCCTGCCCCACCGTGCGGGAAGCCGATGGCCTCGCCATGAGCTCGCGCAACCGGCGGCTCTCGCCACTCGGCCGCGCGCATGCCGCCGCCTTTTCCAAGGCCCTGCGTACAGCCGCCACCGCAGCCGAGGCCGCCGAAGCGCTGCGGGCAAAGAGCTTCGACGTGGACTACATCGAGGACTACCAAGGCGTGCGCCTAGGCGCAGTGAGGCTGGAGGGAGTGCGGTTGATCGACAACGTGCCGGTACCGGCGGCAAAAAACGACTCTGCATGAAAACGAGCCTGGCCGCGGCGCTTTTCAAAGAGACCGCACAAAGAGCTGCTCAAGAGAGCGGGAAGGGCCGCGCATGAGCAACCTGCTCTTCATCCTCTCCGGATCCATCGCGGCCTACAAGGCCTGCGACGCGATCTCCCAACTCGTGCAACGCGGTCATCGGGTGCGCGCGGTCGCGACCGAGGCAGCGCTACGCTTCATCGGCACCGCGACGCTCGAGGGCCTCACCCGGGAGCGCGTAGCGACAGATACCTTTGCCCCAGGGCACGCGCTGGAGCACATCGACCTCGCGCGGTGGGCCGATGCTGTCGTCGTCTGCCCTGCCTCGGCAGACCTGCTCAATCGGATGGCCGCCGGCCTCGCAAGCGATCTCGCGAGCACGCTGCTGCTGGCGCATGACTGGAAAAAGCCCCTGCTCGTGGCGCCAGCGATGAATCCGACGATGTGGCAGCACCCAGCAACGCGCGCGGCGACAGCCAAGCTGCGCGGCTGGAGCGTGCGCTTCATCTCTCCGGGCGCAGGCCGCACGGCTTGCGGCGAGGTCGGCGAAGGCCGGCTGGCGGAGCCCGCCGACATCGTAGAGCAGATCGAAGCCGCGCTCATCCGCCCCCCGCGCCCGCTGCGAGTACTGGTGACGAGCGGTGGCACGGCCGAGCCGATCGACGGGGTCCGCGCGATCGCCAATAGCAGCACGGGGGCGACAGGAGCCCTGATCGCCGAGGAGCTGGCGCGGCAGGGCCACATGGTCACCCTGCTGCGCGCAAAGACGGCCACGCACGCTGTGGGAGTGCAGGAGCGGGAGTACTACACCTTTGCCGAACTCGATGCCGCGCTAGCGGAGCTCCTCGGGGCGGAGGATTTCGATGCCGTGGTGCACGCAGCGGCAGTGAGCGACTTTGCGGTGGATGCGGTGGAGATCGACGGTGTCGCCCGGCCCCCGGGCGTCACCAAGCTGGGCTCCAGCCTCGCCCCCGTGCTGCGGCTGAGGCGCAATCCCAAGCTGCTCGATAGCCTGCGCACGCGCAGCCGCCAGCCGGCGATCCGCGTCGTGGGCTTCAAGCTCACGCGGGGTGCGAGCACGGCCGAGAGTGAGGCCGCAGTGCATGCGCTCACCGAAAGCGGCGCGGTGGACCTCGTGGTGCACAACGATCTCACGCAGGCAAATCCGGGAGGGGCCTTTCCCGCCGAGCTTTGGAGCGGCGAGGGCCACCGGCTAGAACGCTGCGCCGACCGCGCCGAGCTGGCGCGGGCGCTGGCGCGGCGGCTCGCGGAAGATTGCGCCGGAGCCCGGGCGGCCTCAGCGTCGGCCTGACCCTTCCCGGTCGCACCATGTTGCTTTGTCTCGATATCGGTAACTCCCAGTTGCACGGCGGCGTGTACGATGGCGGGCTGCGCCTGCAGTTCCGCAAGACCACGCACCCACTCGGCTCCTCCGACGAATTTGGCGTCTTCTTCGCCTCCGTGCTGCGGGAAAACGGCCTCGATCCCAAGCTGGTGACGCGGGCTGCGATCTGCTCCGTGGTGCCGCCTGCGTTGTACCCGATCCGCGCGGCGTGCATCAAATATTTCCACACCGAGCCTTTTGTGCTCCAAGCCGGAGTGAAGACCGGGCTCAAAGTGAAGTATCGCAACCCACACGAGGTCGGGGCAGACCGCATCGCGGGCGCGATCGGCGCATCCCAGCGGCACCCCGGGAAAAACCTGATCGTCGTCGATTGCGGCACGGCGACCACGTGCGACGTCGTCACGGCAGCCGGCGACTACCTGGGAGGAGCGATCCTGCCCGGGGTGGGCATCTCCGTCGATGCGCTGGCGGGCAAGACCGCCAAGCTCTCAGCCGTCGAGATCACGCGGCCGACCGCGGCTCTCGGCCGCTCGACAACCGAGAGCATCCAATCGGGGGTGTACCATGGCCACGTCGGCGCAATCCGGCAGCTCGTGCAGGAACTCTCGCGCGAAGCTTTCCGCAATGAAAAACCTGTCGTGATCGGCACAGGCGGCTTTGCGAGGCTGCTCAACACGGAAAATCTATTCGACGATGTCGTGCCAGAGCTGGTGCTCGCAGGGCTCAAACATGCGGAGGAGCTGAATCGGGAGGGGTGACGGAGCCGCACACAAAAAACCACGAATGGAATGTACCCCACGCACGCGACGCGCGGGCTCCAATTCGTGACTTTTCGCAATCATTCGTGGTTAAATCTCCGTTGCCGTCGGCTCAGTCCTGCTCGGCCGTCTTCGTGTAAAATTTATTAAGGGCCTGGAGCTTGAGGTGGTGCACCACGATGCTCAGGTCGGCAAATTTGGCGTAGGCCTCCGCGTCTGCACCGCCGGCCTCCAGGCGCTCCGACATCCGGTGGAAGCGCTCGCCGAGGCCACGGTGCTCGTCGGCGTCGCCTAGCTCGCGGAGCAGCTTGCGGGCTTTATTGGCTCGGCGCACAGCTTGTCGCACCTGGCGCTGCGCGGTGGCGACGCTCACGCGGCCGGCCTTGGCATCCTTGAAGACTCCGCACTCGAAGACGCGGCATTGCCAAGGGCGATCGGCGTAGAGCTTGCACGTGCGGTCTGCGCACAGGGCGGCGCACGGTTGGGGAAAGCGGACGACCGGCTCTTTGCCGCGCGAGGTCTTCACGGGCAGCCCGAGGGCCTTGAGCTTCGCGGCATCGTCGCCCTTCTCGAGTTTTACGAGGTCGAAGAGGGTGCCGTCGCAGCATAGCCCGCACTCGAGGCAGAGTTGTTGGCCTAAATTCACCCGCTCACTCTCCGGCAGCAGACGGTGCGGTGGCAAGGCGGGGTGCGACGAGAAGTGCCGCCGCCGACCCGGCCAACCTGTCCCACGCTGTGCCAAAGTGGCGGCAGTGTCACACGGGGACGGGCGGTTTGCAGAGGGAGAGCATATGAGCGACTGTTGGCGCGGTCTTTGCGAAAGGAGAGTCAACACTTATGGATTTCGCCAAACTCACCCAGATGTCGCGCGAGGCTGTCACCGACGCGCAAAACATCGCGCGTCGAAACAACAACAACGAGGTCGACACGTGGCACTTGCTCGCCGCCCTGCTCGGCCAGGAAAACGGCATCGTGCCCGGCATCGTCGAGAGGCTGAATCTCGGACCCGGCGCGCTGCAGCTCGCCGTGGAGCGCGAGATCGAGCGGCTGCCCAAGGTAAGCGGCGCAGTCGACACCTCGAAGATTTACGTCACCCAAGCCGTCAACGACGCGCTCACCACCGCCGAGAAGGAAGCGGAGAAGCTCAAGGACGACTACGTCTCCGTGGAGCATCTCTTCCTAGGCCTGCTCGAAGTGGCCAAGCCCGAGGCGCTCAAGAAGCTCTTCAAGAGCTTTGAGCTGGATCGCGCCAAGGTAATGAAGGCGCTCAAGGATCTGCGCGGCGCCCAACGCGTGACGACTGACAACCCGGAGGCCACGTATGCGGCGCTCGAGAAATACGGCATCGATCTCGTGGCGCAGGCACGCAAAGGGAAGATGGACCCCGTGATCGGCCGCGACGAGGAGATCCGCCGCGCCATCCGCATCCTCTCCCGCAAGACCAAGAACAATCCCGTCCTCATCGGCGAGCCCGGCGTAGGCAAGACGGCGATCGTGGAGGGCCTGGCTCAGCGCATCCTGCGTGGCGACGTGCCCGAGGGCCTCAAGGACAAGACGATCTTCTCCCTCGACATGGGCGCGCTCGTCGCCGGCGCAAAGTACCGCGGGGAATTCGAGGAGCGCCTCAAGGCCGTGCTCCAGGAAGTAAAGCAGAGCGATGGCCGCATCATCCTCTTCATCGATGAGCTCCACGTGATCGTAGGCGCGGGCAAGACCGACGGCGCGATGGACGCCGGCAATCTCCTCAAGCCCATGCTCGCGCGCGGTGAGCTGCACTGCATCGGCGCGACCACGCTCGACGAGTACCGCAAGCATATCGAGAAGGACGCGGCGCTGGAGCGCCGTTTCCAGCCCGTGATCGTCGACCAGCCCTCGGTCGAAGACGCCATCTCCATCCTGCGCGGCATCAAGGAGCGCTTCGAGCTGCACCACGGCGTGCGCATCCAGGACAACGCGCTCGTGAGCGCCGTCACCCTGTCCAACCGCTACATCAGCGACCGCTTCCTTCCCGACAAGGCAATCGACCTCGTGGACGAGGCCTGCGCGATGATCCGCACTGAGATGGACTCGATGCCGCAAGAGCTCGATGAGCTCACCCGGAAGGTGCTGCGCCTGGAGATCGAGGAGCGCGCCCTCGCCAAGGAAAAGGACGAGGCGAGCGCCCGCCGCCTCGAGTCTCTCCGCAAGGAGCTCGCCGAATCGCGCGAAAAGGCGCAGGGCATTCGGCTCACGTGGGAGAAGGAAAAGGCCGCGGTGGAAAAGACCCGCAAGCTCCGCGAAGAGATCGAGGCCACCCGCCTCGAGATGGAGAAGGCCGAGCGCGCCTATGATCTCAACAAGGTCGCAGAGTTGCGCCACGGCAAGCTCCCGCAGCTCGAGATCGAGCTCAAGCGCCTGGAGCAAAAGGGCAAGGAGCAGCAAGCCAATGCACTCTTCAAAGAGGAAGTCTCCGAAGAGGAGATCGCCGAAGTGGTCGCCAAGTGGAGCGGCGTGCCCGTGACGCGTCTCGTCGAGGGCGAGAAGGAAAAACTTCTCCGGCTCGAAGAGGAGCTGCACAAACGCGTCGTAGGCCAGCACGAGGGCGTGACTCTCGTGACGGAGGCGATCCTACGCGCCCGCAGCGGCATCAAGGATCCGCGCCGCCCGGTCGGCAGCTTCCTCTTCCTCGGCCCGACCGGCGTGGGCAAGACGGAGCTCGCGAAGACACTCGCCGAAACCCTCTTCGACACCGAGTCGTCGGTCGTGCGCATCGACATGTCGGAATACATGGAGAAGCACAGCGTGGCCCGCCTCATTGGCGCGCCTCCGGGCTATGTCGGCTACGATGAAGGCGGCCAGCTCACCGAGGCGGTGCGGCGCAAACCATACGCGGTCATCCTCTTCGACGAAATCGAGAAGGCGCATCCGGATGTATTCAATGTGCTGCTGCAAGTGCTCGACGACGGCCGCCTCACCGACTCGCAGGGCCGCACCGTGGACTTCAAGAACACGGTGATCATCATGACCTCCAACATCGGCTCGCGCCATCTCCTCGAAGGCGTGACCGGCGACTCCATCCCGGAGGCCGTGCGCGAGAGCGTGATGGCGGACTTGCGCAAGTCCTTCCGCCCCGAGTTCCTAAACCGCGTCGACGAGACGATCCTCTTCAAGCCGCTCACGCTCGAGGAGATCACCTCCATCGTCGATCTGCTGCTCGCCGATCTCAACAAGCGCCTAGCCGACCGCCGCGTGACGGTGAAGCTCGACAAGAAGGCAAAGGACTGGGTGGCGGAAAAGGGGTACGACCCCGTCTTCGGCGCCCGCCCCCTGAAGCGTTTCCTGCAGCGGAATATCGAAACCAAGCTGGCCCGCGCGCTCCTGAAGGGTGACGTGCAGGAGGGCTCGGAGCTCACGTTCACGATCGAAGGCGACGACCTGGCCCTGAAACAGCGGCCCGCTCTCGCGGCTAAGTAGCGCTCAGCCGTAAAGCGAAAAAAGGCCTGCGACTCCCGAAGTCGCAGGCCTTTTCGTTTTCAGAGGGCAGTCCGCAGACCCTTCGCCCTTAGACCAGATCGAAGCGATCAGCGTTCATCACCTTGGTCCAGGCGGCGATGAAATCGCGGACAAACTTTTCCTGGGCGTCGCTCGAGGCATAGACCTCGGCAAGGGCGCGCAACTGCGAGTTGGAGCCAAAGACGAGGTCGACGCGGGTGGCCGTCCACTTCAGGTCACCGGTGGCGCGGTCCCGCACCTCGAAGAGATCCTCGGCAGGCGAGGTGGCCTGCATGACATTGGCCATATCGAGCAAGTTGACGAAGAAGTCGTTGGTAAGGACTTCGGGTCGGCTCGTGAAGACGCCGTGCTGCACCTTGCCGTGATTGGCATTGAGCACGCGCAGGCCGCCGACGAGCACGGTCATCTCCGGGGCGGTGAGGCCGAGGAGCTGGGCCTTGTCGATGAGCAACTGCTCAGCAGGCACGCGATAGCGGGTCTTCTGGTAGTTGCGAAAGCCATCGGCCAGGGGTTCCATGGGGGCGAAGGAGGCGGCATCCGTCTGCTCCTGCGAGGCATCCATGCGGCCGGGCGCAAAGGGCACGGCGAGGTCGAAGCCGGCTTTCTTGGCAGCCTGCTCGACTGCGGCACTGCCACCGAGCACGATAAGATCGGCGAGCGAGACGCGCTTGGCGGAGCCACCGGCGTTGAAGGCCTGCTGGATGCCCTCGAGGGTCTTGAGCACCTTGGCGAGGCGGGCCGGCTGGTTGGCCTCCCAGTCCTTCTGCGGAGCGAGGCGGATGCGCGCGCCATTGGCGCCGCCCCGCTTGTCGGAGCCTCGGAAGGACGAGGCGGAGGCCCAGGCGGTGAAGACGAGTTCGGACAGGGCGAGGCCCGAAGCCAGGATCTTCGCCTTCAAGGCGGCGATATCGGCTGCGTCGACCAGCGGGTGATCGACTGCCGGGATGGGATCCTGCCAGATGAGATTCTCGGCCGGCACCTCAGGCCCGAGATAGAGCGCCTTGGGGCCCATGTCGCGGTGCGTGAGCTTGAACCACGCGCGCGCAAAGGCCTCGGCGAATTGATCGGGATTGGCGAGGAAGCGCCGGGAGATCTTTTCGTAGATGGGATCGACGCGGAGCGCGAGGTCCGAGGTGAGCATCGTCGGGCGATGCTTCTTGGCGCCATCATAGGCATCGGGTACGGTGGCATCGGCATTCTTGGCGACCCATTGATGCGCGCCGGCGGGGCTCTTGGTGAGCTCCCACTCAAAGCCAAAGAGGTTTTCGAAGAAGTTGTTACTCCACCGGGTGGGCGTATTGGTCCAGGTGACCTCCAAGCCGCTCGTGATGGTGTGCGCGCCCTTGCCGGTGCCGAAGCTGTTTTTCCAGCCAAAGCCCTGCGCGGCGAGGCCGGAGGCCTCGGCATCGGGGCCGACGTGCGAGGTGGGCGCGGCGCCGTGCGTCTTGCCGAAGGAGTGACCGCCGGCGATGAGGGCGACCGTCTCCTCGTCGTTCATGGCCATGCGGCCGAAGGTCTCGCGGATATCGTGCGCGGACTTGAGGGGGTCGGGATTGCCATCGGGCCCCTCGGGATTGACGTAGATGAGGCCCATCTGGACGGCCGCGAGCGGGTTCTCTAGATTGCGCCCGTGCACCTTGCCGTCGGCATTGTCATCGGAGACGGTGACGCCGCCGGGTTTCTCGACGCCCTCGGAGCCGTGGGCGTAGCGCACATCGCCGCCGAGCCACTTATCCTCGGAGCCCCAGTAGACATCCTGGTCGGGCTCCCACGTATCGGCGCGGCCGCCGGCAAAGCCGAAGGTCTTGAAGCCCATGGTCTCGAGCGCGACATTGCCCGTGAGGATCATGAGGTCGGCCCACGAGATCTTGCGGCCATACTTCTGCTTGATGGGCCAAAGGAGACGGCGGGCCTTGTCGAGACTCACATTATCCGGCCAGCTATTCAGAGGCGCGAAGCGCTGCTGCCCGCGACCGCCGCCGCCACGGCCATCGCCAGTGCGATAAGTGCCGGCGCTGTGCCAGGCCATGCGGATGAAGAGCGGGCCATAGTGGCCAAAGTCAGCCGGCCACCACTCCTGTGAATCAGTCATGAGCGCGGCCAGATCCTTCTTCAGCGCGGCGTAGTCGAGACTCTTGAATTCCTTGGCATAGTCGAAGTCCGCGCCCATGGGATCGGCCTTGCCGGAGTGCTGGGCGAGCAGATCCACGCGGAGCTGATTGGGCCACCAATCGCGATTGGTGCGACCGCCGCCTGCGGGGGCCGGCTTGGGAGTGGTGCCGTGCAGATGGGGAAAGGGGCATTTGCCGCCGGTGCTGGAAGTCTGGGTGTCCATGGCTATTCGGGATTGAGGGTGAGAGAGTGGAGCGAATGTTGATGAGAGAGTGGCTCAGCGCGTCGAGCGCGCATTTGCTGCGATGCCCAGCACAGAGCACGACAGTGGGTGCGCGAGGAAGCACGGGAAACCTTTCATCGAGTGAAGGGAGCAGAGTATCAATTCATCCCATAGGATAGAAATATTAATAAAGTCTCACAGTCATAGGGAACACCTATTGGATCTCGGCCGAGGACGGGCGGAGATAGCCGCGCGCTACAGTGAAAGATGGAGCCGAGAGCGAGCGTTTCGGCAGTCACCTGCCCGCCATGCCCAGCCCTCCGCCCCCAGCCTCAGGCCCCAGTGCCCAGCCGTCTTGCGATGGCCGTGCGCGTGTGCAGGCAGCCAGCGCGTCTGCCCACAAATTGGGGTCCGGGGCGGCAGCGGACGTGGCGCGCGATCGTAGCGATGTCGCGACCCACCGCAGCGCGCCCACGACCCGGACGCTGCCGGCGGTGGGCGAAATTCTCGCGGTGCTTTCCGCAGAAAACTACTCCCACGTCGCGACAGCCGGGCAGCGCTGGCTGATCCGGCGGACCTTGGAGCGATGGGAGGCAGTGCTCCCCTCGGACCTTTTTATCCGGGTGCATCGGACAGCGATCGTGCGGCTCGCCGCCATCGAATCCCTCGAGCGACGCACGGGGGCGACCTCCCTCGTGAGATTGCGGGGCTTTCCGCAACCCATCCGAGTGAGCCGCAGCCGCGAGCTTGCCGTGCGTGTGGCTCTGGCGGAGCGCAGGTGACGCTTCCGTGGCCTGGACGAAAACCGCGCCACGAAAAAAAAAACAAAGAAACATGAAAGAGGCCGGCGGCAGGGAGCGTTTCGGAGGCGTCCCCCTTCCACCCTTCCCGCTTCAACACCATGTACCGACCGACCACTCCGCCCATCATCGACCCCCTCGCAGGCAGCACGCGCGACTTCCTCAGCCGCCCCGGCAGCGACCTCACCCGCAAGGCCGCCGAATTCACCGCATGGATCGACGCTCGCGTGGCCCACGGCACATTCCCCTTCTCCAAGCGCCTGGTGCGCGCGCCCGGCCCCGAGTCGGCGCTCAAGTATCTCGACGGCACAGTTCGCTCGGGAATGAATTTTTCCTCTCAGGACTACCTCGGCCTCGCCGCGCACCCCGAGATCTCGCGCGCGGCCTGCGAGGCGATCTCCCGCTATGGCGTCCATAGCGCGGGCTCCACGGCCCTCGCTGGCACGATGGACTTTGCGGACGAGCTCGAGGCTATCATCGCCGAGCATCTGCGCACACCCTATGTGACCCTGTACCCGACGGGCTGGGCGGCGGGCTACGGCGTCTCCCGCGGCCTGGTGCGCTCGACCGACCATGTGGTGATCGATGCGCTCGCCCACAACTGCCTGCAGGAAGGCGCCGCCGCCTCAACCCGCAACGTCCACCTTTTCCGTCACCTCGACGCGGAACACGCCCGAGAGAAGCTCGCAAATATCCGCGCGAAAGATCCCAACAACGGTATCCTCCTGATCACCGAGAGCCTCTTCTCGATGGATGCCGACACGCCAAACCTCGCGGAGCTGCAAGCACTGTGTCGCGAATTCGACGCCCTGCTGCTAGTCGATGTCGCGCACGACCTAGGCTGCATGGGGCCGCTCGGCACCGGCCACATCGGCCTGCAGGACATGCTCGGCAAGGTCGACATCGTGATGGGCAGTTTTTCGAAGACCTTCGCCAGCAACGGTGGCTTCGTGGCCTCCCACCGCCGCGAGATCCGCGAGTACTTCCGCTACCTCTCTCCGTCCAATACCTTTTCCAACGCGCTCTCGCCCGCGCAGATCGCCACGATCTCGACCGCCTTCCGGATCGTGCGCTCGGCCGAGGGCGACGCGCGCCGCACCAAGCTCCTCGGCGCCATCAACGCCTTGCGCGACGGCCTCACGGCGCGCGGCACATCGGTCCTCGGCGCCGCCTCGCCCATCGTGCCAGTGTTGATCGGGCGGGATGATGTCGCCCGCATGGCGACGAAGATCGCCGGCGATGCCGGCGTGCTGGCCAACCTCGTGGAATACCCCGCGGTCTCGCGCAACACCGCGCGCTTCCGCATGCAGGTGATGAGCGCCCATGAGCCCGCCGCCTGCGAGGCGGCCGCAGGCAAGATTGCAGACGCGATCTCGCGCGCCACTGAACTCTGCGCCCATCGTCCTACTTCCTGAGGCGGGTGAAACTACGACCGTAGTCTCCCGCCCGAGCTACGCCAAACTCTCCCTTGAGCACATCCCTGCCGGTGCCGATAAACAGAACTGTTTTGGTGTACTAGATTATCGGAGGCGGCCCGCGGGGGCCGCCTCTTTATCTGCCCCGCGGTGCAGTTCGAGGGGTCCGCCCAAAAACCTCCACCTCGCAGTAGTGATTCATTTCGTCGGACGTGTTACCGTTGCTGTAGAGGCGAACGTAGCGGCCGTAAGCACCGGTTAACACGACCTTGCCTCGATTCGTCTCCAAATAGGGTCGCTGATACGGCGGGCCCAATCCAAGACGTGCGGAGTTGTCGCTGTCGTTGTTGAATATCACCAAAGCCGTTTTCGGGTTGGCAAACGTGGGGTCGTCGGAAACCAGAATTACGACGTCATGGTAAGCCCTAGCCTGGGAATGAAAGTGCCAGACGGACACTGCGTCGATCACCGCTGTCGCTCCGAGATCGATCTGCACCCACTGCACACCGGGACCGAGCTCGACGTAGGCCCCGTCTCGCCCGCTCTTATCGCCATCAGTGATAAACGAGAGCCCGCCGATCACCGGTAGTGCGTCGCTGCTGGTGACGGGCCTGTTCGTGGAAAGAAGCCGGGTGGTGCGGTCAACCATGATAGGTGGAGGTTCGGTCGAAGGCGGCAGCTCCAAATTGGGGAGACCAATCGGAAGCGGCGTGCCAGCAAAGAGCGGGCGCGGATACTCGATTACGAGCGGGACGAGATCTCCGGAGATAGACCCCACGCGCGGAGCGGACTGCGCCTTTGGCGCTGGCGTCTCCAAGGCAGGCATCGCGTCGGCCTCCACCCGGCCTGAAGCGGCGAGAGGTGAGGTTGGCGGGCCGGAATTGCTGGAGCCGAACACTCCCGGCGCGGGTGACGTTTGCGTCGCTTCGGCTGCCTTCGCAGTGTGAGCCAGCTCGGTACGCAGCCGCCGGTTTTCCAGCAGAGAGCCGACGAGTGCCACCGTACTGATTAACCCCGCCGCCACACCGGCGGCGATCGCCCACTTGGCCGCAGCTGAGATGCCTATCGAAGTCGTCGCTGCCACGCCCCCACCACTCGCAGCGAGGCCGGCGGTGAGTGCCGAGGTCTTTAACCCCGCGGGCGACACGACCGCGCCATTGCTTTCCAGCGCCACCAGCAACGCGGCCGCCGCAGAGGTGATGCCGATCTTGGCAAAGCGCGCGCGCAACCGCTCCAAGGCCCGCTCAATCCGCTTTTGCACAGCATTTTCCGTCGAGTTGATCTGCGCCCCGATCTCGGCCAACCGGAGCCCTCGATAGAAACGCAGGAGTAGAATCTGCCGGTCAAGCTGCTGCAGCTCCATCAACACATCGTCGAGCATCGCCTGCATCCGCGCACTGCTGCCGACCGGCACATCACCCTCAGGCAACTCAGGCCCAACCAACGCCTCGCGAGCGCGGCGACGGCGCTCCGTGCGGACAGCATTGGCCGCGAGAAACCGCGTGCTGGTGAAGAGCCAGCCCGCGAGATCCGGGTGCTGGCGCAGGCGCGGCGCTTCACGCGCGAGCGCCACGAAGGCCAGTTGCGTGACATCCTGCGCGAGGTGCGTATCGCTACCCACCCTTCGCAGGGCCGCCCCGTACACAAGCGGCAAGTAGCTCTCGACGAGCGCCGCAAAGGCATCGTCGGAGCCTGTGTCGACATAGCGGCGAAGGAGGGCGGAATCGTGCATGGATCAGCCCTTGGGTAACCGCCGGCTGGGATATCCGCCAAAGAATCTGCCCTGAGATCGCCTGTCGAGGCCGCGACAGAAGCGTACCGCCTGCCGCCACCTTTGCGTTGAGCTTCCGTGGAAGATGGGTTTGTTGGATCGCTTCCATGGCCGAACCGATCCGCTACTACGACCGTTACAAGCGCTCTCTCCAGACCGAGCAGGTCTTTGGCGAAGGCTGGCTGCGGTTTGCCTACGAGAACCCCATGGGCCGATTCTTCGTGTGGGCGCTCGCGCGGCGCGCGTTTTTCTCGAAGTGGTACGGGTGGAAGATGAACAAGCGCGAGAGCGCCCTGCGCATCATCCCCTTTATCTCCAAGTACGGCATCGACGTCGACGAGTTCGCCAAGCGCGCCTTCGACTATAAAACCTTCAATGAGTTTTTCTACCGCGCGCTGAAGGCCGGCGCGCGGCCGATCGCTCCCGGCGATGAGGTGGCGGTCTTCCCGGCCGACGGGCGGCACCTGGCCTTTCAGAATATCGATGCGGCGCCGGGATTTTACGTGAAGGGCTCCACCTTCTCCTTCGCCGAGCTGCTCGGCAACGAGGACGAGGCCCGGAAGTTTGCCGGCGGCGCAATGCTGATCTCCCGCCTGTGCCCCGTGGACTACCACCGTTTCCATTTCCCGGTCTCCGGCACGCCCGGCGAGCCGCGGCTGATCAATGGCTGGCTGTACTCGGTGAGCCCGGTCGCGCTCCGCCGTCGGCTGCGCTACCTGATCGAAAACAAACGCGTCGTCACCCTCGTGGAGTCGCCGCAGTTTGGCACCGTAGCCGTGATCGAGGTGGGTGCGACCAATGTGGGCAGCATCCAGCAGAGCTTCGTGCCCGGCCGGCCGGTGGCCAAGGGCGACGAGAAGGGCCTCTTCGCCTTTGGCGGCTCGTGCGTGATCACAGTTTTCCAGCGCGGGAAGATCAGGTTCGACGCCGACATCGCAGCGCAAAGCGCAGAGTGCGTGGAAACCTATGCAAAAATGGGTGACCGCCTGGGTGTTCGCGTCTAACGAGGGGACATGACGATTCTCCGGACGATCCTGGTCTCCGCCACGCTGTGGCTAGGCACGGCGGGCGCGATGGCTCAGACAGGCCGCACCTTTACGGTGGTGGCCTACAACGTCGAAAACCTTTTCGATGCCGATGGCGTCGCAGGCTTCGACGAGTACAAGCCCGAGCGCTACACCCGCGCCCACGTGCTCACCAAGGCGCAAAACGCCGCCAAGCTCGTCGCCCAGTACGAGCAGGGCCGCGGCCCCGATGTGCTCATCGTCAACGAGCTCGAAGTCGATCAGACGCCCTCCGAAGGCACGATCGACTACCACGCGCTCCTCGCCCCTTACGCCAGCCTGAAGCTCGACGACATGCTTGGCGCGAAGTTCGACCGCGCCATCGGCGACCTGCCCGCCGAGGCCCTCCTAGCCAAGGCCCTCGCCGACCGCGGCATCCAGGGCTACAAGCTCTTCGTCAGCGACAACGCCACCTCCGTCCCCGGTCGCAAGCTCGATCAGCGCAATGCCATCTTCACCCGCCTGCCAGTCAAGGCGGTGCGCTCCCATCCCACCGTTGACGCCCGCGCTGTGCTCGAGGTGCAGCTCGAAGTCGATGGCGCTACGTTTTACGTCTTTGCCAATCACTGGAAGTCCGGCGCGAGCGACCCCGCCACCGAGGCCACCCGCATCGCCAATGCCAAGACCCTCCGCACGCGCCTCGACGAGATCCTCAAGGCCGATCCACACGCCGACCTTATCCTCGGCGGCGATTTCAATTCCCAATACAACCAGAAGCAGCGCTACCCCGCGATGACCGTCACCGGCATCAACGATACCCTTGGCGCCCAGGGCGACGAGCTGGCCGTGCGCACCTCAACTTCTGCTCTCTACAACCTCTGGTACGAGCTCCCGCCTGAAAAGCGCGGCAGCGACACCTATCGCGGGGAGTGGGGCACGCTGATGCACCTGATCGTCTCGCGCGGCGTGTACGACCTCCGCGGCGTGCAGTATGTCGACAACTCCTTCGCCGTCGGAAAATTCACCGGCCTCAACGCCGATGCGCAGGGTCTCCCCGTGCGCTGGGAGAATGATGGCACCAAGGGCGCCGGCTTTTCCGATCACTTCCCGGTCTCAGCCAAGTTTACCGTCGTAAAGAACAACGACACGTCGCGCTACGTCGCGCTGAGCAATCCCTCCAAGCCCTCACCGGCCGACACCACCATCCACAAGACGGTCGACTATGCGGCGATGGACGTCGCAAAAGCAGCCGTGAGCGTGCCCGCCGGCGTCTCGATCCGCACGCCGGAGTACAAGGGCAAACTCTTCCGCGTGGAGGGCACGGTCGCCCCCGGCAGCCGGCTAGCAGTCGAGTTTCGTGGCGAGACCTACGACGTCTTCAGCCACGACCCCGCACTCCGCGAAAAGCTGCGCAAGGACTACGCCGAGGGCGCGACCATCCGCTTCTACGGCGAACTCGGCCAGTTCCGCGAGCGCTGGCAGTTCGTCGTGCAGCACGCGAGCTGGGTGAAGTGAGCGGCCTTGCGTAGCCCGGCCCGGGGGCGCAGGGACTGAAGTCCCCTCCCTGTCGATCCCATCCTCATGGCAGGGCTCCCCCACGCGCTTTCGCTCGCCATCGCGCCCTCCGCTCCAGACGCTCCACCTTTATGCTGAAGGTCTATACTCTCTCCAACTGCGACACCTGCCGCAAAGCCGTGAAATGGCTGCGGGCGCACGATATCGCTTTTGAAGAGCACGCCATTCGCGAGACGCCCCCAAGCGTGGCCGAGCTTCGCAGGGCACTCCAGGCGCAGGACGGCAAACTGCTCAAGCTCTTCAATGTCGCGGGCGGCGAGTACCGCGCACAAAAGCTCGGCGAAAAGCTCCCCACCCTCAGCGAGGCCGAGGCGCTCGCGCTGCTCGCCGGCAACGGCAGCCTCGTAAAACGTCCCCTCGTCGTCGGCGACGGCATAGCTCTCGTGGGTTTTGCCGAAACGGCTTGGAAAACGGCGCTCGCGAAAGCCTGAGCCTGCCCCCAACGTATGCCCGACATGAGCGATGCCGCGAATCCGATGCAGGAAGCCGTCACCTGGCTGACGCGCTACACCTGTTTTCCCTTTTACCGCCTGCCAGCCAAGGCAGAGGCGATGATCTTCATCGCGGCCCTGGCCTCCTCGATAGAGATCGTAGAGACGCAGCGCTTCGCCCTCCAGCGCCGCAAGCCCGAGGAGACTTCTGCCCAGCGCCAGCACGCCCACCGCCGCTCGGCAGTGCACTTCAAGTGCGACAATAGCGCCAAGGTCTGAGGCTCGGAAGTCAGGGATAGGATACCCAAACAGGTTTGGGCAGCGCGGGCGGCCTCTCCCGGGGCGGGCTACTCGCGCAAAACATCCTGTAACTTTCCGCCCAGCCAGTGGGTTTTGGTTACCAGCAACCTATCCTCCCATGATTTCCTCACGCATTTCCCTGCTGGCTGGTCTTTTCATTGCCTCCGCGGCAGCCGCCTCGGCGGCTATCGAGCGTACGATCGAGCGGGCGTTTCCCGTATCTGGCGCCGGTCTCCTCAAGATCGAGACGCAGGGCGGGTCCATCAAGGTCACCCCGTCCAGCGATTCCGTGGTGAAGATCACGGCGAAGCAATCCATCAAGGCCAGCTCCGAAAGCGAGGCCGACGAGTTGCTCAAGGGGCTGGAGCTGACCTTCGATCACTCCGGCAACAACGTGACCGCCATCGCCCGCTACGAAAAGCAGAAGGAGCGCGGCTGGTTCAAATCCTGGCCGCCCGTGAATGTCTCCTTCACCATCTCGGTGCCCGCCGCATTTGCGGCTGACCTGAAGACCGCCGGTGGCGAGATCGTCGTGGGCGACCTTCAGGGCAAGCTGGCCGCGCGCACCTCCGGCGGCTCGCTCAAGTTTGGCAAGATGGGCGGCGAGGTCGACGGCAGCACCTCGGGCGGCAGCATCTCCCTCGAATCCGCGAGCGGCCCCGTCGTGCTCAATACCTCCGGCGGCAGCATCAATGTCGGCCGCGTGACGGGCACCGCCAAGCTCTCCACCTCAGGCGGCAATATCCGCATCGAGTCCGCCTCAGGCATGGTGCGCGCCGCCACCAGTGGCGGCAGCATCCGCGCCGGCATCGATGGCCAGCTCTCGGCGGATTCGTCGCTCACGACCTCGGGCGGCTCCGTCCGCGTGACCGTCAACAAGGGCGTGAAATTCGACCTCGATGCCTCCACGAGCGGCGGCGGGGTCGAGGTCGCGGGCTTCACCTTTGAGAGCGTTTCCCAAAGCCGCAGCAAGATGGTCGGTCGCGTCAATGGCGGCGGCCCGCAGCTCAAGGTGCGCTCCAGCGGTGGCAGCGTTTCGGTGCGGGCAGAGTAAGTCATTGCCCTTAATTATCTTAGCTCCCACTCTGCCCATCGTAAAAAAGCGCTCCCTGCTTGCGGGTTACTACCCACGCCATGAGGCGTAGAAATCTCCAGCGGCAACCGCTTGCACTCCAAGCGAAAGCACGGAATATAGGGATAGTTCCCTATGCGCTTTCGCCCTGTGCTCTTAGCTTTCGTCGCATGTCTCTTGGCTGAGAGCGTGCGTTTGGGCGCGGCGATTTCAGATAAGATTGAGCGTACCTTCCCCGTCCAGCCCGGCTGCGAAGTACGGATCGACTCATATCGGGGAGCCATCCACGTGGAGCAGGGAGACACGCCCGAAGTGCGCGTCGTCGTGGAGATCAACATCTCCGGCAAGACCGAGGCGATCGAGCAGGGTATGCGGGCAGGCCTCAATATCGACATCCAGGGCGATGCCCGCGGCGTGAGCGTCGTGGGGCGCAATCCCCGCGAGCAGGCGGTGCGTTTCGTATGGGAGGAGGACAACGAGATCGATCTCGCCTACCGCGTGACTATCCCACGCGGCAGCAAGCTCACGTTGCGCGTCATCAATGGCAGCATGGTGATCGGCAACGTAGCGGCCGACATCTCCGCCCGCGTGGAAAACGGCACGGTTTTCTTCCGCCAGATCGAGGGGTCCGTCAAAGCGAGCGTCGACATCGGCGACATCGTGATCTCGCGCTGCACGGGCGAGCTTCATGCGCGCGTGCTCCGGGGCCTGCTCCGGGCGGGCACGCTCTTCGGCAAGGCGGATTTGAAAAATGGCAGCGGCGACGTGGAAATCATGAGCGCGCAGAGCGAGGTGATCGCTCACGCCGAGGCCGGCGATCTTTGGGCCGGATTTCCCAACAAGATCGGCGGCCCCGCCAGGCTCTCTGCCTTTGGCGGCAATATCCGCGTACAGATCGATCCCGCGGCCTCCTGCGCCATCGATGCCGCCGCCTCATGGGGCCGGGTGCGGACCAAGGTCCCCATGACGTTCACCCGCGGCAGGAGCGGGGATCGCAGCCTCACCGCCGTGATGAATCAAGGCGGCCCCACCCTCACCTTTCGCGCCAGCGGCGGCCACGTGACGATCGACGCTGGAGAGACGTACTTCGAGTAGCTCCCGCCTAGCTGGAGGGCCGGTAGAAGCGCCGCTCGATCAGATAGTGCGAGCCAAGCACCGCGACCCCCGAGGCGACAAGCGTGCCGGCGAGTTGCAGCGAGTAGTGGGCGGCGCCGATCCGAAGGAGCGCCCAGCTCGCCAGCATCACCGCCGGCGTGTGGAGCGCGTAGAGGCTGTAGCTGATATCGGCTAGCCATCGCATCCACGGGCTCCGCCCACCGGGCGCCGCGGCGGCATGCTCACGTCGCACCGCCCAGAGGATGCCAAGGAAAGAAACCAGTGCCCAGGCCGCCTGCTTGAGCAGGTTCAGCCCGTAGAAGTAAGGCAGCGCCTTCACGACGAGAAACAGCGCATATGCCGCCACCGGCCACCACGCGCGCGCGCGATTTCGCCCGGCGAGATGCAGGTGTGCCGCATAGGCGCCAGCATACCAGAAGATGCCAAACATGAAGACGCTGTTGAACACCCAGTATGGCGTGAACCAGCGCAGCAGCAAAACCGCGAAGAGATGCAGCGCGACAAACGCCAGGCAGAGCCCGCGCCACCGGCCGCGCATCGCTTGGTAGTGCACAAGCGGATACGCCACATACATCAGTATCTCCACCGTGACGGTGGTGAGGATGTAGTTGCCCGCGAAAATCTCGCGCGGATAGATGCCCGCGATCGCGGTGAAGCGCACCACGACATCCTCGAGCGAGCACCCCGCATGCAACTCGAGCAGCGCACTGCGCGCAGGCGCATAAGTCTGAGCGGCGACAAACAGCAGTCCGAGCCCGCACCCAGCCCAGTACACCGGCATGATACGAAAGAAGCGGCGTTTGAAATATGCCGGCCAGCTCGGCGAAGGCTCCCCGAGCAGGGCCCTGCGCTCGAATGGATAGTGGATGCAGAATCCGCTCAGGACGAAAAACGCGATCACCGCTGGATGGTGCCCCCCCGTCGGCCAGAAAAGAGCCATGAAAGCCTCGTGCGCCTGGTTGCCGACCTCCCGGAGAAAGCGCTCCACCGCCCCCACGGGCCGGAAGTCGCACCAAGGATGCCAGTGGCTCAGGAAAACAACGAGGGCACAGATGCCACGCCAGGCATCGAGCGAGTGCAGGCGGCTCGGCGGAAGAGTGGAGTGCGACGCCGGAGGAGGCACACCCGAGATGTCTCCGCCAGCCCCGGAAGGGGCAAGCGGGTTTTTGCGCGCGGGGAGGGCTGGATGAGGGAGCCCGCACACCAGAGGCGCGAAACCCGGTTGTCTCGGCCCGGCTTCTCCGCAACGTCTGCCTCCCTATGACATCGCAGAGCGCTTACCTGGAACTCGTCGCCTTGGTGAAACGCGCCCACACGCTGGGCACTATCGGCGAAGTCCTCGGCTGGGATGAGCAGGTCAATCTCCCACCCGGCGCCGCGGAGCAGCGCGCCGCGCAACATGCCGCGCTCGCCGAGGCCACGCACGCCGCTGCCAGCGAGCCCCGCATCGGTGCGGCGCTGGCGATTCTCGAGCCGCTATCGCTGTCTCCGGATGAGACCGCCGTCGTGGCCCAGGCGCGCCGCGACTACGACAAAGCGACGAAACTGCCGGCGGATTTCGTCCGCGACAAGGCTGCCCAAGGCAGCCGCGGCTACCACGCGTGGGCCCGCGCCAAAGCCGGCGATGATTTTGCGAGCTACGCCCCCGTGCTGGAGAAAAATCTCGAATTTGCGAAGCGCGAAGCCGCCTACCTCGGCCGGGGCGATGCGCCCTACGACTACGCGCTCGATAAGCACGATCCCGGCCTCACCGCCGCCGCGGTCGATCGGCTCTTCGCGGAGCTCAAGCGCGACCTCGTGCCCCTTATGCAGCGGATCGTGAGCTCCCCCACCGCCGCCCGCGCGCGTGAGGTCGCCGCGCGGCTCCAGGGCTTTCCCGTGGCAGGGCAGCGCACGTTTCTCCGCGAGGTCACCGAGAAGCTCGGCTTCGACTACACGCGCGGTCGCATCGATGTCTCGCTGCACCCCTTCTGCTCCGGCACAGGAAGCGACGTGCGCATGACGACGCGCTACCACGCCGACCAGCCACTCGATTCGCTGTTTGGATCCATTCACGAGACGGGCCACGGCCTTTACGAACAGGGCCTGCCCGCCGAGCACCTCGGCACCGCCCTCGGCATCAATGCCGGCATGCCCATGCACGAATCCCAGAGCCGTCTCTGGGAGAATCAGGTGGCGCGCAGTCGCAGCTTCTGGTCGCACTTTGAGCCGCGCTGGCGCGAGCTCTTCGCCGCGCAGACTCAGGGCGTAAGCTCCGAGGATCTCTATCTCGCCGTCAATGCCGTGGAGCCCACGCTGATCCGCGTCGACGCCGACGAGGTCACGTACAATCTACACATCGTCCTCCGCTTTGAGATCGAGAAGCAGCTCTTCTCCGGCGAGCTCGCCGTGCGCGACTTGCCTGCCGCCTGGCGCAAGGCCTCGGCGGAGTTGGTCGGCCTCCAGCCTGCCGACGATCGTACCGGCGTGCTTCAAGATGTGCATTGGAGCGATGGCGCTTTCGGGTACTTCCCCAGCTATTGCCTCGGCAATATGATTGCCGCCCAGCTGTGGGCGCGCGTCCGCGCGCTGCGCCCGCAGCTCGACGACGATTTTGCCCGCGGCGACTTCACCTGGCTGCTCCGCTGGTTGCGCGAAAATATCCATACGCAGGCCCGCCGCTACGGCACCCTGGAGCTTGTCCACCGGGTCACGGGCGAAGAGCTCTCGCCGCGCCATCTCATCGCGTATCTGCAGGATCGATACGGCACGCTCTACCGAGCGTGAAGGGTCCCATATCCCAAAGGGCCAAGCGCAAAAAACTCCAAGGCCCGCAATCTCTCAGGCGGGCCGACATCCCAGCCTCCGTGCCCTCGGTGGCTGCCGCCTGTGCGGGCCTTCGGATTTATTTGGCGTTTGGCCCTTCGGCGTTTGAGATTTTCCCTTAAAAATGGGCCTGATCGACACGCACACCCACCTAGAGAGCTTTGTCCGCAAGGGGCTGCTGCCCGGTGCGCTAGAGCATGCGCGCGAGGCAGGGATGGAGACAATGATCACCATCGGCACCTCGCCCGACGACTGGGCGCTTTACCGCGGTCTCACCGAGGAGCACGCCGCGACCGGCCTCGTGCGCTATACCGTCGGGCTGCATCCGTGCTCCGTGGAGGCGGACTGGGCAAAGGCCGTCGCACGGATCGAGTCCTTCTGGTCCGGCGCCGGCGCCAAGCCTGTCGCGCTCGGCGAGTGCGGCCTCGATCGTTTCCATCTGCCCAAGGACGAGGCCAAGGCCGCTGAGATCTTCGCATGGCAACGCGGCGCGTTTGCGGCGCAGCTCGAGATCGCGAAGCGCCTCGGCTGCGCCCTGGTGGTGCACTCGCGCGGCGCGTTTGCCGAGTGCGTCGCGATGATCGATGCCAGCGGCATCGACTGGCCGCGCGTGGTCTTTCACTGCTTCACTGAAGGCCCGGCCGAGATGGCCGAGCTCACCCGGCGCGGCGGCCTCGGCTCTTTCACCGGCATCCTCACCTACAAGAACGCCGACTCCGTGCGCGCCGCGGCCAAGGCCCAAGGCCTCGCGCAGTTCATGCTCGAGACCGATGCCCCCTACCTCACGCCCATGCCTCACCGCGGCAAGCCCAACGAGCCCGCCTTTGTCCGCCACACCGCCGAGCACGCCGCCGTGCTCTTCGGCGTAAGCTACGACGAGCTCGTCGCCACTAGCGCCGCCAACGCCCGGCGGTTTTTCGGCCTTCAGGCACCCGTGTTTTAGTGCCACCCCGTAGCCTCACCCGGCCACGCATGGATTCGCTTTCCTCGTTTGGTTTTCTCCCGCGGGATTCACCCGCCGCCGCAGCGCACTCTCTATCACCCTACTGTACTCATCGCCGCATCACGCCTCGTCGAACTTGCGCGCGAAGAGCGCCTCGATCTCGGCGAGCATCGCACCGGCATCGGCGCCTGTGGCGATAAACTTCACCTTCGAGCCCTTGCCGGCCGCGAGCATCATGAGACCCATGATGCTCTTGCCGTTGACCTGCTCCTCTTCCTTTTCGACGAAGACGTCGGCTTTGAACTTATTGGTGATCCGGACGATCATCGCTGCCGGGCGGGCGTGAATGCCCATCTTGTTCTGCACGACAAGCTCCTTGGACAGGGAAGCGGAGGCAGACGAGGCGTCAGGTTTGTTCATTGAGTCAGGTGAGACCGTCAAAATTCCCGCCCGTGCGCGCGGCTTGCAACCCAAATTCCACAGCCCAAGCTGGCCTCCCGCGATGTCCCACACCGCCATCATCGTCCCCTGCCGCCTCGAATCCACCCGCTTCCCTCGCAAGCTCTTGCACAAGGTCAAGGGCAAGCCCCTGCTCCTTTGGGTGGCGGAGCGCATCGCCGCCGAGGCCCCAGAGTTTCCTTTGTGGTTCGCTGTCGATCACGACCTCCTGGGCGAGATCGTCACCTGCGCGGGGTTCAAGGCGATCAAGACCAACTCCACCCACCAGACCGGCACCGACCGCCTTGCCGAGGCCAATCGCACGGTTGGCGCCGAGCACGTCGTCAACGTGCAGGCCGACGAGCCTCTCGTCACCGGCGCCCAGATCCGCATGCTCGCCCGTCTGCTCGCCAGCGGCGCGCCCATGGCCACGCTCGCGACGCCTTTCAAGACCGCCGCAGACTTCGCCAACCCCAACCAGGTGAAGGTAGTCCTAGCCACGGCCGCTCGCCGCGCGCTGTTCTTCTCGCGCTCGCCGATGCCCTTCGCCCGCGACCGTGGCGGCGTGGTCGACGATGCTTGGGTGCAGGCCAATCCCTGCCTGCGACATCTCGGCCTCTACGGCTACCACGCCGATCTGCTGCGGAAGTATGCCACGCTCCCGCCCGGCCGCCTCGAGCAGATCGAGAAGCTGGAGCAGCTTCGTGTCTTGGAAAATGGCTACGAGATCGCGTGCGACGTGACCGCCGACCCCACGATCGGCGTGGATACTCCCGACGACGCGGTGAAGTTTGAGCAGTGGCTCGGCGTGTGAGCGCCACCCCCGGCGCAGCCAAGCAGGCGCCACGGCGCATTTTCTGGCTCCTGGCGGCTCTGGTGGCTGTCGCCGCAGCCTGGAGTGTGCATCCGGTGGCGGATTTCGCCTTTGTCGCCTTCGACGACGACGTAAACATCATCTTCAATCCGCACTTGGGCCCGCCTGGCAGTGAATCGCTGGCCTGGATGTGGACCGATACCGCGCAGATGCGGCGCTACGTGCCGCTGGGGTGGGCCGTATTCTCCGTCGGCTACTGGCTCACCGGGCTCTCGCCCGGGGGCTATCACGCGCTCGGCATCGTCCTGCACCTGCTCAACGCGGTGCTCGTCCTTGGCGTGCTGCGGCAGGTGCTCGCGCGCTACGCGGGCGGGATGACGGAAACGCGCCGCCACGCTACTGCGGCCATCGCGGCCCTCGCTTGGGCTTGGCATCCCATGCGGGCAGAGACCGCGGCCTGGAGTTCGGGGCTGCTGTACGGGCTGTCGGGGGCTTTCGCCCTGGCGAGTGTAGGGGTGTATCTCCGCAGTCTCGATTCGCCGAACCGCGGCCGCTGGGTCTGCGGAGCATGGGGACTCTTCACGCTCTCGCTCCTCTCGTATCCGATGAGTCTTGGGCTGGCTGGCGTGTTTGTCGTGATCGATCTGGCCGAGCGGCGGCTCCGCGGCGGACCTCGCCTGCGCTGGGTCGTAGAAAAGGCGCTCTTCGTCCTCCCCGCACTCGCTGCCGTCGCAGTGGCGTGGCTCTCCGCAAAACACGCTAGCGCCATGTGGACGCCGCCATCCGACTTGATTGACGGCGATCTGCTCCGGCGACTCGGACGCACCGTTGCCGCGGCAGGCTACTACCTTTGGCGCCCATGGTGGCCGGTCGGCCTGACTCCAGCGCCGACGTTGCTGCTCCCCGGCGGGGCCGGCTTTCTTCCGGGCTGGCTCGTCCTCGCCGCGACGGCAGCGATCTTCATCGGTTGGCGGCGTACGCGCAGGACAGCCACCCTTCTGCTGGGTGCCCACCTCTCGTTGCTCGCGCCGGTGCTCGGCTGGACGGAACGCCTCTATTACCCGGCCGATCGCTACGGCTATCTCGCCGGCGTCGTGCTGGTCGTGGGCATCGCACTCGCCTCTGCCCGCCTTCCAGGGCGGCTGGCGGCTGGCTTGGGTATACTCTCCCTCGCCTGCCTGCTGCCTCTGCAGCGCGCGCAAATCGCCGTATGGCGCGAGACCGATGCTCTGCTCGCACATATCGTGCGAAATGCTGAGCAAGGCTCGGTGAAAAGTTTCTATGCGCGCTGGTGGATGGATTTTCACCTGCGTCGCGGCCAGTGGGAGCAGGCCCGCACCGTCGTGACAAAGATCGCCCACCAAGGCTCCGGCGAGATCGCTGCGGACCTGCGTCAATCGCTCGCGGCGGCCGAGCGCGAGAGTCTCTCCCAGCCGGTGCCTGCGGTGGCCAGGACTCATCATCAGCTCGCCCTCGACTTTGCCCGCCAGGGGCGGCCGATCGAAGCGGAGGAGCACTTTCGCGCCGCGCTGCGCACGACACCCCAGTTTAGCCAGGCCGCCTTCAACTTCGCGCTTCACCTCGTGCGGCTGGGGCGTTTCCACGAGGCCGCAGCACTCTACTCATTCCATGTGGCGCCGGCGCCGCTCGCCGAGGTGCCGGTCGATGCGCGCCGCCATTTTCTCGGCCTCTTGCGCGCTCATCACCTTGCCGCCGGCAACGCAGCCCAGGCCGCGGCGCTCGACCGGGCGCTCGCACGCCTCTAGCGCCGTCTAAGGACGTATTTCGTAGACCTCGATGATGCCCACGCCGGGCCGCGCCGGTTGATCCCGCGCGGGGTCGGTGTCGCGCAGCTCAAAGGGCTTCACCGTCACCGTGTAGCTGCCCGGCGGCAGATCGAGCAGCACGCAGGGCTCGCGGCGATTGGCCGGCGCATAGCCAGTGCCATGGATCGCCTTCTCGCCATACGTCGAGGCGAGCGGGCGGAAATCGTTTTCCTCGCTCGCGCCGCCTTGCGCGCCCGAGCTCCAATCGTCGTTCTCCACCAGCAGATCCCCGGTAGCGTTGCGCAGTTGGAGCAGCGGGTCGTTAAGCACGCTGGTGAGGCCGAAGCGCGTAAGCGAGGGGCCGAGCACGCGCACCAGGATCCGCTTGGTCTCGTCGCGCGCGCCCTGCACCACAAAACCGCCGTGCATCTCGCGCCCATCCTTGTCGGCATAGCCGCGCGTCGAAAGATTGATCACGCGTTGCGCCGTGCCCGGCTCGAGGTCATAGACCTCCATGAGGCCGGAGCCCGTCGTCGCCCCCACCCCCTCCAGCACCGCTGTATAGGCCCCGGGCGGGAGCGAGGCGATGAGGGCCGCATCGGCGCTGCCGGTCGCAAAGCCAAACGCCCCCGCCGCCGTCGCCGCGCCTTCGAGGGCTGCGCCGCTCCAATTGTCGTTCTCCGCGAGAAGTGAGTTGACCGAGTAGATGCGCAGCACGGGATCGGCCAGCGCATCGGCCACGCCAAATCCCCGCAGCGCCGGCCCAGCCCCGCGCACGAGCAGGCGCTTGGGCAGCGTGCCTGAGATGACGAAGCCTCCGATCAGCACCTGCTCGTCACGCCCCACCCACGCACGCGTCGAGACATTCAGCAGCACGCCCGCCGCCGCCGCGGCCTGCGTTTGCAGCCGATAGCCAGCGGTAATGAAGGCCGTCTGCTCGATCGTGCCGGCCGAGTCGGACTCGCCGGGCAGGCCCGCCGCGATGCCGATCGCCACGCCCACCGGCGCAGGCACAATCACGCGGGGATTTGAGAAATACGGCAACTCCGTGCCGGGCGGGTACGCCATGATATCGCGGTACTGGCGGCTGTCGTTGCCGACGAAGCGATACCCAAAACTATACGGAAAAGCGCCCGCACCGCTCGAGGCGTTGCCACGGTCGTGCGCGCAGCCGAGCACGTGACCCAACTCGTGGGCAACGACGCTGCCCGAAGGCATGTCGCGCAAACTCACCACGGCAAAGGCGTAGTCGGGATTGTCGTAGCGGCCCGGCTCATCGAGGAGAAAGCTGAGTCCGCTGCTGGCAAAGTCCCTGCGCTGCAAGGCGAGGCACACGATGTCCGCGCCCACGGCGTCTCGCGCCGCGTGGATATCGTCCATCACGCCATCGTCTGTCTGGTAGAGATACGTCAGCGTGTCGTCCTGCCAGCCAGTCCTCGCTTCGGCCACTTCGTCGCCCGCCAATCGCGTCTCGTGCATCCCCACCATCCTCACCCGCGCAGTGATCTCGCTGTTGGCAAAGGCCACATTGACCTTCTCGATCGCCGCGAGGAATTCGCTTTCCAGCGCGCTCCGCCGCGACTCGCCAGCCAAGGTCGGCTTGGCTGCCTGGGTGTACGCCATGAGCACATGGATGACGGCGCGCTGCGGATTTTCTGCCGCCGCGACCGGCGGCGTATCCACCAAATGGATATCCCCGCCCGCTGGCAGCCCTCCGGCGGCCCTCCGTGGCTGCGCGCTCGCGGGCCGCTCGCCGCCGCAGGGCGGCACCAGCCCCGGCTCCGTCCGGTAAAATTGCGAGATCCCTGCCGTAGCCGGTCGCAGCACAAAGCTGCCCAGCACCGGGTCCTCGATCGACGCCGTGAGAAACCCGCCGCTATAGCCAAATGCCGCGCTGCTGGCCGGCCGGCCTTCGATGCGGCCCCGGCTCGTGAAGCGATCGGGCCCCGTCATTTCGCTGCCCTCGATCACAATCGTCAGCGAGCCGCCCCGCGGCAGGGGCAATTCCAGCCGCCCCGTATTGGCGCTCGCCCAAAAGGGCGACGCCTTGCCGCCTATCATCCCGACCTCCACCCGCACATACCGCAGGTCCGTCGTCGGCGCGGGGAGTTGCGTCGTCAGCTCCGCTGCATTGGCGACCTCGATGTACGAAAACAACCGAGGAGCCGACGAGATGCTCGGCAGCCCCTGCTGCGCACTCGGCCTCGTCGTCGGCAACGCACTGCCGCCATCGGCGTGCGCGCCGCGAGCGGGGGTGCTCATGCCGCTGGTCACTTCAGGGGGCGTTTTCTCACTCCGCCAGGCCACCACTCCCCCGCTCGCCACGAGTGCTGCAACGAGAAGCCGGCGGTAGGAAAAGGGGTGCGACATAGCCCGGATAGTGAGAACTTAACTCCGCCGGTCGCAACTTCGGCGATACCTACCGCCCCCTGGGGTCTTTGGAGCACTAGGCATTTGATCGCGGTTGCACCCTCGCGATCATTGTCTCCACCTCCTCCGCATGAGCCGAGGTGGTCACCTTCTCGATCACGGCCAGAATCGTCCCATCGGGCTCCACTAGCCATGCTGCTCGCGCCGGGCCGAGAAATGTCTTACCGTACATCTGTTTTTCCACCATGGAGCCCGCGGCGTGTGCCCAGAGATCCTTCGTATCGCCGATCAGGGAAAACGGTATCTGCTTGGCTAGCGCATACTTGAGCTGCGATGACGCGGTGTCGCGACTCACCATGATGATAGCGCACCCCGCCCGGCCCAACGCGGCTGCATGCGACGCCAGATCAGCCACTTGCCGATCGCAGCTCGGTGTATTGTTCTTCATGTACGCGGAGATGATCGTACGTCGCGTGAGCATGTCGCGAAAGACCACCTCCCTCACTCCGCCGGCACCCCGTGCGCTCACGGCTTTGACTTTAAAATCGAGGTTAACTTTCTGGCCAGGCTGAAGCATGGGGCGAATGAGCCGCTCGGCGGCCTCGGGTCAAACTTGAGCGGCAAATTGGAAAAACCACTCCTGTTTGCAGAGTCTTTGACCTGCGGCGGAAAAGCTTACAACGTGGTCGGGAATGAAATCGGTCAAGGTCCCGGCGCTCGAGCTATTCCTCCACGAGATGATACCCCTCGCCAAGGCGATGGGCGTCGGCGTGGAGGTGAGCGACGACCGCTCCTTGATCCTCCGCGCGCCGAAGGAGCAGAACAAAAACTCCCTCAATACGGCTTTCGGCGGCAGCCTCGTCTCGCTCGCCACGCTCGCCGGCTACGGGGTCGTGTGGGAGCTGATGAAGAACGAAAAAGGCGCCGATAAAACCGAGTGGCGCATCGTCGTGAAGGAGAGCCGCGCCGCTTATCGCAAGCCCGTGATTGGCGATCTTCGCGCGATCTGCGAGCGCCCCGCGCAAGCTGCCATCTCTGAATTTAAGGAAGCCCTCGGCCGCTATGGCAAAGCCAAGCTCAAGCTGAAAGCCTCCATCGTCGAAGATGGCCAGACCGCCGTCGACGTGACGGCGGCGTTTGTGGTGTCGCGATAAGCGCAGCGCGCTTATCCCGGAGGATGGAGTCTTCGCTCAGATGTGCTTCGAGTCCGCCTCGTCCTTCTTGACGTAGCCGGTCTCCTGTCGCGCGTGGTTGACTGCGTTCTTCTTGAGATAGGCCTGGTAGACGTCGTCAGCCGTCATGCCGAGTGTCTGCGCGAGCGAAACGAGGAAATGGAAGAGATCGACGACCTCGACCTTCGCGTTCTGCTCGTCGAACTTCTGGTACTTCGCCCACCACTTCCACGGCACGCTGTCGATCAGCTCGGCGGTTTCCTGCTGCATCGCGCGCGTGTAGTTGAGGATCCACTTGGCCTTCTCCTCATCGGTCGGCGGCGGCAGGTTTACCCCGATCCGGCGATTGAGCGCATCCTGCATCTGGAAGATCTCTTCGAGTTTGTCCATGGTAGCCGAGGCTGTTGCCGCAAAACCTGCACTGGCAAACTCTAAACCGCGCTGCGCACGGTTTGGAGTTGAGGTCTGGCGGAGTAGCCCTGGATCGCGGCCAACCCCCTATCGACCGGCCCGGAGGCCCCCATCGCAAGCACATACCCTGCACCCCGGGAGCACGGCATCTCCCCAAAGGACGCCGCACGCCCGCTTTTGCCTCTTGCCACCCCGGCCCCAGTGGGTGACCTTCCCCAGTTCATGCACACGTCGAGCGCTTAGAACGCTCCGTCGTGCGTCCAACCCATGCGGCCAGCGCCCGCGAACCCTCCCCAGGCCAAATCTGCCGGGCTGGGCCCCGCCGGCGCGCCGCGTTCCTAAACAAAAACACACACATGTCAGATACAGAGAAGTCAGGCACGCCCGCTCCGGCGCCCGCCGACTTGCCCGCGGCCGCTCCGGCGCCTGCGGAGAGCGCCGCCGCGCCCCAAGCGCCTGCGGCCGCTGCCAGCGCCGCCCCGGCTGTGGGCGCGTTTGGCTCGTTTGGAGCATCCCGTGGTTCCGGCCTCGCGCGCGGCAAGCGCACGGCGGCCCCCGCGGCGTCCGCGAGCAGCACTCCGGCTGCCGGCTTCAAGCCGAGCTCCGTCGAGATCGTCAAGACCCAGAGCGAGTACCGCAATCCGTTCACCGGCGAGACGTCGGTGCCTACGCCCGTCGTCAACGAGCCGGCCCCTGCGCCGGCCGCCCCCGCGCCTGCCCCCGTCACCTCGGCCGCTGCTGAAGCGGAAGTGAAGGCTTCGGCCCCTGCCGGTTCGCCGGTCCCCGATTCCTCCGCCTCGATCGATGCCGCCCGGCAATCGGCGCCTGAGATCGCCGCCAGCCAGCCGGCCCAGCCCGAGGCCAAGGCCGAGCTCAATATCCTCCCGCCCGAGCCAGTCCACCGGCCCGAGGTCCGCTGGGAAAACACGCCCGCAGGCGAGCCCGCTCCGGCGCCCAGCCAGCCCGGCAGCTTCCGCCGCGAAGATCGTGGCACCTTCCAGCCGCGCGATCGTCGCGCTAGCGCCGAAGGCCGCAGCGCCGACGGTCGTGGTGCCGATGGCCGTGGCGAGCGTCGCGACTTCCGCGACGGCCCCCGCGACGGCAATCGCGAGCCCCGCGAGGGCGGCCGCGAGAATCGTGAAGGCGGTTTCCAACCCCGCGAGCGCCGCGATGGCGAGCGCCGCGAGGATCGCAAATTCGAGCCCCGCTCCCACCAGGAGCGCGGCCCGCGCCCCGCGCCCACTCCGGCTCCCGAGCCCGCCAAGAAATCCGGCGGCTTCGTCGGCTGGCTGAAGGGCCTCTTCGGCGGCAACAAGCCCGCCGAGCCCACTCCCGCCCCTCAGGGCGGCGACCAGCGTCGCGATGGCGACCGCGGCCCCCGCGGTGACCGCGGCGGAGACCGTGGCGGTCGTGGCGGCGGTCGTCACGGTGGTGGCCATGGCGGCGGCGGCGGCTACCGCGGTGAAAACCGCGGCCCCCGTCCCGAAGGCCAAGGCGGCCAGGGTGGCGGCGATGGCGGCTTCCAAGGCGGTCGCGATGGCGAGCACGGTGGCGGCGAGCGCCGCCGTCGTCGTCGTGGCGGCCGCGGTCGCGGCCGTGGCGGCGACTTCGGCGATCGTGGCGGTCCGCGCCCGGAAGGCCAGCAGGGCGGCGGCGCTATCTGAGCCGATTCGCACCGCGCTTCGCGTTAAAACTTGCCGAGCGTGCCCGCGCACGCGCATCTCAAGGCGCCCGATTTTTCGGGCGCCTTTTTATTTTCTCCGCGCGGGAGCTAGCGGGGTCGGGTCTCGCTCTGCTCCTCGCGCCCACCACCATTCTCCGCACTTTCCATGGCCGATCTCATCGTCACCGGCGGCGCGCCGCTCTCCGGCACCATCACGCCCTCCGGCAACAAGAACTCCGTCCTTCCCATCCTCTGCGCCTCACTGCTCACCGATGAGCCCGTGACGCTCCGCAACGTCCCCGACATCACCGACGTCGGCAAGCTCGTCACCTTCTTCCAGGAGCAGGGCTCGAAGATCACGTGGGACAAGGCCGCCGCCACCATGGCGATCGACCACTCTCATTTCGACGCCAGCCAGCTCGAAGGCGAGCTGCCCGCCGGCATGCGCTCTTCCGTGCTGCTCTTCGCGCCGCTCCTGCAGCGCATGAAGAAGATCGTGCTCCCCACCAATGCCAAGGGCTGCTCCCTCGGCATCCGCGAACTCGATCCCCACCTCGAAATCCTCGAGAAACTCGGCGCCACCATCTCTCACAACGGAGAGCTCACGCTCTCGCTCCCCAAACGATTCCGCGGCGCGCGCCACTGGCCCGACTACATGTCCGTCACCGCCACGGAAAACTTCGTCATGGCCGCTGCCCTCGCCGAGGGCGAGTCCACGCTCATCAACGCTGCCAGCGAGCCCCACGTGCAGGATATGTGCACCGTGCTCGCCCAGATGGGCGCGCAGATCGAGGGCATCGGCACCAGCAAGCTCTGCGTCCACGGCGTCGAGCGCCTCCGCGGCGGCACCTTCACGATCAACACCGACTACCATGAGGTCGTCACGTTCCTCGCCCTAGGCGCCATCACCGGCGGCGAAGTCCGCGTGAAGCACTCGCTCCCGCACCACTTCGACCTTATGACGCGCGCCTTCTCCAAGCTCGGCGTCATCATCGAGCATGAGGGCGACACAGCCCTCGTCCGCCGCGGCCAGACGTTGGAAATCGAGGCGCCGTTCACGACCAATCTCCTCCCCAAGATCGAGGCCGCCCCCTGGCCGTATTTTCCCGTCGACCTCCTCCCCTGCATGATCGCTCTCTCCGTCCGCGCCAAGGGCGCGATGCAGTTCTGGAACAAGGTCTACGAAGGCGGCTTCACGTGGATGTCCGAGCTCTCGAAATTCGGCGCGCATGTCGTCGTGAGCGACCCGCACCGCATCATCGTCTTCGGCGATCGCCCGCTCCGCCCCGCCACCGCCGACGCCCCCTACATCATCCGCGCCGCCGTCGGCCTCTACATGGTCGCCGCTAGCATCCCCGGCCGCTCCGTCGTCAAAAACGCCGACACCATCAAACGCGCCCACCCCCGCTTCGTCGAAAACCTCCAGTCCCTCGGCGCCACCGTGGAGTGGAAGTGAGCGTTCGCGGCAATCGTCCGCACCGGTTGGATTATTCCTATCTCGGTCAAAGAATAGTTGCTCGCCTCGTGGAAAAATCTGCCCGGCGACGTCACTTGGGCTGAGGCGAGCCAGCGCATGCCGTTCGCCGCTGCTCTCGCCAGCGCCGATGCCGAAATCGACGCCGCGAAACTTGTCACTCAAGAGCAAGCGGAAGCTCACCCCGACGCCTGCCTGTGCAAGTCATCCGGTCGCTCGCAAGCCGAGGGGATCGTGCCGCCCTGTCGAATCTTCTACCGCGTCACGGCCGACGCTGCCTCGGTTCGTATTCTTAGCGTTTGGCATTCCGCCCGAGGACTGCCAGAGCTGCCCCGCAACAAGCATGCCCGCTCCCGACCACTCCAAAGGCCTCGGCTACATCACCAGCGCCCTCGCCACTCCCGTCTCGCCCGCCGAGGCCGCGCTGCGCCCGCTTTCATTCTCCGACTTCACCGGCCAGCCGAAGACCGTCGAGCGCCTGCAGGTGATGGTCGGCGCCGCCAAGCGCCGCGGCGACCCGCTCAATCACATCCTGCTCTCCGGTCCTCCGGGTCTCGGCAAGACTACGCTCGCCTTCATCCTCGGCGCCGAGCTGGGGAAAAACGTCCGCGTCACATCGGGCCCCGTCGTGGAAAAGGCCGGCGACCTCGCCGGCCTCCTCACCAATCTCGAGGAGGGCGACATTCTCTTCATCGACGAGATCCACCGCATCCCCAAGACCGTCGAGGAGTACCTCTACTCGGCGATGGAGGATTTCCGGCTCGATATCATGATCGACCAGGGCCCCAATGCTCGCAGCGTCCGCCTTACGATCCCGCGCTTCACGCTGGTCGGCGCGACGACGCGCGCCGGCCTGCTCACCGCCCCGCTGCGCTCCCGCTTCACGCTACAAACGCGGCTCGATTACTATGATCGAGCCACGCTTGAGACCATTGTCCGGCGCAGCTGCGCGCTGCTCGGCGTCCAGACGGATGCCGGCGGCGCGCAGGAAATCGCGGCTCGCTCACGCGGCACGCCGCGTATCGCCAACAACCTCATCAATTTCGTTCGCGATTTTGCGCAGGAACGCGCCCGAGGCCAGATTACGCAGCCCGTTGCGGCCGCCGCGCTTGAGTTGCTCGAAATCGACGCGGCCGGACTTGATGAAATGGACAAGCGCATGCTGCGCATCATGGCCGAGAACTATCGGGGCGGCCCCGTGGGCATGAGCACGATTGCCGTCGCGGTGGGCGAGGAGGCGGAGACGCTCGAGGAAGTGCACGAACCGTTTCTCATCCAAGAGGGCTACCTCCAGCGGACGCCCCAAGGCCGCGTGCTTACGGCGAAAGGCTACCATGCGGTTGGCCTTAGAGCCACGACTGGCGGCGACCAAGCCACCCTGCTTTAGCAGGGCAGCGCCCGCAGCCAGCTCCTCATCCGCCGTAAAGGCTGCCACCGGCGCCGCATCCGCCGGCACCGGCGCATTCTTCCAGCGCGGCTCCAGCGCGGGAGCGCTCGCCAGCCAGCGCGTGATCGCCGGCACGATCCCTAGACTCGCGATAAACCACATGCCGATCGCCGCCTGCGCCAGGCCTACCGTCTGTAGCCACAGAGCCCGCGTGCTGGTGCCATCGAGCCCATTGGCAGGGAAATAGTCAGGTGCCCAAATGGGCAGGAGCCACATGGCGAGTCCGAGGATGAAAAAACCGCAGGCGTTTCCGGTGTTCATGACGTGTGCGAGTTGGGAGGTGAGTGTGATGAGTGAGTGCCCATCTCTTAGCGATGGCCGTGCCAGCGCCTTCGAATGTCACGCAACTACCTGATAAATAGGACTATGAGATTTCTCCGCCCATCTATGGCACTCCATCCGCTCCCCCATTCCGCATGACGCCGCCGGGCTGTTCGTGCAAAGTTCGGGTCGCCTCCCGGCCGGGTGCTCACCCACCCGTCGGCAGGCCCATTGTTCCCTAGCTCAAGATAATCTGGCGTGCCCGCAGCGACTTGCGTTGTTTTATTTCCATGCGCTTTCCAGCCGCCGTTTTGGGGTTTGCCGCGTTGGGCTACACGCTTGGGCTCGCCGCCACGCCCATCGATAAGTTTCAGCAGCTCGATCAACTGCTCCCGTCCCCCACCCCTCAGCGCAATGCCTCCGGTGCACCCGGCGCGGCCTACTGGCAAAATCGCGCCGATTACTCGATCGACGCCACCCTCGATGAGAAGACCCACAAGCTCACCGGCCGCGGCGTCATCACCTATAAAAACGCCTCCCCCGACGCCCTCTCCTATCTCTGGCTCCAGCTCGACCCCAATCTCTTTTCGCACAACTCCGATTTCCAGGCCCTCAAGCGCCCCCCGGGCGATCTCACCAAGTTCCCCTACCGCACGCTTCAGGAGATGCTCGTCGCGGAGTCCTACTCCAGCGGCCTTGTCATCAAGGATGTGAAGGACGCGTCCGGCGCCGCCCTCCAGCATACCATCGTCAAGACGATGATGCGCGTCGATCTCCCCACGCCCATCGCATCCGGCGGCACCGTCACCTTCTCGCTCGCGTGGGAGTATACGCTCAACTCCTGGAAGGGCTCCGCCTTCCGCACCGGCTACGAAACCTTCAAGGACGGCAATAGCCTCTACGCCGTCGCGCAGTGGTTCCCGCGCCTCGCCGCCTACACCGACTACACCGGCTGGCAGCACAAGCAGTACCTCGGCACCGGCGAGTTCACCCTCGAATTTGGCGACTACGACGTGCGCCTCACCGTGCCCGACGATCACATCGTCGCCTCCACCGGAGAACTGCAAAACGCCGACGCCATCCTCACCCCCGCCCAGCGCGAGCGCCTCAAGCAGTCCGAGACCGCAAAGAAACCCGTCTTCATCGTCACGCCCGACGAGGCCCGTGCCAACGAGACCCACAAGCCCGCGGGCACCAAGACCTGGCGCTTCAAGGCCGAGAATGTCCGCGACTTCGCCTTCGCCACCTCGCGCAAATTCGTGTGGGACTCCATGGGCGCCACCGGCCACACGTATAAGGGTAAGCCCGTCCTCGCCATGTCGTACTACCCCAGGGAGGCGATGCCGCTCTGGGACAAGTACTCCACCCACGCCATCGCGCACACGCTCGATGTCTACTCGCGCTTTTCGTTCCCGTATCCCTACCCCGTCGCCATCTCCGTGCAGGGCCCCGTCGGCGGCGGCATGGAGTACCCGATGATCTGTTTCAATCGCCCCCGCCCCGAGGATGACGGCACCTACACCGAGCGCACCAAGTACGGCCTCATCGGCGTCATCATTCACGAGGTCGGCCACAATTACTACCCCATGATCGTCAATTCCGACGAGCGCCAGTGGACGTGGATGGATGAGGGCATCAATTCCTTCGTGCAGCTCCTCGCCCAGGAGGAGTGGGAAAAGGCCTGGCCCCAGCGCCGCGACGCCCGCGAGATCAAGGCCTACATGCGCCGCACCGATCGCGTGCCCGTGATGTCCAATTCGGAGTCTATCGCCGACCTCGGCTTCAACAGCTACGCCCAGCCCGCCGTCGCCCTCAATATCCTCCGCGATGTCGTGCTCGGCCGCGAGCTCTTCGACCACGCCTTCAAGACCTACTCGCAGCGCTGGATGTTCAAGCGCCCTGCCCCCGCCGACTTCTTCCGCACCATGGAGGATGCGAGCGGCATCGACCTCGATTGGTTCTGGCGTGGCTGGTTCTACAGCACCGACCACGTCGACCTCGCCATCGACCAGGTCCGCTGGCTCCAGCTCGACTCCAAGGATCCCGCCGTCGAAAAGCCCCGTAATGAAGCAGAGAAGGAAGCGCGCCCGCAGACCACCACCCGCGAACTCAATGCCTCGCTCCCCAAGCGCGTCGATCGCTACCCCGAGCTCAAGGACTTCTACGACGACTACGACCCCGCTACCGTCCTCCCCAGCGAGACCAAGAAGTACGAAGCGCTCCTCAAGGATCTCGCCGCCGACGACATCGACCCCGCCATCCTCAAAACCGCGCGCAATTTCTACCTCATCGATTTCTCCAACGTAGGCGGCATTCTCATGCCCCTCCCGCTCCGCCTCGAGTACACCGATGGCACCACCGAGGAGCTCAAGCTCGGCGCCGAGATC
The DNA here is from genome assembly GCA_964480585.1 of uncultured Opitutus sp. Lineage (GTDB taxonomy): Bacteria > Verrucomicrobiota > Verrucomicrobiia > Opitutales > Opitutaceae > ER46. Next base: position 81,502 of record CAYZPV010000004.1, on the reverse strand, counting down.
TGGCGCTACAACTCCGCCAAGTGCTCCAAGCTCATCATGACGACCAGGGAGCTGAAGTCCGTCAGCCTCGACCCCCGCGATGAGATGGCCGACGTCGACCTTGAAAACAACCTCTGGCCCCGCCGTGCCGTGAAGACGAAATTCCAGCTCTTCAAGGAAGAGGCCGAGAAAAATCCGATGCGCGAGCTGCAGAAGAAGTAAGGCAGGGCGCGTTATCCTTAACGCGCCTGCCTCTGGACGTCGTTTCCTCTCACGCCGCGGTCCAACAACAAGCCGCCGTCCCAAGACCCTGCCGCCTCCCGTGCGCTCGCAAAACTTCCCTGCGTCACTACGCGCACCAGGAGGACAAAAAGACGGCCCCGCATCCACCGTCTCTTTGCGCCTTCTGCGCCTTCTTGCGGCCCTCCTCCTTCCCTCTCTCTTCGTCTCGTCGCTCCACGCCCACCCCGTCCACACCTCCCTCGCCGAGGCCGACTACAACCGCGCGACCCAAAAACTCGAAATCGCCCTCCGCGTCTTCGCCGACGATTTCGAGGAAGCCCTGAGCCTCCGCGCGAAAAAGAAAATCACCCTCGCCCACACGCCCGCCGCCGAGTTCACCGCGCTCACGCAGGCCTGCCTCGCCGAAACCTTCCTCGTCCGCCGCGCCGATGGCACACTCGCCCCGCACAACTGGATCGGCCGCGAGTACAAAGACGCCGCCAACGAACTCTGGCTCTTTTTCGAGATCACGTTGCCCGCCACCGGCCTCGAAGGCCTGCGCCTCCGCCACGCCGTCCTCTCCACGCAGTTCTCCGACCAGCTCAACTCCGTCCTCCTCCGCGACGGCCCGCGCAGTGTGACTCTGGCCTTCCTCCCCGACAGCGGCGAAAAGCTCGTGCGTTTCAACAGCTCTACCGACTCGCACTCCAAGCCTTGATTTTCCGTCCCGTGGATAGCCTTCAATCGACCCCACCAACATTGGATACGACGTTCAGAGACCGCCAAACCGGCCTCATCATCGGTGGCGTCGTGCTACTCTTGGCGGGAGGCTTTCTAGCGTTGGGCTCGCTCGCCAATCTCTTCGCCATCTTCTCCACGGCACGGTCGACCGAAGAGTCCATCGCGCTCGGGCTGACCGTGGTCGTGTCGGCGATTGTGGCCGCAGCCTTGATCTGGCTCGGCATCGGCTCGATCAATGCCCGCCGCTGGGCCCGCGCCCTTATCCTGTGTGGCAGTGTCGCCGCCCTTTACATGGGCATCGGCGTGTTTGTTTTCATAGTGCTTCTGAGGACCGGCGGTGCGGCTCTCACGTGGGGCAACGTCGGTGCCTTCGTCGTTTTCCTAATCGTGCTGATCGGCGCGCCTGCAGCCTTTCTGCGTTTCTATGCCAGCTGCGACGTCCGACGCAGCTGTGAAACCCGCGACCCCATCACACGCTGGACGGATCGCAGTCCGCTGCCAGTCATCGGCGGCTGCCTCCTCATCGGGTTAAGTGCGGGTTCGATTCTTGTGCTGCTGGCTCAAGCGGCTTTTCCGATCGGAGCGATTTTCCTCTCCGGCTGGCCGGCCCGCCTGCTCTGGCTGGGGACCGCCATCGTTCTGCTCCAAGGCATCCCGGGCTTCTACCGGTGCGATCGCCAGGCGTGGAACCGGATCATGTTTACCATCATCATGGTGGTTTCGCTCTACCTGGTTACCCTCTTCATCGCAGGCCAGGCGGCTCAATACCAAGCCATGGGGCTTTCAGAGCAGCAGATCGCCCAGATCATGCGCTTGCCCGCCTGGCCTATGGCCATCTACCGCGTGCTGGCCACGGTGCTTACCCTCGGATACTTGTTCTGGCTGCAGCGCTTCTTCCGCTGCTCTCGTGCTGCAAACTGAGCCATCTGCGCACCCCACCCTCACACATCCCCCTGCTCCGGCCGCAGCACGATCTCCTCCACCACTGTCCGCCGCGAAAGCCGCCACACGTCCAGAAATGCCCGCGCGATATCCTCCGCCGGCATGATCCGCTCCTCCTTCACCCCACTCGCGCTCCACGAGGGCGACCACGTCGCCCCCGGGTGCACGCAGCACACGCGCACCCCTGTGCCCTTGGTCTCCGCGCGCACCACCTTGGCCAGACCCGTCACGCCGAACTTCGCCGCGCAATAAGCAGCCGAGTGCGGATACGCCCCGAGCCCCGCGATCGAGCTCATGAAAAACACATCGCCGCGCTTCCGCGTCAGCATCGCTGGAAGAAAAGCCTGCGTGACGAGAAACGCGCTGCGGAGATTCACCGCGATCATCCCGTCGAAATCCGCCACGCTCGTCTCCACAAACGGCTTCGCGACAAAAGCGCCCGCATTATTGATCAGCACCTCCACCTCCCCGCAGCGCTTCCGCACCGCCGCCGCCATCGCCGCGACCGCCTCGGCCTCGCCCACGTCACACCCAAAAGTCTCCGCCACCGCGCCCGCCTTGGCGCATGCCCGCGCCACCGCCGCGAGCTTCTGGGCATTGCGCGCCACCAGCGCGAGCTTCACGCCCGGCACCTCGCGCGCAAACACCTGGGCAATCGCCTCGCCAATTCCCTGCGACGCCCCCGTCACCAGCACCAGCGGTTTCTTCATACCCAAAGGAAGCTCACAAAAACCGCCAAACACACGAACGTTTTCACCCCCGTCACCGCTGCGTCGTGATCGGAGCGCACGGAGCCCGCAAAAAAACTTTGTTCGATTTGCCGTTCGGCGGGCACCTTATCTTGCCCGCCGCGATGTCCACCGACCAAGAACTGCTCCAGCGCTACGTCCACGACGGCTCTGAGCCCGCCTTTGCGGAGCTCGTCCGCCGCCACGTCGACCTCGTCTACGGCACCGCACTCCGCCAGCTCTGCGGCAATACCGCGCTCGCGCAGGATGTTACTCAGGCGGTCTTCACGAAGCTCGCCGCCAAGCCCGATTCGCTCTTGTCGATCCGCCACCTGTCCGCGTGGCTCCATGCCACCACGCGCTTTACCGTCTCACACACCGTGCGCACCGAGCGCCGCCGTCAGCACCGCGAACAAAAGGCCTACTCCATGCACGCCCAACTCGCCGGCCCCAGCTCGCCCGACCTGCCGGAAATTCCGCCCGAGCTCATCGATACGGTGCTGTCGGAGCTCGACTCCGCCGACCGCGAGGCCGTGTTGCAGCGCTTCTTCGCGGGTAAATCCTACGCCGCCATCGGTCTCACCCTCAACCTGAATGAGGACGCCGCCCGCATGCGCGTCGCACGCTCTCTCGAAAAGATCCGCGTCCTCTTCGCCCGCCATGGCATCACCTCGTCCGCCGCCGCCGTCGGCGCCGCGCTAACCGGCCAGGCCGTCGCCGCGCCCGTTCACCTTGCCGCCACCGTCAGCGCCACCGCCCTCGCCGGCACTGCGGCGATTAAGCTCAGCCAGCTTACATCGGCCACCCTGATAACCACCACGACCAAAGCCACGCTCGCCGTTACCAGCACCATCGCCGTTTTCGCCCTCGGCACCGCCGCCTATCAGTACCGCGAGGCCGCCGCTCTTGATGAAAGGGTCGGTGCCCTCACCCAGGAGCACACCCGCCTCACTGCGGCGCTCCGCGAGAGCGAGCAGCGCTCCTCTGCTTTCGCCCAGCGCGCTACTCAGGCCGAGCAGAGTCTCGCCACCCTCACGCGCAAGCCCGAGGTGCCACCCGCTACCAAGCCGCTGGCGGCGCAGCCCAAAACGCCTCCCCCGCTTACCGAGGAGCGCCGGTTGCGGCTCGAGCGAATGGCCAGCATGAAGCCGCTCCTTGCCGCGGGCCAGCCGATCAAGGGGGCGATCATCGTCCTCGTCGACGACAAGCCTGTGCAGCGCCCCGTCGAATTTGTCATGGGCCAGGAAATCCGCCTCCCGGTGTCCGACGACGGCATCTACGTGATCACCCCTTCGCTGAACGACGATGGTAGCGTCAGATACAAGATCGCTCTGTCGAATCCGGGCCCGGAAGCCGGTGAGGAAAGGCTGACGACGCTCACCACGGTGACCCAAGTTCCCTGGGACGGGTTCACCATGGGCGGCGGCGGAGGCAGAGCGCTCGCGTTCGATCCAGACAAGACCGGCCCCTGAGCGCCCGGAGCTTCTCAAGCTAGCCGCGAGGCAGGCCCCTTCAGCACACGAGCGACCCAAAATCCATGAAGTCCGCCGAAAACCCGCCCTTCACCCCCTTGCAGATCACGCTCACCGCATCGTGCGAGTGCAACGATTCGAGGTGCGAGCACGCGATACGGAAATCCCGCACGCGCTTGTCCCCATCGAAAGACTTGTAGAGCAGCCGAGCCGCGTCCTCGACAAATTTCAGGTGCGCCCCATTGAGCTCGGCAAAGGCCTGCTCGTCCTCACGCTTCACCATCACCTGCGTCTCCGTCTGCAGCGCCTCCAGGCAGAGGGCGTGCACGTCCTCGATCCAGATCTTCTTGCCGGGGACCTCCTCCACGACCACGCGCGCCTTGCTGCGCTGCGAGTGCGGCACGGTGTACGCCCCGCGCGTGTCGCGCGCATGCTCCGAAAGCTCGGCCGAGCACGGGCACGCCGAGGAGTAGACGAAGTCGAAGTGGATGAAGCGGCGGTACTCGCCCGAGCGCGTCAGCACACCCTCGAAAGCCACCTCGTAAAACTGATATCCCTCGAGCCCGCTCCGCAGGCTCCGATGCAGCATAGGATACGAGAAGCTCACTTTCAGCCGCGCATCCTTCGTCTTCACATCCTTCAGGTACGCGCAGAGGATCTTGCCCAGCCACTCCCCGGTGAAGACCTCGTCCTTGTGCTCGTAGAAGGAGCGCACGATCCGGCTCATGTTGATGCCCTTGAGGTCGGCCTCGAGCGATACCGTGCCCGTCACGCTCGCTTCGAGCGTCAGGATTTCCTTCTGCTTCGTGCGGAATTTCAGCGGCAGTTTGAAATTGTGCACCCCCACCTGCTGGATCGGCACATGCGCGCCCTGGATGGCGTCGTGCGCCGCCTCCATCATGTCGGGCAGCGTCGCGCGATAGCGGTCGTCGACCTTGAATTTCGTATCGTAGCCGCGCGCGATGCGTGGCTCCGCCCCGCTCGCCGAGCGGTGCAGGTACATCGATTTATTTTTGCTCATGTTCGTTTTTGGTGCGCCGCCGAACTGGTGGGGGCCGATAACCACCGGGCCGCAAGGCCGAGAGGTGTCGACGGCGATGAAGTGAAAGTGAAAATGAAAAGGATCAGGGGCCCTTGTCCCCGAAAAATTCCGCGTAGTTGCGCGGGGTCTCATAGAGCCGCACGCGATAGAGCTCACCCGCATGGATCAGCGGCTCGATCTGCTGCCAGAAGGCGATCACGAGATTCTCCGTCGAGGGATTAATGCCGCGCAGAAAGTCCACCTCGTCGTTCAGGTTGCGATGGTCGCACTTGGAGACCACCGCCCGCTCCAGGATGCGCTTCAGCTCCGCCAAATCCATGATGTAGCCGGTCTCCGGATCGGGCTGCCCGCGGATCGTCACCTCCAGGACATAGTTGTGCCCATGCCAGTGCGGGTTGGTGCACAGCCCGTACTTCTCCTCGTTCCACTTCTGGCTCTTCGCCGGATTGTGCAGGCGGTGCGCCGAATTGAAATGCACCTGCCGCGTGATGTACACGACCCCGCGCAACACGCGCGGCGCGGCAGCGGCCTTCTTTGCAGCTCTGGTTTTCGGCATGGAAGGTCAGAAGTACCCCAAAACCTTCCGCCGGTCAACCCGGCTTAAAACGCACCCCAGCACACCTGCCTGATGGAGGGCGGGGGCCTTCCCCCGGCCTCCGGGGGCACGGCGGGCGTAGTCGTCTCACACGCATCAACGATGAGTTACCCCTACGGGCGACGCGTCTCCCGCCACGGCGGGGGCTCACCAGCCACCGGCCTAGGCTCTTCCGCCTTGTTCAATCCCTTTTGCCTGCGTTCTCTTCTTGCCTCCAAATAGACCCAAACGACCAGCGCGCCGATCGGGAGCGTTACGATCGCCAGAAAAACCTCCATCCCGGAGAGAGCGCGCTCTGTTCCCACCAGCAATCGCGCCACGATGCTAAGATAAAGCGCCCCGGGGCCCCAAAACTCAAAGGGTACATCGAAAAGCGTGTGTCGCTCACTTCTGCCATTCAGCCAGCGACCGAGAAAAAAGGTGATGGCACCGGCGATTCCGACCGAGACGAGGAAGGTCAACCAACTCCCCTCCGTCTGCAGTGGTTTGCGCAACAACAAGAACGTGCCGACGTAAACCGCCGGAGCAAAAACCCCCAAGCCACGATAGCGCACGATCATAAGTCCGACCGCTATTGAGGTTTACGATCAACGTCAAAAATGAACCGCGCTCCGGTTCGGCGCGCCCCGCAGGAGCCGACGCACGTTCTCCCGGCAGTCTCTAGCAAAAGTCCGCGGCATTCGCTAGAATCGGGGTGCTCGAAGCACCCCTCACCCAGCCCGCTCCACTCCCTCCCACGCCCATGCCCAGCCGCCGCAAAGTCCGCTCCGACGCTAAACTGGAGCAGTTGAGCTCCTCTCAACACGCGCAACTCATCCGCTGGCTCGACGCCGAAAACTGCTCCTACACCGAGGCCGTCGCTCGCATCCACCGCGAGTTCGGCCTCTCCGTGGGCCGCACCGCCGTGGTCGGCTACTACCGGCGTCGTGTGGTGCCGCTGCACCAGGAATGCGGCTTGAAGAGCGCCGCCGCCTTCGCCGATCTGCCGGAAGGCCGCTTCGGCGCCGCGACGGTGAAAATGGCCAAGTGGCTCGCGTGGTCCGCCATCAGCCAGCCCACGCCACAGCTCAAGACCGCTTCAGCCTTGCTCAACCTGGTGCACCGAGCCAGCCGGCAGGCGATCGCCGCGCGGCGCATGGAGCTCCAGGAGCGACGCGTCGCCCTCCGCGAAAAAGAGTCGGCCCGCCGCGCCCGCCGCCAGTCGCGAAGCGCCACGGCTGCGCAACCGGAGCCCTCCACCCCCGCAAGCCAGACGCCTCCGTGCGTACCCTCCTCCACCGCCGCCCCCGCGACCGTACCTGCCCACGAAAACAAGCCTCATCCGGCGACCGAACCTCAGCGGCCCGTGACGCTCCACCCGCGCACCCCTTCACAAAAAACCCAGCCAAACCCTCCTCTATATTCGCCCTATTTCGGGCTAAGTCGGGCTCACCGCCGCCCTGAAATCACCCCGCTTTCATCCCCCAAAGCCGAACCCTCCGAACTCACCATCCCTCCCCCAAACTTCTGCATACTTCACGCGATAGCTGAGCCCCTCGCTGCCTGACACCAACCTCTCGTTCTCAAAGACCAGAGCTCACCCAGATCAAGCAGGCGGCGGGAAAACGCGCGATGCTCCCCCGCTATTCTCACTCCTCCCGCCCTTCCCGACCCTCCTGCTCAAAGTCTGGGCGCCAGAACGCATTCGGCTCGCCCTCACTTCGGATTCGACCCTCGCATACCCACCCCTCACCCTCCCCGCCCCTGCTGCCTGCTCCATGAGAATCCGCAAAGCCCTCGTCACCGCCGCCAACCCCCGCCAGCGCACCCTCCCGCTTCAGACTCTCGTCGATCGCTCCGGCGAGTCGAAGTCCGCCCTCCAAATCGTGTTGGAGGAGGCCGCCGATGCCGGTATTGAGGAGTTTGCGGTAGTCGTGTGCCCCGGCGATGAGCAGGCCTATGCCGGCGCCTGTGGCGACCTGCGCAGCCGCGTCCGCTTCATCCCCCAGACGGAGCCCCGCGGCTACGGCCACGCCGTGCTGTGCGGCAGGGGCTTCGTAGGCGGCGAGCCCTTCCTCCATCTCGTCGGCGACCACCTCCACGTCTCACACACCGAGGAAAGCTGCGCCCGCCAGCTCGTCGCCGTCGCCACCGCCGAAAATGCCTCCGTCTCCGCCGTGCAGCCCACGCGCGAGAGCCTGCTCACCTCCTTCGGTACGGTCGGCGGTCGCCTGGTAGGCGGCGCGCGTCCGCTCTACCAGATCGAGTCCGTCCTCGAAAAGCCCAGCCCCACCATCGCCGAGCAGCAGCTCGTCGTGCCGGGGCTTCGCGCCGGGTTCTACCTCTGCTTCTTCGGCCTGCATGTGCTCGACCCCGAGATCCTCGCCATCTTGGAGGAGCAGCAACGCGCCAGCCCGGGCGTCAACCTCGGCCTCTCTCCCGCCCTCCATGCCCTGGCCGCGCGCCGCCGTTATCTCGCCCTCAGCATCGACGGCCGCCGGTTCGATATCGGCGCCGCCTACGGCACCCTCTTCGCCCAGCTCGCCCTCTCCCTCGCCGGCCGCGACCGCGACCGCGTGCTCACCCAACTCGTCGAGCTCCTCGCGGTCCGATAAAATAGCCCGCAAATCACGCCAAGCGACCCGAATAGTCACCTCTGCTTCGCATCCCTTCGCGCTATTCGCGGATCCTCCGAGTCTTTTCCTCTCTTTCGTCGGCCCCTCTCCGTGATCTCCTCGCTCCTCGATATCATCACCTCCCCTGAGGCTGCCACCCGCGACCTCGCCATCGATCGCTGGTGCGAAGGAAAATCCATTGCGGAGCTGCTCGCCGCCATCGACCAGCTCGATACCTACCGCCGCCGCGAGACCAATCTCTACCAGCGCGTCCGTGCCCTCTTCTTCATCGCGGCCATCCATCGTTACCACCTTCCCACGCGTCCCGACCTCGTGCGCACCGGGCGCGTGCCCTACGAGGGCTTTCGCCACTTGCTCGAGCGTCGCTTCGAGGAGGCCATCGCGGTCTTTCGCCAGGCCCAAGTCGAGCACGGTCCGAGCGAGACGCTCTCCAGCGCCCTCGCCGCTGCGCACCACGCCCTCGCCTTTCAGACGCTCGCCGATCAGGTCCGCCGCACCGTCCGCTCCACCCACGGCAATGCCTGGATGTTCCGCCTCGGCCACCCGCTCGATCAATCGCTGCGCGTCCGCCGCGAGCTGCTCGTGCGCGAGTCCGATGCCGCCCCTTACCCACTCCTCCGCGAGCGCACCCCCGTGCGCATGGATCTCACCCACTGCGGCTGGAGCGACATCTTTTTCCTCGGGATGGATTTCCCCGAGGGCGCGCGCGTGCTCAATATCTCCATCGATCTCGGCGTGCACGGCCGCGACGCCGCGCCACGCCCGCCCGTGGAGGCCTTCTTCCGCGTGATCGACGAGCCGGTCATCCGGCTCGCCTCCGTCGACCTCGAGGCCTCGGCCACCCTCACCACGCTCGACGACGTCTTCGATTTCGGCCGCGATTATCTCGGGCTGCTCAAGGCCGCCCTTATCGCCGCCGGCCTCGTGCCGCCCGGCATCGAGCGCTCGGGCGCCAGCCTCGCCGAGTTGCTTGCCGCTATCTTCGGGCCAGGCCGCGGCTTCGAGCTCGTCAGCAACGTCAACCGCATCCCCAAGGGCTCTCGGCTCGCCGTCTCCACCAACCTTCTCGGCGCGCTCATCGGCATCTGCATGCGCGCCACCGGCCAGATATCCGCCCTCGAAGGGCCTATGACCGAACCCGATCGCCGCATCGTCGCCGCCCGCGCCATCCTCGGCGAGTGGCTCGGCGGCTCCGGCGGCGGCTGGCAGGATTCCGGCGGCCTCTGGCCTGGCATCAAGCTCATCGAGGGCGCGCCTGTGCAGCCCGGCGATCCCGAGCACGGCATCAGCCGCGGCCGCCTGCTTCCGAAACACACCCTGCTCGGTCGCGACCGCATCCCCGATGCCGCCCGCAAGGCGCTGCAAGACTCCCTCGTCGTTGTGCACGGTGGCATGGCGCAAAACGTCGGCCCCATCCTTGAGATGGCCACGGAGAAATACCTCCTCCGCGGCGAGGCCGAGTGGGCCGCCCGCCAGCAGGCTGTCGCCACGCTCGACGACATCCTCCAAAAACTCGCCGCCGGCGATATCCGCGGCCTCGGCCAGGCCCTCACTCAGAATTTCTTCGGCCCGCTCCAGACGATCATTCCCTGGGTCACCAATCGCTACACCGAGGAATTGATCGCCAGGACTCGCGCCGCCTTCGGCGATGATTTCTGGGGCTTCTGGATGCTTGGCGGCATGTCCGGCGGCGGCATGGGCTTCATCTTCGCCCCGCATCGTCGCGCCGAGGCCCAGGCAAAGCTCCTCGAGATCATGCTTGGCGCAAAGCGCGAGCTCGAGCGCGCCCTTCCCTTCGCGATGGATCCCGTCGTCTACGACTTTGCCATCAACGAGGATGGCTCCGTCGGCCAGCTCCTCGCTGGTGCCGAGGCCCTCCTCCCCGTCTCCTTCTACCAGCACACCGTCCCCTCCCTCCTCCGCCGCGACGCGCGCGACCTCACGAGCCGCGAGCGGGCCGATCTCCAGCAATTCACCCGCGCTTCGCGCTCCCATCCCGAATTTTCCGGCGCGCTCTCCACCCTCCTCGATCGCATGCTGCCTTCGGCGGAAGGCGCGGGCCGCACCGCGCACAAACTCGAAGATCTCCTGGCGCAAAACGGCTTTGATCGCGCCCAGCATGAGCAGATCCGCGCCGATCTGCGCGCCGGTCGCATCGGCCTCGCCCTCAATCGCCTCCCGGCCACCACCCGCATCGAGGATGTCCCCGCCAGTGAGCTCTTCAATCTCGCTGGGCAGGGGGAGCCTCCCGCGATCTCCGGGCATCGTGCCGCAGGCGCCGCCGCGCTCCGTCGCGGCGAGGTCGCCGTCGTCACCTACGCCGCCGGTGTCGGCAGCCGCTGGACTCAGGGCGCGGGCGTCGTCAAGGCCCTGCATCCCTTCGCCAAGTTCGGCGGCAGGCACCGCAGCTTCCTCGATGTGCACCTCGCCAAGTCCCGCCGCACCGCGCGCGAGTTTGGCGCGCCGGTGCCGCACGTCTTCACCACGAGCTACCTCACGCACGCGCCGACCGCCGAGTATCTGGAAAAGCACTACGCCGCTGAGGTGCACCGCTCGGTCTACCTTTCCTCCGGTCGCTCCATCGGCCTGCGCATGGTCCCGACCGTGCGCGACCTCCATTTCGCGTGGGAGGAGACTGCCCAGCAGAAACTCGACGAGCAGAAGGAGAAGATGCGCGATAGCGTGCGCGCCGCCCTTGCCGGCTGGGCCCGCGCCGCCGGCGAGGCCTCCGACTATACCGACAACCTTCCCGGCCAGTGCCTCCACCCCGTCGGCCACTGGTTCGAGATCCCCAACCTCCTCAAAAACGGGGCCCTTGCCCGCCTTCTGGCCGCGCAGCCCCAGCTCCAGACCCTGCTCGTCCACAATATCGATACCCTCGGCGCTACCGTCGATCCCGCGCTCGTCGGCTGGTTTCAGGCCTCCGGAGCCACGCTCGGTTGGGAAGTCATCCCCCGCCGCATCGAAGATCACGGCGGCGGCCTCGCCCGCGTCGATGGCCGCGTGCGGCTCGTGGAAGGCCTCGCCCTGCCGCGCGAGGACGATGAGTTTGCGCTCACTTGGTACAGCACCAATAGCTGCTGGATCAATATCGACCGCCTCCTGACCCTCTTCGGCCTCACCCGCGCTGAATTATCCGACGCCGAGCGCACTGCCGCAGCCGTTCGCACCATTGCCGCCCGCCTCCCCACCTACGTCACGCTCAAGGAGGTGAAGAAGCGCTGGGGCCACGGCCAGGAGGATGTCTATCCCGTCGCCCAGTTCGAAAAACTCTGGGGCGATATGACCGCGCTCCCCGAGTGTTCCAATGTCTTCGCCGCCGTCCCCCGCGCCCGCGGCCAGCAACTCAAGGATCAGGCCCAGTTGGACGGGTGGGTGCGCGAAGGCTCCGCTGCCGCCATCGATCGCCTCTGCGCCTGGTAGCGGGTGATACGGAAATAGCGCTCGCCCCCGCTCCGTTGCCACATCCTTCTTTCTCTATTCTGATCATGCACGCCCGCACTCTCTTCAACCTGCTCGGCAGCATCGCCCTGCTCCTCTGCTTCGCCGCTCCCGCGCGCGCCGCCGCCGAAGCCGGCAAGTCCTTCGGCTCCGTGCCCGTCCCGGCCGGCCTGTCGCTCCCCGATGTGAAGGAAGCCATCGTCGTCTCCCTCGTCCAGCGCTCCTGGACGGTCGCTGAGAAAACCGACACGAAGATCGTCGGCACGCTCAAGCACCGCGGCATCGATGCCACCATCACGCTCACCTACAACGCGAGCTCCGTCGAAATCTACTGCGAAGGCTGGAAGATCGACAAGGCCGGAGTCCGCACCAAGCCCGACATCCCTGATGGCTGGGCCGAGAATATCAAAAAAGACGTCAACAAGCGGATGAATATCGCCGCCGCTCGCAAGTAAGCGGCCCCGACTTGATGGCATGCCGGCATCGCCCGACAACACCGCCCACGTCGCGCCCCCCTTGCTTGTAACCTTCGGCGACTACGCCCTTGGGGCCGGGATCCACGTCGCGACGCCCTGGCTCGCCGGTTCGCGCACCGAGGCACTCTTCGCCCCCGCGATCCCTGTCGCCAGTCCGCCGGGCCTCACGCTTTACCGCTCCGGCGCCCTTCTGATCGGCCACGCCCGCGAGCCCTTCGCGCCGGCGGATCTCGCCGCCCGTACCCAAGCCCTCTACCGCCGCCTGCTCGCCGCCGCTCGCGGCCTGCACCTGTATCGCATCTGGAACTACGTCCCCCAGATCAACGCCGAACACGCGGGTCTTGAGCACTACCGCGCCTTTTGCGCCGGCCGCTCGGATGCCTTCGAGGCGGAGTTTGGCGAGGGGTTTCAGCACCAGCTCCCCGCCGCCTCCGCCGTCGGCTGCGAAGGCGGCCACCTCGACGTCATTTTCGCCGCCGGCGAAGCCTCGCCGCAGCACCTCGAAAACCCCGAGCAAATACCCGCCTACCTGTACCCGCGCGAGTACGGGCCCCGCTCGCCCAGCTTTGCCCGCGCCACGCTCGCGCTCGATGGCCCCCGCACCTGGACGTTTGTCTCCGGCACCTCCGCGATCAAAGGCCACCAGACCATCGCCTCGGGCGACTTCCTCGCGCAGCTCGAGTGCACCCTCGATAATCTCCGCGTCATCTCCCGCACTGCCGGGCTCGGCGATGATTTCGCCGCCGCCCACGCCTCGCGCCGCCATTTCAAGGTCTACCTCCGCCACCCCTCCGATCTCCCCGCGGCGCAGGCCCGGCTCTCGCGCGGCTTCCTTCAGCCCCGCGACGAGGTGACGTACCTCCACGCCGCCATCTGCCGCGCTTCGCTCGCCGTCGAGATCGAGGCCACGGTCGTGACCGCACGCTAACGCTCCCGTCCCCCGTTCGTCACAGGGCGTCGCTTCGCGCCGCCATTTCGTGACCGCTTCTTCGCGGAACCGCCGCCGCGCCGTCATCCAGCGCTGGCAGACTGGGCTCGGACCACGCACCGCCGACGTACGCTTCATGGCGTCGGCGCGCCGGGGTCCGCCCACACCCATGAAACCGTTCCTCCCAGTTCGTCTGCTCGGCCGCATCCTGGCCGCCTGCCTCCTCGCGACCTCGCTCGCCAGCCCGGCGAGCGCCCAAACCACTGGTGCCCTCTCCGGCCGCATCTCGGACTCCGCCACGGGCAAGTCCCTTCAGGGCGCCATCGTCCGCGTCGTAGGCACGACCGCCGTCGCCTACACCGACGCGGACGGTCGCTACAACCTGCCTCGCGTCCCTGCCGGCCCACAGCGCATCGAGATCGACTACATCGGCCTCGATCCGCAGACCCGCGAAGTCACCATCGCCAGCAGCGGCGCCACCACGCTCGATGCCGGCCTCGAAAGCAAGGCGCTCCAGATGGCCGCCTTCACCGTCGCCGAGACCGCGCGCGGCCAGGCCCTCGCGATCAATCAACAGAAGACCGCCAGCGGCATCGTGAATGTCGTCTCCGAGGAGACCTTCGGCCAGATGATCAACGGCAACATCGGCTACGCCCTCGAGCGCCTCCCCGGCCTCACGGTGAGCGCCGACGAAGATGGCACCCCGAGCGGCGTGAATATCCGCGGCCTCTCCAGCGCGTACAACTCCTTCCAGATCGACGGCAACCGCGCCCCGACCTCCGGCGGCAGCCGTGGCTTTGGCACAGGGCAGCTCACCGCCGACGGCATCGCCAACATTGAAGTCGTCAAGGCTCCCACACCCGATCGCGACGGCGACGCCGTCGGTGGCATCATCAACGTCGTCTCCCGCTCCGCCTTCATGCGCGATGGCCGCGAGCTTCGCCTCAACGCCTCCGGCACGTACTACGATCTCAGCGGCAACTGGGGCCACAACTTCGGCGCCACCTACACCGATATCCTCAGCCTCGGCGGCCAGGCCAAGAACCTCGGCGTCAGCCTCACCGCGACCACCTATCGCACCTCGCGCGACTATGACAATCTCGACAAGGACTACGCCCTCCTCCGGCCGGCCAACGAGCCCGCCCTCGGCCTGAGCGAGCCCATCTATTTCCATACCAACGGCGCGCCGCAGACCAACCGCCGCACCTCCAAGGCCTACGGCCTCAATGGCTCCTTCGACTACCGCCTGAGCGAGCGCGCCACCTTCTACTTCAAGCCGCTCTACACCCACACCAACATGGTCGGCGAGAAGCTCCGCGTGCGCCTTTACATCAACTCCAACCATAACTTCAGCAGCCCTACCGGCACCAAGAGCATCGCCGAGGCCTCCTACAACACCGGACGCAGCGTCCCCACCGCCAGCAACGAGTACCGCTACCAGAACGACGAGACCGACAGCGACAACGACCTCTACTCGCTCGCCGCCGGCGGCCGCCACCAGCTCGACACCATCGTGTGGACCTACGACGCGTTCTTCTCCGAAAACGCCCGCAACGGCAACCGCTCGCTCAACTACGTCGTCCGCAACACGGGCTTCAACATCGGCTACGACCACTCCAACCACACGATGCCGACGTACACCATCCTCAACGGCAAAAGCCCCTACGATCTCTCCACGGTCTCGCGCGGCGACCTCACCTTCAACCCCTCGGATAAGACCGAGCAGGCCTATAGCTTCAAGAGCGATTGGGAGAAGAAATTCTCCGGCCGGGATGTTTCCGGCGCCTTCAAGACCGGCGTGAAATACCGCGCCAGCGAGCTCGATCAAAACCAGCAGTCTGTCGTCTACCGCACCGGCACCAACGCCAGCGGCTTCCCCTACGCGTCCGTGCTCAAGCGCGTCGACTACGACATGAACGGCACGCTCATCACGCTCGTGCCAGACCTGCCCAAGGTCGAGGAGTTGCTGCGCACCTCCCCCAACCTCTTCGCGCTCCAGACGGCCGATGCCTTCCGCAACGACCGCATCAACGACTTCCTCGCCGAGGAGTCCACCAGCGCGGCCTACGCGATGGGCACGCTCCGCGTCGGCAAGACGACGATCATCGGCGGTCTCCGTGCCGAGAAAAACGAGTTTCGGTCCACCACCTACGAGTTCAAGCCCGCCGTCGGAGCCACCCCCGCCTCCTTCGCGCGCGTCGACCGGGAGCGCGAATACACGGTGTGGCTCCCCGGCCTGCACTTCCGCCACACGCTCCAGCCCAATGTCATCGCCCGGGCCAGCTACAATCGCAGCTACGCTCGCCCCGAGCTCGACAGCCTGCTCCGCGGCCGCTCGATCGACTTCGGCAACGACACCATCTCCGACGGCAATCCCGACCTCGCGCCCACGACGTCGCACAACTTCGACGCGCAGATCGAGTACTACACCCAGACCCGAGGCCTCTATTCGGCCGGCGTCTTCTACAAGAAGATGAAGGGCTTTTATTACGACGATACGAGCAGCACGGAGCCGATCTTCGACGACATCGAGGGCATCACCAAGCCATTCCGGGTCACGCGGCCTGAAAACGCGCTCGGCGCCGTCAACTACGGCGTGGAGCTGATCGCGCGGCAGAAGCTCTTCTTCCTGCCCAAGCCCTTCGACGGCTTCGGCGTCTCGCTCAGCGCGACTTTCACCGACTCGGATGGCAAGTACCCGGGCCGCCTCACCGAGAAACTGCCGACCTACGGCTTTTCCGACACGATCTTCTACTCAGCGCTCGAGTACACCATCGGCAAGTTCCGCGCGCAGGTGAGCTACCGCTATCGCACCGAGTACCTCGAAGGGCTCGATGTCGACAATACCTTCGACGATTGGTTTGCCGCCCGCGAGCAGGTCGACATCGAGTCGAGCTGGCAGCTCGACCGGCGGACCCGCCTCTTCCTCAACATCGAAAACGCCACCGCCCGCCCGCAAGTTTCCTACCAGGGCCAGAACCGCACCGACAACCCGGAGGATTTCACCCAGTACGGCTTCCGCGCCGTCGCGGGAGTAAATCTCACGTTCTGATCCCGACCTCGAAAATCGTCTTCCAATTGTAACCGCTCGCGGGTTGTCGCCCCGACTCGCGAGCGGTTTTTCTTTTCCCATGCGCACGACTCTCTCGCTCGCCGCCCTGCTCTCCCTCGCAGGCCCCCTCTCCGCCCACCAAGGCCACGAAGCCTCGGGCTGGAAGCCCACCCTCTACACCGACAAGCTCACCTACGCCCCGCGACCCATTCCCGATCGGATCGTGCTGACATGGTCGGGCGACACCGCCACCACGCAAACCGTCACCTGGCGCACCGACACGAGCGTCGTTCGCGCGCTCGCGGAGATCTCGCTCGCAGGGGACAATGGCCGCGATCTCAAGCCGCGCCCCGTGCCTGCCCGCACGGAGCACCTCACGAGCGACCTCAGCGAGGCGGCGTACCACAGCGCTACCTTCACCGACCTCATACCCGACACGCTCTACGCCTATCGCGTAGGCGACGGCGCCAACTGGAGCGAGTGGTTCCACTTCCGCACCGCGAGCCGCGAAGCCCGCCCCTTCACGTTTATCTACTTCGGCGACGCGCAGAACGACATCAAGATGCACTGGTCGCGGGTCTTCCGTGAATCCTTTCGCGACGCCCCGCGCGCGGCCTTCACGCTGCACGCGGGCGACTTGATCAACAACGCCAACCGCGATGGGCAGTGGGGTGAGTGGTTTGGCGCCCCGGCCTGGGTTAACGCGACGGTGCCCGTGATCGCCACCCCGGGCAACCACGAGCATTTCGCGGATGGCGCGGGCCCCGAGACGGAGCGCAAGTGGACGACCAAAGACGGCGCCACGCTCGACGTCTCCATCTCGACCACGGTCGAGCGCGACGCGGCGGGCAAAGCCAAGAAGACCACCGTCCTAGCCCGCACCGCCGACGGTCGCACCGCGACCGTAAAGCTCGGCGTCGATGACCTCATCGCCGAGGTGGACGAAAGCTTCACCAAGCTCACCGGCTACGTAGCCGGTGACGTGGTGGGGCAGCAGCCCGACAAGCGCCCGCTGCGCGACCGAATCGCGCAGCCCGGGGTGCGCAACATCAGCCGCCACTGGCGCCCCTCCTTCACCTTCCCAGAACAGAAGGCGCCGGCCGGCCTCGAAGAGACCTGCTACTACATCGACTATCAGGGCACGCGCATCATCTCGCTCGACTCGAATCGCTTCCAGAAGGAGCAGGTGCCGTGGCTCCGCGCCGCGCTCGAAAACAACCCGCAGCGCTGGACGATCGTCACCTTTCACCACCCGATCTTCTCGCCCGCACGCAATCGCGACAATCCGGAGCTACGCGCCGCGTGGAAGCCGCTCTTCGACGAGTTCAAAGTCGACCTCGTGCTCACCGGTCACGACCATACCTATGCGCGCACGGGCGACATCAGCGGGCGCGGCGGCTCGATCAATCTCCCCGAGGGGTACAACCAGGCCTACGACGCCAAGATCGGCACAGTCTACGTCGTCTCGGTCAGCGGGCCGAAGATGTACGATGTGACCAATGATTTCGCGATCCGCAGCGCCGAGGACACGCAACTCTACCAGATCATCGACGTCGACGGAGACGAGATCCGCTATCAGGCTCGCACGGCGACAGGGCGGCTCTACGACGCCTTCAGCCTCCGCAAGCGCGCCGGCCAGCCGAACGAGTTGATCGAGACACTACCCGCCGAGCGTCGCCGCAAGGCGGCAGGCAAGACGGGAGACTGATTTCGCAGCGAGAAGCGCCAGTGGGTCGCAGCCGCAAGGTCGACTCGCTGGCGCTCGGCGCTACCCGAGCAGAGCCCGCAGCCTGGCCGTGTCGGTCTTCCCACGCGCCGTCAGCGGAAACGCGGGCAGCGCGAGGATTTTCTTGGGGAGTTTCCACGGCGCAAGTTTCTCCCGGAGCACACTGCGCACGGCCTCGGCATCCAGCTCCGTCGCCACCGCGGCCGCGAGCGACTCGGCGCGGCCGGCGTGCGGCGTCACGAGCGCATCACGGACGCCAGGCACGGCCTTGATTACCCGCTCGACTTCGCCGAGATCGAGCCGGCGGCCCGCGATCTTCACCACCCGGCCAACACGGCCGATCAGCTTCAGCTCACCCAGCTCGGTCAGCTGGCCGATATCGGCCAGCTGAAACTCCCCATGGCCAGTCTCGGAGCGGCGGCGATTGCCAAGTGTCAGCACGGCGGCGCTCGCCACGCTGAAGCGCCCGCCATGCCCCCAGCGCAGGGTGACACCCTGCAGCGGTGTGCCCACGCTGCGGCCGGACAAGGCGGCTTCGCCAGTGCGATCATAGCTGATCCCGCCAGTCTCGCTCGAGCCGTAGAAACTGTGGACTGAGCGGCCAAACTTGGCGAGGAAGGCCTGCGCGATATCCGGCGCGAGCGGGGCGCCCGCGGAGATGGTGGTGCGGAGGCTGGCCAGCTTCCCCGGGGGCACGTCGGCAAGCGTAAGCACACGCAACAAGGCCGGGACGGCAGGAAAGACCGAGGGCTGCCAGCGCTGAACCGCCTCGGCGAGCGCCTGGGGCAGCGGAGCGACATTCGCCAGGATCGCCGTACCCTGCTGCAGCAGAGGCAGCACGAGATTGCCGAGGCCGTAGGAATGGCCGAAGGGTATCATACCGAGATTCAGGTCATCCGGCCCGATGCCCATCGATGCACAAACCTGGCGGCCATCGGCGAGCATCTGCTCATCGGTAAAGGCGAGCGCCTTGGGGGTGCCAGTAGAGCCGGAGGTAAGCTTGAGCAGACGCCGGGCATCGCGCGCGCGGCGCGGCTTCTCGACGGCGCGCTCGAGCTGGCTGCCCGTCCAGCGCCAGCCTGCGCCGATGGCTCGCGCGGCCGCTTGCTGCGCGACGGCCGGCTCACCGGGATCGAGCGCCGCGACGACTGCGCCGGCGCGCAGCAGGCCGAGGAAAACGGTGAGCCAGCCCGCGCCGTTGGGCTCGGCCAGCACGACAGTCACGCCCGACAGGTCCGCGCCGTGGTGCGCATGCCAGGCAGACGCGGCGTCATCGAGGGCGCGACGCGTCCACGTCGCACCAGTGGCGGCGTCGAGCAGAGCGACAGCTCCCGGGGCACGCCGCACGATATTCTCCCAAGCTGCCAGCATGGTGGCACTCATGCGCGCCTCCTTCGGGCCAGAGGCTCCAATTCGACCCAGACGAGCGCCGTAAGGACGATCAACGCGACCGTAAGGCCGAGCGCATGGATCACCGGGATGCGGCTAAACCCGAGCACACCGAACGACGCAGCGGTGCTGAAAGCCGAGAGCCGCACCGGAGTAGGCGTCGCAAGACCAAGAGCCGCATTCTCAGAGGAGAAGATGGCGTAGTTGTGGGAGAGACACACGCCGAGGAAAGCTCCCAGCAGATGAAACAAATTCAAGGTCTGACCCAGAAGGCCGAAAAGCCCGAAAACAAAGAAGCAAGCTCCCGCCGGAATGAGCGCGATGCGCAGGCCGAGGCGAAACGGATAAATCGCAAAGACACTCGCAATCACCAAGCCAAGCCCGATGAGGCTGAGCTGAAGAGCGGACCAGCGATAGCGAGTGAAGAGCTCATTGAGTGTTTGAAGCTGGTTGAGCCCAAGCGTGTACAACTCCGGCGGCGGCGCGGCCGCGGCCGGCTGCTCGACGATGGTGAGAAACCAGTAAGGCGCCTCGCGGGTATTGGCCAGCAAGGCAAGCGGCCCCCGCAAGGCGGCACTCACCGAGTGCGCCAGCGCAGGATAGTCGGCCCGCCGAGGCTGAGCGCGCAAGGCTTCCCACGTCGAGAAAAACGGCGCGAAGGAATCGGCGGTAAACCCGCGCGCCTCCAAGGCCGCACGGAACTCCGATGCAAACTCGCCCAAGCGGCCCAGCCGCGTCGGCAGCGCCTCCCAATCGGCCGCGGTAGGCAGGAGGAGCCCGAGGCTGGCAGCAGGCACGCCGGGAGAGACTGCCCGGCGATGGGCGAGAAAACCCTCCAGACGCGCACGCGCCTCGGCGACGGTGTCGCCATGCGTGAGAAAGAGTGTGCGACCAGCGGCCTCGCCGAAGAGAGCGCGAAGCTCGGCATCGTTGGCCTTAAGCTCCTGAGCTGGAAGATCGAGGTCGCGGATATCATCGCGCCACTGCAAGCGCAGAGGGCCCACGACTGCGACCACGAACATGGAGATGAGCATGCCGCGCACGAGCCACCGCAGCGGACCGCCGGCCGGAACCCCGCCAAATTTCCGCCCTTCAAGCAGTGGCCGCTCAAGCTGGGCGAAATACAGCATCGCCGCGCCGAGGGCGCACAGCAGACCGGCCGAGACGAAAAAGCCGATCTGCCGGATCATGGGCAGCTCGGAGAAAAGCAGGAGGGAAAATCCGATCACCGTCGTGAGGCAACTCGCGAGCAAAGGCTTGAGAATGCGCCGCAGCTTGCCGCCGTAAGCCTCGGCGGCGGACACGTAAGGCTGCATGTAGACGTAAAAGCCGTAGTCGATGGCCACACCCGCGAGGAGCGAACCGACCACGAAGACGAGGATATGCAGGCGATCGAAGACGAGGGTGGAGGCCGTCCATGCGCCGGCGAGCGACAGCAGGATGACCGGCACGAGATGCAGAAGGCGGTGTATCCGGCTAACAAATACACAGCTGACCCCCAGCACGGCGAGCAGCGAGAGCGTATTGAGGAGGCCCACCTCCGCCTCGATGCGCGCACGGCTCGCGGCGGCGAAGCGATTGACGCCCGTCCAGCGCAGCGTGAGGCCAGGGAAGAGGGCCGCGGCCTCGGCGCGAGCCCGCTCGAGCGCGGCAAATACAGGCGCCTGGCCCTCCTCAGCAAACGGCGAGGCGGCGATCCGGGCCCACACCAGCGCATAGCCGCCAGCGCCGCTGCCCGACGGCGCCACCAGCCGCGCCTTATCCGCCAACCCGGGAACCAGCAGCAGAGGATCGCGCGGCAATACCTCCTGAAGGGCGGACGCTTCGGGGCGGGCGAGAAACGACTCGAGATCGCCCGCCGCCCGCTGCGCCAGCCAGGCGGAGAACTTCTCGGGCGGTCGCCCCAAAGCAACATACTCACGCTCGCGCTCGCCGAGCCACGAAGGCAGGAGCCACGACATGCGCTGCTCAAACACCGCGCGGCCCAGCGCGTCGTTAGCCGATGTATCGCCCAGGACCTGCGCCTCGGGGAACGCTCCTGAGCGCGCCAGCGCAGCGGCAAAGACCTCCGCGGCATGGCGAGGCGGCTCGGCCGACTCCGGAACCCGCAGGGCAAACAGCATCACGCGCGCCTGGGCATTGTTGGCGAAGCCCCGGAGCAGCCCGATCTCCGGCGCACGCTCCTCCGCCGGGATCAAATCGATGACATTGGTCGAAACCTTCGCCCGATAGTCGAGCCGCAGGAGCCAGACCGCACACGCAGCGGCGAAGGCGATGAGCGCCCAGCGAGCGAAGAGTTTCTGGCGAGAAGGCTCCACAGAGAGGGCCCATGGGTTTGCCCGAAGGCCCCGGAGCCACGCGAGCGTATTAGTGCCGGTCGACTACCGGAAAAAGCGCCGCAGCGTGTCGCCGGTGAAGAGCACGCCCTCCGTCGTCTCCCGGATGGCGATCTCGATGCGTTGATTGGCGGACTTGATCATCTCGATCTTACGGAGCTCCAACTTCTCCCCGCTCACCACAAGCACGCCGAGAAGATTGGCGAAAGCCGCGTCGCGTGAGACAAAAGCCAACGACCACAACTCGCCTTCGCGACGACCATGGACGGCAAACTCCCGCTGGAGTGCCGGCAGATCGAAACGCAGCACATGCACCATGGCCGACGTGGCGGCGCGGGCTCGACCATCATCGGGCGCGGCGCGCTCGCGGCCTGCGCCATCGCGGAGGAGCACGCCCTTGCCATCGACGATGATCAGGCGCTCCTCGGGCTGGAGATAGCGCAGGCTGAGGCCGAGCTCGGGCACCATGCGAATCTCGCCCTGCAGCACGGTCGGCTCCCGACGAAAAGGAAAGAAGCGCCGCTCCTCAAAGCGCGACTGCCGGGTCTTGGGCGCCGAGAGGCGCTCGAAAAGCAGGCGCCACGCGGCATCGCCTTGCGGATCATCGAGTCGAGTCTCCGCCGAGACGAGCCCCGGCGGCAGCCCGGTGGCGGGCAGGACGGGCTCCGCGGCATGGAGACCAGCGGCAAGCAAGAGAAGCGAGAGGAGGCGGAGGTGCATCGGATCACGCGCGACGGCGGCGCAGTAGGGAGACCCACCGCCAGAGGATAAGTTGCGCGATTAGCCGAGTGTGCAGCCAGACCATGCGGACATTATCCCGCAGGTAATTGAAATGCGAGACGCCGCCCTCGGCCTTGGAGAAGTAGCGGCAGGAGGCAGGGAGATTGATCGCAGGCACACCCGCCCAATACATCCGCACGGCGATCTCGGGATCGAAATCGAAACGCCGCGCGGCGCTCGTCTCCGCGAGGGCGCGGTGCAACGGAGCAGCGGGGTAAACGCGAAAGCCAAACAGCGGATCGCCGATATCCCGACTGAAAGTCTCAAGCCAAACGAGGCCGACACTGAGCTTGCGGCCATAGAGCCGCTCGCGCGGCACCTCAGGCCCGAAGACGGGGAGGCCGAGCACCAGCGCCTCAGGCCGAGCCTGCGACGCAGCCATGAAGCGCGGGATCTCTTCTGCGGGGTGCTGCCCATCGGCATCGAGGACGAGCACATGGGTGAAGCCAGCAGCGAGGGCCGCCTCCACGCCGGTGGCCACGGCAGCACCCTTGCCGCCGTTTTGCGGGCGGACGATCACGCGCACGCGCGGCTCGGCGATCTGCGCGACGCTGCCATCCGTACTGCCATCATCGACCACCCAGACAGGGCTCCACTGCCGCAGGGCCGCAGCGACGGTGGCGGCGAGGCGGAGACCGGGGTTGTAGCTCGGGATGAGCACCAGATGCGTGGACGAAGGCGTCATCGCGCAGGGAGGTGCGAGTCGATCGCGCGAGCGGCGCGCGCGGCAAGCTCGGTGGCAGACTCGCCGGCCGCGCGCTCGAGCTCGCCCAGCAACGTGATATCCACGAGCGAGGGAAACTGCGGCGCACGCCACCACGACCAGCCCTTGGGAACCAAGTCGGGGGGCGAATGCACCACAATGAGCCGCACAGGCACTTCGGCGCGCGCGGCAATCAACGCAAAGCCGGGCTTGAAGGGATTGAGCCGAGTGCCCGGGATCGTGCGCGTGCCCTCGGGAAAGATGAGCAGGGAGCGCCCATCGGCCACGCGCGAAGCGACATCGCGGATAAGATCGACGCCGCTATCGCCTGCCACATAGCCGGCCATGCGCGCGGCAGGACCGAGGACGGGATTGCGCATGATCGCGGGCTTGAAGATGCAAATCGCATCGGGGAGCTGCGCGAGAAGAAAGGTGGCATCGAGCAGGCCCGGGTGATTGGCGATGTAGACGGCGGGGCCGGCCAGCGCCTCCGGGGTAAAGCCGTGGAAGCGCACGTATATGAGGCGCGTCAACCGCAACCAGGCACACCAGGCCAGGAACAGCCGCTGCATCGCGCCGCGCACGCGGGGAGCGTACCGGCCGGAATCACGCGAAAGTAACAGGATCGTGGATACGCCATTGAGCGCCAAGCCGACGGCGGCAAACAGCGTCCACGAGACGATGTTGGCGGGGTAGTGGTACAGCCGCAGCAGGCGCCGGGCGAGCGTCATGGCGCGGGCGGGTTGAGCGGGATGTAGTTGAACCAGAGCTCGGGCCGCTCGCGGAGGCTGCCCTCGACTCGAGTGAGGAAGGCCTGAAAATGCTCGCGCGCCCGCGCCAGATTGGCGGCCTTGCCCGCATCGTCGGGACGAAACAGGGGGGAGCTGTACACCATCGAGCCATCCTGGCCGACGGGAAGGCCCAGGCAAAGCACGACTGGCAGGCGAAAGATCAAGGCGAGGTGATAGATGGTGAACGGAAACAGGCGACGGGCACCGAGAAACTCGAAGGACTCTGTCTTCGCGCTGAAGCCGAGACGGTCGCACTTCATGGCGATCGAGCCACCGCTGGCGATGGCATCCTTGAGAGCGTAGAGGAGGTTTTCCTGCTCGGTCACCCAAATAAAGGTAACCCACCGACCGAAGGCCTCGCCCAGCACGCGAGTATCGTCGTTATTACCCATCTGGCGACGCACCATGTAAATGCGGCGCTTTTCCTGACGCCCGAAAAGAAAGCCCGCCAAGTCCGAGTAGCCCACGTGAAACGAGCCGAAGAGGGCCGGCTCGCCGGAACGCAGCAGCTCGCGCAAACCGGTGGCGCCCGCATCGAGCTCGCTATGGTGTTTGCGCCCGCGGCCGATGCGCAGCTTGAGCACCAGAAACTGCGTGAAGGCAAAAAAATGCCGGAAAACCTCCCGCATCGTCGGCGGCCGGCCCAGGATGACAGCGAGGTAGCTGCGAGAGTGAGCGCGCTCCACCGGCATCAGTGCGATGGCGATCCAGGCGCCGAGCATGAGCACTGCGCGAAACAGCCACTCAGGCAGCACCACATCGCACGCGACGATGAAGCGGCAGCCCCACTCAGGGCCGGGGTTGCGCCCGGCGGACGGTTTCGTCACAGCCATCGCAAAGTAAGCAGAAGCCCCGGCGCAGCCGCCAAGGCGAGCGGGCGACGCGCGCAGAGCGCATCGAAAAACCCGGGCAGACCCAGCTCGACCGCAGCAGCGTCCGTGGGCGCAAGCGACACCTGCGCCGCGGCCCCGGCGGCCTCGGCGGAGAGCGCAAAGGCAAACGCGAAAGTGCGATCGCTGGCCGCGCCCTTCTCCAGCAGCCAAGTGCCGCGCTCCTCGCCGCCGCAGACCAGCACGCGCGGCGCATGGGCGAGCAAGGCAGCCTGCAGCGCATGCGCCACCAGATGCGCACGGCCGGTAAGCGGGTAAAATTCGCCGACCGGCTGCTGCCGCCCGATCAGCACCTGCTGCACTGCGCTGGGGTGGATGGACGTCTGGAAGAGCGTGGGGCTGGCCGTGGGAAAACTATCGAGATAACCCTCGAGCGCGCGCGACTCCGCGTAGGCCGAGGCGTAGACCACAGCGTCGCCGGGCTGAAGGCCGACCTCTTCGAGCGCCGCGCCCACGAGCATACCGAGCTGCGTCATGCGGCGAGTGGCACCCGGCTTGAAACGATCCTTCAGCCGATCGCGCGTCGCGGCGATCTCTTCCGCGCCGACCTCGGCAACACTCAGGCGATGGAGGTAGCGCTCAAGCATGGCCAAGGAAGAAGGCGGCGTGAGCCCCGCCGAAGGCATTGCTGGCGCAGACGACGCCATCGGTACCGGCGAGGCTCAACGGCGCGAGCGCGACCGAGGGCTGAAACGCGGGGGCGAGCCCGCCCACCGTGCCCGGCGCGCGCCCGGCCCGCACTGCTTCACACGCGATCGCGAGTTCGACGAGACCGCAACTCCCGAGCGTATGGCCGAGGCTACCTTTCCAGCCGACGAGCGGGGCATCGGGAAACGCAGCGGCAAACGCGCCGCTCTCCAGGCGCCCGGCCTCGAGTGTGCCAGTGCCGTGGCCCTTGATCCACACGCGGCGACCCGCGAGACGCTCGCGCAACGGCGCAAGACACGCAGCGAACCCGGCGCCATCGGCGCGATTGGCCGTGAAGTGGTGCATCTCGTTGTAGAGGCTCTGGGCCTCCAGCACAAAGTCGCCCCGGTCGCGGGAGAGAACGGCAAACGCCGCACCGTCGCCGATCCCGATGGAGCCGACGGGCCGATCAGCGTACGGCGCGGGAAAGCTGGCGTTGAGAATCTTCAGCGCGTTGAAACCGCCCGCGACGAACGGGCTGATGAAATCGAAGGAGAAGACGAGCGCCTGCTCGGCCAGCCCGGCATGCAAAACCCGCGACGCGAGAAGCAGCCCGAGGTGGGCCGACACACAGGCGTGCGACACGGTGGTGACATTGGCACCCCAGCCCAGCTCGCGGGCGACCCAGTCCACGCACGTGTGCGGCACGCCGTAACGCAGATGCGCCTCATCGCGGTGGCGGCGATAAGCGTAGAGACTGCCGACGCCGAAATTACTGCTCGTGACAAAGATCGGCCGGCGGGCAGTGCCCCATCCCTCCCCGGGCACCTGCGCCATCAGCGCGCGCAGCAGGGAGAGCCAATCGGGGGGCGCCTTTTCCTCATAGGTGTGACCGGCCGCGAGGGCGAGCGGCACAGCCTCGCCGCCATCGCCGAGGACGGGGCGCAGCTGTAGAGCGACCTCGCCGCGCAGGAGCGCCGCATGGGAGGCCGCCGCATCACCAAGAGCGGTGAGGCAGCCGACGCGGGCGAGGCGGACGGGCAGCTCGAGCGGCATTGAGCGCGGGAGGGGAAGGCGAGACGATATCAGGCCGGAAGGCGCGCCGGATCGGCATGTGCGCGGATATAGCCGGCCAGCTGCGCGACGCTCCCCAGCGCCTGGCGAGACTCCTCGCTGCTGGAAATCTTGAGGCCAAACTCCTTCTCCAGAGCGACGACGAGCTCGAGCGCATCGATCGAGTCGAGGTTAAGGCCGGAGCCGATCAAGGGCTCGTCGTCGGCAAGCTGCTCCGGGGTGACGTCTTCCAGCTTTAGCGTGGTGACGATAAGGTGTTTAAGCCGGGATTTGAGCGGGTCGGGCATGGAGCTTGGACAAGGACAGAACCCGCCGTATCCCTGCGCGCAAGCCTAGGATGCACGGCCCGGCCTGATCGCACCCGGCCGCCACCGAAACGTAGCGGGCGCAAAGTAGGTCAGGACCCCAGGGCGCGCAGGACGTGGCACACATTGCTGCCGCCAAAGCCGCTGCTGTTATTGAGCACGAGGCGGGGAGGGAGCGAGAGCGAGGCACGCGGGAGATCGAGGCCTGAGCAGGCGGGATCGGGCTCAGCCAGCCGGGAATTGCCCGGAATGAAGCCCTCCTTGAGAGCGAGGGAGCAAAACGCCGCCTCCATCACGCCCGACATGGAGAGAGGGTGCCCGGTGAGGCCCTTGGTACTGCTCACGCGGGGGTGGGCGCCCACCGAGGTGAAGACCCGCCCGAGGGCGAGCGCCTCGGCACGATCGCCGGCGACGGTAGAGGTCGCATGCGCGCTCACATAGTCGATCTCGCCGGGGGTGACCCCCGCATCGGCCAGGGTGCGGCGCATCGCCTCGGCGAGGCCGGCGCCCTCGGGGTGAGAGACAGCGACATGGTGGCCGTCGGCGGCCTGGCCCCAACCCGCCAGCTCGGCATAGAGCGGAGCGCCACGACGGCGGGCGGACTCCGCCTCCTCGAGAATGAGGCAGACCGCGCCACCCGCAGCGACGAAGCCATCGCGCGCGCGATCAAAGGGACGCGACGCGACCGCGGGATCGGCCTCATTGGAAAGCGCCCG
Source organism: uncultured Opitutus sp. (assembly GCA_964480585.1). GTDB lineage: Bacteria > Verrucomicrobiota > Verrucomicrobiia > Opitutales > Opitutaceae > ER46. The sequence goes on along the minus strand of CAYZPV010000004.1, from coordinate 53,932 downwards.
CATGGCGGCAAAGGGGAGCACGGTCTCGGCATTTACCTCTTCCGCGCCGACCACGAGCATCCGCGTCTGCCGGCCGAGCCGGATATCGTCGAGCGCGCAGCCAAGCGCATGGCTCGATGAGGCGCAGGCAGCCGCAAAGCCGCCCACCGCACCGCGGATGCCATAATGCGCCGCGAGGGTGAAATTGAGGGTGCCCGCGATCGACTGGACGACCCCGAGGGGATTGCCCCGCTCACCCCTGGCCGCATGCATCTGCGCAAGGTGGTGATGAAGAAGGAAGGCGGAGCCGGCCGAGGCACAGTAGAGGCCCGTGGAGCCATCGCCGAGGCTCTCGGGCGCAAGGTGGGAATCGGCGAGCGCCTGCTCGATCGCGCAGAAGGCATACAGGCCATGCGGAGCGAGGCCGCGGAGCGTCTCGCGCGGCACCGTGTAGCGCTCGGGCCAGCGCCAATCGCGCCACCCCGGCGAATCGACCGCGAAGCCCTTGACCGTGCCCGCGACTTTGACGGGCAACGCCGGATTGCCGAGAAATTCGACGCGTTCGATGCCAGGGCGAAGCATACGCAGGCTCTCGCTCACGGCCGCGCGCTCGAGGCCGATGCTCGTGATGAATCCCAGGCCCGTGACGACGGCCCGCCGGCTCATGCCGCAGGGCCGCCCGAGCCGCCGGCGCGGGCGGCAGCGAGCTTGGCACGGACAAAGGCCCGGAGTTCACCGACTGTCGTGACGCCCGCGATCTCGGCATTGGTAACGCTCACCTGCAGGAGATCCTCGATGAAAAAGATCATCTCAGCGATGGCCACCGAGTCGAAACCCAGGCCCGCGACCAAGGCGACGTGGTCGGCAAGCTCGGCGGACTTGTGCGGCATGTGATCGGCCACGATGGCGAGCACAAGCGTATCGGCCGCCGCGGGATCGCCCGTCTCGCGCAAGCGCACGTAGGCAGCGCGCACCTCTTCGGGGAAATGCCGCAGCAACGTCTCAGTGGTGGAAGAGAGCACGCTGGAGGAAGGCAGAGATCCGGAGGAGTGCATGAGCAGAGTGGGTGCGACTGGCGGCAGCCATGAAAAGTTCGCGCGATTACGGCGGCAACCGCAAATCTGGTAGCGCGCGCTTATCCCGCCGAGGCGCGGGCGCAGATGGCCCGAAAGCACCTAGTGGGGAGGAAAGGCGCGCGATCCCAGAGCTCAGCGCGCGGGGTGCAGGGCAGCCGCGCCCGCCCGCCAGTCGTTGCGCTTCACGATCTTCCATTTGCGCTGCAAGCGGCAGATGAGGAGGAAGAGCCGGAAGCGCCACCACATGCCCCAGGTGAGACGGGCATTGCCCGCGACGATGGAATTAATGCCGCGCGCGATATCCCAAGGCACAGGCTCGCACATAAAGACATCGAAAGCATCATCATCGTAAAAGGCCGCGATGAGCTTCTGGAAGGTGCCGGCATGGCCCTTCACCGCACGAGTAAAGCCCTCGCGCTCGCCGGGCGTGAGGCAGCGCTTCTCCTGCCAGGCGCGTGCGACGGTGTCAGCGGCAAGCTTGCCGGACCATGTGGCCATGTAGACGCCCGACGAAAAGATAGGATCGAAGAAGCCGCCGGCATCGCCCGCGAGCACGAGGCGCTCCTGAGCGAGCTCCCGACGGAAATAGCTGTAATCGCTAGTGACGTGGAAGCCCATCGTGGGGCGGGCTCCGCCGAGCAGCTCGCGGAGCTTGGCCGAGCCGGCGACGGCGCGCTCGAAATATTTCTCCGGCTCGATCTTGGCGGCGCGAAACTGCTCCACCGTCATGACGATGCCGACGGAGGTCTTGTCGCGATCGATCGGGATGATCCAGAACCAGCCGCCCTCGAGCCGCACGATAAGGATATTGCCCCCGGTGGGGCCCGGCTCACGCACGACGCCAGTGAAGTGGCTGTAAATCGCCATGCGCTTGGGGAAAGGCGAGGGCTCGAGGGCGCGCTTCTGCTCCGACATGAGGCCGGTTTCGCGGCCCGTGGCATCGATGACCCAGGGCGCAGCCACCGAGCGCTCGCCGGCCGCATCGGCGAGCGTGACGCGGTAGCCACCGTCGACCTTTTCGAGCGCGCGCACGGTGGTCTCCATGCGCACCTCTGCTCCGAGGGAGGCGGCGTGATCGAGCAACACGGCGTCGAACCGCGCGCGCTCGACTTGAAACGCACTGTCGCAATCCGGCACCAGCCCTTCGCGGAAAACGATCTTCTTGGCCTGCGAGCCATCGGCGCGATGGAACTCGGCGCCGTACTTGAGGATGAAGCCGGCCGCCTCGACCTTGGGCAGCGCGCCGGTGGCGCGCAGCACGTGATTACCCGCGGGGAGGAGCGACTCGCCGATGTGGAAGCGGGGAAAAGCACACCGCTCGAGCACGAGCGTGCGCATGCCATGCTGACGCGCGGTGGCGGCCGCGCTACTGCCGCAGGGGCCGCCGCCGACGACGACCAAGTCGTAATCCCAAGATGTCATTGCCATCGGTCGCTCAGGGTTTGCGCGCGCTGTACTCGCTGAAGAGGCCGCCGAGGCGATTGCGCTTCACCGCGATGAAGCCAGCGGCGCGGAGCGCGGCGAGCACGGCCTCCGGGGGCACGCAGGCATCGATGGTCTCCCAGTAATAGCGCATCATGTCGCGCGCATCACGGCTGCGAGTGAAGAGCTGGGTGAGCGCAGGATAGATCCTGCCGAAGTAAAGGCTGAAGAAGAAATTGCCGACGCGGCCCGAGGGCTTGGTGACCTCGAGGATGAGCACGGTGCCGCCGGGCTTGAGCGCGCGGAAATACTCGCGAAACGCCACCTCGAGATCGAGCACGTGGCGCAGCGCATAGCCCATCGTGAGGAAATCGAACGAGGCATCCGGCACGGGCAGCGCCTCGGCGCGGCCTTCGAGGAAGGTGGCATCAGCGAGCTTCTTCCGGGCCTCGCCCATCATGCCCACGCTGGGATCAACGCAGGTGATGTCTTTCGAGCCACCGAGGATCCTGGCCGCACCCTGCGACACCAAGCCAGTGCCGCACGCCACATCGAGCACCTTCATGCCAGGGCGGAGGCCGTAGCGCTGCTGCACCCAGCGGCGGTAAAAGGACCCGCTCTTGAGGAAACCCCAGTCGACGACGCCATCGTAGTAGCGAGCGCCACGATTGAAGAGCGCGTTCACAAACGCGGGCTTCGCCTCGGTGCTCGAGTAGTGTTCCGTAAGCGTCGGATGGGGCTGCATCGGCGCGGACGTTGGCGCGCGAAATCGCAAACGCCAAACACCAAAAACGCCAAAACGCGGGAAGGAGCATTGCACTCCGCATGATCGCACGCAGGTCCTTGCCGCGGAGCGAGCTGGCGGAGGCGGCAGAGGCGGAGGGAATTTTTCTCCTTGGAGGTTGAGCGGAGTTTGGATTTCTGGCGGTTGGAGTTTTTCGGAAAAAATGCGGTTCAGCATCCTTGGCACCGGCAGCTCGGGCAACGCCGCCCTGCTCATCACGGAAGGCGCGCGCGTCCTCGTCGACGCGGGCTTCTCCGCGCGCCGGCTCGAGCAACTCCTCGAGCCGCTGGGCGAATCGCTGGGGCGGATCGACGCAGTCTTTCTCACGCACGAGCACGGCGATCACTGCGCGGGCATCGAAGGGCTCGTGAAGAAGCACCCGCACATCCGGCTCTTTGCCAATGCGGCCACGGCGCGCGCCGTGCAGAACTCGCTGCCGCAGCGAGCGGACTGGCAGCTTTTTCAGACGGGCTCGCGCTTCCAGTTTCGCGACCTGCAGATCGAGAGCTTCGCGGTGCCGCACGACGCGCAGGAGCCCGTGGGCTTTCGCTTCACGAGCGGGCACGACGGGGATCTCTTTTCGCCGCGACGTTCGCTCGCACTCTTCACCGATCTCGGGCACGCGCCGCAGAACATCCATGAGTGCCTGCGCGAGTGCGACGTGGTCGTGGTCGAGTCGAATCACTGCTCCGAGTTGCTGAAGAACGACCTGCGCCGCCCGTGGTCGCTCAAGCAGCGCATCGGCGGGCGGCACGGGCATCTCTCCAACCACGCGGCCGTGGAGCTGCTCGCCGCAGTGGCAAATCCGCGCTGGCGGCACGTCTACCTCACGCACCTCTCGCGCGACTGCAATACGCGCGCGGCGGTGGAGACGGCGTTTGCGGATTTTCGGGTGAAGTTCAGCGCCTGCCAGCTCTCGATCGTGGAGCAGGGGCAGAGCACGCCGTTTTACGAGTTGGCGTGAGGGACCCGAGGCTTCCGCAGCAGGCTCCACAGGCGCAGGCAGCACACGGCACCCACGAGATAGGGCAGCTCGGAGACTGCGAAGCTCACCCAGTGGGGCTCGGCCCTTCCCTGCGAGACCGCGAGCCACCACAGGCCGCTTTGCATCAGGACAACGGCCAGCAGCAATATGCCCATCCCGAGCGACCACGTCGCGGGCCGGCGGATGAGCATCAGCGCGAAAAATCCCCACAGGGCCAGCGCGGCCCAGCCTGAAACGCCATCGCTCGCGCCGCCGCCCTGCACCACCATGAAGATATGGTAGAGCAGCGCGCCCACGCCGACGCCGTGCAGGATGCGGAGATGGCTCGGCGGTTTCATCGACCCGGGGAAGCGAGGCTAGGCCTTTTTGTCCGCCAAGATCGCGCCGGCCTTGGAGGCATCGAAGGAGCCATCCCACTTCGCCACGACGAGGGTAGCGACGGTGTTGCCGATGAAGTTGGTGATGGCGCGGGCTTCGGACATGAAGCGATCGACGCCGAGGATGAGCGTGATACCGGCAAGGGGGATATTGGTCGACGACAACGTGGCGGCGAGGACGATGAAGCCGCTGCCCGTGACGCCGGCCGCACCCTTGGAGGTGATGAGGAGGATCGTGAGCAGGCCGAGTTGCTCGGGAAGGGGCATGGGGGTGTTGGTGGCCTGCGCGACGAAGAGGGCAGCCATAGTGAGGTAGATGCAGGTGCCATCGAGGTTGAAGGAGTAGCCCGAGGGCACCACCACGCCGACGACCGAGCGGGCGCAGCCGACCTTCTCCATCTTATCCATGAGCGCAGGCAGAGCGGATTCGGAGGAGGAGGTGCCGACGACGAGGAGCAGTTCCTCCTTGATGTAACGAATGATCTTCCAGAGGCCGAAGCCGGACATCCGCGCCACCGCGCCGAGGACGATGACGATGAAGAGCAGGCAGGTGACGTACACGCACACGAGGAGAAGACCGAGCTGCGCGAGCTTGCCCACGCCGTACTCGCCGATCGTGTAAGCCATCGCGCCGCCGGCGGCAAGGGGGGCGAACTTGGTGACGATCGTGACGATGCCGAAAAAGACGCGCGCGATCTCGTGGAGGAGATTGAGGATGGGGCGGCCGTGATCGCCGAGGCGGCCGAGCGCCAGACCGAAAAGGATGGCGAGAAAGAGCACTTGGAGGATCTCACCCTCGGAGAAAGCGCTCACGAACGTCTTGGGGATGATGTGGAGGAGAAAGTCCACCGCGCTCATCTTCTTGGCGGCGGTGGCGTATTTCTCGACGCTCTTGCCATCGAGCGTGGAGGCATCGGCATTGAAGCCATCGCCCGGGCGAACGACATTGGCGACGACCAGGCCGATGACGAGAGCCAGCGAGGTGAGGGCGAGGAAGTAGGTGATGGCCTTGCCACCGACGCGGCCGATGCGCTTGAGATCGCCCATGCCGGCGAGGCCGACGACAACGGTGGAGAAGATGATGGGCCCGATGAGCATCTTGATAGCGCTCACGAAGGCATCGCCGAGGGGTTTGAGCTTCACGCCCCACTCGGGCTGCACGTAGCCTAGGAGGCTGCCGAGGACGATGCCGATAAGCACCTGAACGTAGAGGGCGGCGCCGGCGGATTTTTTCTGGGGCGCTTCGGGGGTAGGCGCGGAGCCTTCGGAGGCTGGGGCGGGAGACATCGCGGGGACCATGAGGCGGGCCTATCTCGCTCGTCAAAGCCTGTTTCGGGGATGATAGTGATAGTACGAAAGCGAACGAAGGGCTTTCTACGGGCGGAGGCAGAGGCGCGGGCGAGCGCCCAAAGTCTTGCGTCGGGGGGCGATGCGCGTTTGGCTCGTGGGTGCCCCTGCCCTTCCCTGCTTCGTCCCATTTTTGCCCTGAAACCGGGCAGCCGCTGTGCCGTCTTTAGCGCCAGAGCAAAGCCCGCTGCCCCCCAAAAACCGCCACCCAACCTGCTTTACGACCATGTCTTCATCGCACGACTCCCACTCCCAGCCCGGCCACGAGCCTGAGTTTCCCTGCTGCGGCGTCTCGACCAACATCGAAGACTACTTCCTCACGCGTCGGCAGTTCCTGAGCCGGGTGGGCATGGGCGTGGGCGCGCTTTCGCTGGGGCACATGCTGCCGCAAGAGCTGCTGGCGGCGCAGCCGGCCAAGAAGGCGCCGGCATTCCAGAGCTCGACGGCGCCGAAGTCTCCGCACTTCGCGGGCAAGGCCAAGGCGGTGATCCATATCTTCGCATCGGGCGCTCCCTCGCACGTCGATACGTGGGATCCCAAGCCGATGCTCAACAAGATGGATGGCAAAACCATCACCGGGGGCGACGTGGCGCTGGGATCGCCCTTCAAGTTCCAGAAGTACGGCAAGAGCGGGATGGAGATCAGCAGCCTCTTCTCGAAGACGGCCGCGCACGCCGACGATCTCGCGATCGTGCGCTCGATGTGGACCGATATCCCGGCGCACGAGGTGGCCACGGTGTTTATGAACACGGGTTCGCTCCAGATCGTGAAGCCCTCGATGGGCTCCTGGCTGGTGTACGGCCTCGGCAGCGAGAATCAGAATCTCCCGGGCTTTATCGCCCTGCGCGGCGGCGGCCTGCCCAATGGCGGGGCCACCAACTATGGCTCGGCCTTCCTCCCCGGCGTGTATCAGGGCACCAGCGTGAATACGCAGGCCCCGAGTGTGCCCGCGATGATCCAAAACATCCGGAACAACTACGTGAACATGACTTCGAAGGAGCAGCGCCGCCAAATGGATTTTGTGCGCCAGCTCAACGATCTCCATGCGCAGAATCTCCAGCGGGACGCGGCGCTCGAGACTCGCTTGGAGAGCTACGAGATCGCCTTCCGCATGCAGGCCGAGGCGATGGACGCTTTCGATATCAACAAGGAATCCGCCGATACCCGCGCCGCCTACGGCTCCGGCGAGCAGGGCAAGCAACTCCTCATCGCCCGCCGCCTGATCGAGCGCGGGGTGCGCGTGGTGCAGGTCTGGCATACGGGCTGGGACCATCACAACCAGCTCCAGCAGCGCCTCACGGCGAAGGCCGGCGAGATCGACCAGCCGCTCGCCGCGCTCATCCACGATCTGAAGCAGCGCGGCCTCTTCGATTCGACGCTCGTCGTCTGGGGCGGCGAGTTTGGCCGCAAGCCGACCCGCGACCGTGGCGGTGCAGACGATCCGGGCCGCGACCACAATGCCCGCGCGTTTTCCGTGGTGATGGCCGGCGGCGGCGTGAAGGGTGGCACCGTCCACGGCTCGACCGATGAATTTGGCGCGGCTGCCGTGCAGGACAAGGTGCATGTGCACGATCTCCATGCGACCATGCTGCACTGCATGGGCCTCGATCACACCAAACTCACTTACCGCTTCAACGGCCGCGACTTCCGTCTCACCGACGTGGCCGGTAATGTGGTGCAAAACCTTATCGCCTGAGGACTGGCCCCATGACCGCCACCCAGCACACCTCCAGCCCGCGGCGCTCGGCGCTTGGATACCTGCGACTAGCCATCGGCTACGCGGCCGCATCGACGGCGCTGTATGCGGCCGACATGCCGGTGAATCACCCGCCGATCCAGAAACCCATCTCCGCGGAAGACCTTAAGTTCTTCGAGACCAAGGTGAAACCGGTACTCGAGGCAGCCTGCTATAATTGCCATAGCAAAACGGGTGACAAGGTGCGCGGCGGACTACTCTTGGATACGCGCGAGGCCATGCTGCAAGGCGGCAACTCAGGGCCGAGCCTCGTGCCCGGCAAACCGGCCGAGTCTCTCATCATCCAAGCGATCAGCTACAAGGATGAAGACCTCCAGATGCCGCCCAAGGGCAAGAAGCTCTCGGACCAAGAGATCGCGGACCTCACGGAATGGGTACGCCGGGGTGCGCCCGATCCCCGCACCGTGACCGCCAAGGGCGCCTCGGGCGTAGCCTACGGCGGCGTGGGAAGGAACCATTGGGCATTTCAGCCGGTGAAGAAGCCTGCAATCCCAGAGGTGAAAGATCCCGCATGGATCAAGAACCCGGTGGATAATTTTGTCCTGGCCAAGCTCGAAGCCAATGGGATGAAGCCCAATGAGGCGGCGGCAAAGACCACCCTCATCCGACGCATCTACTTCGATCTCGTGGGCTTGCCACCGACCGTGGGAGATGTGCGTAACTTCCTCAACGACAAGTCGCCCGACGCGTTTGCCAAGGTCGTGGACCGGCTGCTGGCCTCCCCGCAATTCGGCGAGCATTGGGCGCGGTACTGGATGGATGTCGCCCGCTACTCCGACACCAAGGGCGACGCCCCCCGGCAGGAGGACAATCGCTACCCGCACGCCTGGACCTACCGGGATTGGGTCATCGATGCCTTCAACGCCGATCTCCCGTACGACAAGTTCATCATCGCGCAAATCGCAGGCGACTACTACACCACGCTTCTCGACAAAAGCGCCAAGGATAAAGCCAAGGCAGCGTCGAAACCCGCGCCTGCCGCCAAGCCTGGCGTAATGGCCAAGCCCGCCGAAGATGCCGTGCAACTCCCGCAGATGGAGGTAAATGCGGACCGCGTGCCCCACAGCCGCCCGATGCTGGCCGCGATGGGCTTCCTCACGCTGGGCAACCAATTCAACGGCCGCCGCGACGACATCATCGGCGACCAGATCGACGTGACCACGAAGGCCTTTCTCGGCCTCACGGTGGCCTGCGCCCGCTGCCATGACCACAAGTTCGACCCGATCCCGACCAAGGACTACTACTCGCTGTACGGCGTCTTTGCCAACAGCGAGCAGCCTGCGGTGCTGCCCACGATCCTCGCAGATGTGCCGAAATCGGCCGATCTGGTCGACTATATGGCCAAGTCTGCCGAACTTCAGAAGCGCGAGAAGCTGATCAAGGATGCCGAGGCGGCGTACCGCCGCTCCAAGGGTGGCAAAGCCCGGAAAGGCGACGCCGAGATGACGAAGGAGCAGATCATCGCCGCGCTGAAGCTGGATCCCAACGCCAACCGCACCCTGCAACAGCAGCTCCAGCAGAAGAACCGGGAGCTGTACCGCGATATAGCCGATCTCGAGAGCAAACACCCTGGCGCGCCGCAGCGGGCCAATGCACTCTACGACGTGCAGGCAACCAAGGGGACCAAGCCCCGCGACTACCCGGTGCTCATCCGCGGCGAGACGGGCAACCGCGGCGAGATCGTACCCCGCCGCTTCCTGGAGATCGCCTCGCCTGACCCGAAGAACCGCCCGGTCTGGAATCAGGGCTCGGGCCGCTGGCAGCTCGCGCTCGCCATCGCCGACGCGAAGAACCCCCTCACCTCTCGCGTGATGGCCAATCGCATCTGGCAGCAGCTCTGGGGCAAGGGATTCGTCAACACGCCGGACGACTTGGGCAACATGTCGTCGACGCCGACGCACCCCGAGCTCCTAGACTACCTCGCGACGAGCTTTGTCGAGAACAAGTGGTCGATGAAGCAGCTCATCCGCACCATCGTACTGAGCAACGCCTACCAACAGAGCAGCGCGACCAATCCGCAGTACGCCGAGAGCGATCCGGACAACAAGCTCCTGTGGCGGGCAAATCTCCGGCGCCTGGACTTCGAGGAGCTGCATGACGCCCTGCTCGCGGTGACAGGGGAGCTCGACCTCACTTACGGTGGAAAGCCGGTCCCGATCTCGAGCCAGGACTTCGCCAAGCGGCGCTCGATCTACACCTTCATCGATCGCACCAATCCGCCCGAGCTGCTGACGCAGTTCGACTATCCAAGTCCCGATGTGCCCTCCGGCCGCCGCCATGAGACGATCGTGCCCCAGCAGGCCCTGTTTCTCATGAACAGCCCGATGGTGATCGAAACCGCGCGCAAGCTCGTGGACCGCAAGGCCTTCGCCGACCTGAAAACCGACGAAGACCGGGTGACATTGCTCTACCTCGCGATTTACCAGCGGATGCCTACGAAACAAGAAATCGCCATCGGTCTCCGCTACGTGAAGCAGAATCCCGGAGGGCACGAAGTGGCGCTCACCGCCGAAATGACCACTGACAAGGCAAGCGCCCGGGAGGCTCGCATTGCCCAGAAGAAGGCCGACATGAGCAAGCAGAAGGGGCGGTTCAATACGCAGGTGGGCGGCGCTTACGATACCCGCACCCCACTCGATGCCTGGACGAAGCTCGCACACGCGCTGTTTCAGTCCAACGAGGCTATGTTCTATAACTGATTAGAGGATAGCTGCTTTACTCGCCAAAGCCCGCCGCCAAGCGGGCTTTGTTCGTTGGGGAAACACCGGTCGGGGTAATTTGATGCAGGCTACGTGGCGGCCGTCCTTTAACTCGGGCGTGACGTGACGTTACGAGTTTATCATGGATGTTTTTCTCTCCGTAGCTTGGACGTGTGGCAATTTACGCATATACCTTGCGTCTTAGAGACATTCCCAGTCGTATCATTTCGCTTCATCTTGGTACGCGCGCAGATGCAACCCACGCCTATTCCCGCCAACGATGCCGAAAGGGTCGTTGTTTTACGTTCGTTGGGCATTTTGGACACCCCGCCAGAACCCGACTACGATGAAATCACCCAGCTGGCCGCCCAAATCTGCGGCACGCCCATCGCGCTCGTGACGCTGGTGGACGCGGAGCGCCAGTGGTTTAAATCCCGGGTGGGGATCACCGGGACCGAGGGACCGCGCGAGACATCGTTTTGCGCCCACGTGATCTGCGAGCCTGACAAGGAGCTCTTCGTGGTGCCCGATGCGCAGCAAGATCCGCGCTTCATCGATCACCCGGCGGTGCTAGAGGCACCGAATGTACGTTTCTACGCGGGTGCGCCCCTTGTGACACACGACGGGTGGGCGCTCGGGACGCTCTGCGTGGCAGATCGCAAGCCCCGTGAGCTGACGCCGGGGCAGCTCAATGCGCTGACGATCCTGAAGCGCCATGTGGTGAACGCGCTCGAACTGCGCCGCCTCGTGGAGGCGCAGAAGGAGATGATCTCGGCGCTCGAGCGCACCCAACGGGAACTCAAGGAGGCGCGCCGCGTGGCAGAAGAGGCGACACGTGCCAAAGCGGAATTTCTGGCGGCGATGAGCCACGAGATACGCACGCCGATGAATGCCGTCATCGGCATGACGACGCTGCTCGAGGCAACCGCCCTCGATGCCGACCAGCGCGATAGCGTGGCGACGATCCGGCAGAGCGGCGACCATCTGCTCACGGTCATCAACGACATCCTCGATTTTTCCAAGATCGAGGCCGAGCGATTGGAGATCGAGTACGCCCCCTTCGATCTGGCGGAGTGCATCCGCTCTGCCGTCAACCTCCTCGCCAACCGGGCAAGGGAGAAGGCGATAGCTCTCCGCATCGAGACGGCAACGGGAGTGCCAGCAATCGTATCGGCGGATGCGACGCGACTACGCCAGATCGTGGTAAACCTCGTCTCAAACGCAGTGAAGTTCACCGACAAGGGAGAGGTGGTGGTACAAGTGGCGGGGCGTGCGCTGCTAGACGGGCGGTACGAGCTGGAGATCGCCGTACGCGACACGGGGATCGGCATCCCAGCCGAGCGCATCGGCAAACTCTTTCACCGTTTCAGCCAGGTCGATATTTCCACGACGCGGCGCTACGGCGGAACCGGACTGGGCCTCGCCATCAGCCACCGACTCGCCGCGCTGCACGGCGGGCGCATGTGGGTCGAGAGCGAGCCGGGGAAGGGCTCGTGCTTTCGCTTTACCCTCACAGCACGCACGGCGGGCGCAGCACCTGCGCCGCCGACTGCGCGCGACCCGGCGGAGCAGTTCGATCCCGGATTTGCAGGGCGGCACCCTGCGCGCATCCTCGTGGCGGACGACAATCCTGTAAACCAGAAGGTGCTGAGCCGCATGCTCCAGAAGCTTGGGTATGCGCCTGAAGTGGTGAGCAACGGGCAGGAGGCCTTTGGGGCGGTGCAAGCAAGGCCGTTCGACCTCGTCTTCATGGATATCGAGATGCCGGTGCTCGATGGCCCTGGCGCAGCTGCGCTCATTCGCAAGGAGATCGCGTCCGACCGGCAGCCCATGATCGTCGCAGTCACGGCGCACGCGATGGCCGGCTCACGCGAGGCGTTTCTCCAAGCGGGAATGGATGACTATCTCGCCAAGCCGATCAGGCTGCCAGAGCTCATCGCGGCACTAGCCCGCAGCACTGAGCCACCGCGGAAATAGCCGCGCCCGACCGATCGACAGGCCCGCACCGTGCCGCTCTCCCGAAAACTTTCCGAGCTCGCCGACGAACTCGCCGCCATCGATGACGCCCACGAGCGCCTCTCGCTGGTGGTAGAGCGTGCTCGCCGCACACCGCCGCTGCCGCCCGAGGCACGCAGCGAGGCCAATCGCGTGCGGGGCTGCGTATCCGTCGTCTGGCTCGCAAGCGAGTGTCGCGAGGGCCGCTGCCATTTCCGCGGGGACGCCGAGTCGCCCGTCGTGCGAGGGCTCGTGGTCTTCCTGTGCGAGTTCTTCAGCGACCTGCCGCCTGCCGTCGTAGCTGCGGCCGAAGTAGATCCGCTCGACGCGCTGGGCCTCGCGCAGAATCTCTCGCCGACGCGGACCAACGGGCTCGCAGCCGTGCGGCGCGCGATGCGCGAGTATGCGCAGTCCCTCACGCCACCGGGAGACTAAGCTCGAAGCGAGTGCCCTCACCGCGCGTGGTATGGCAGTGAAGCTCGATCTCGAGGTCGCGGGCGAGGCGCTGCGCCAGATGGAGGCCAAGCCCCACGGAATGCTCACCGCCCGTAGGCTGGGCTGACAAGCGAGCGAAGGGCTGGTACATGCGCTTGCGATCTTCGGCGGTGAAGCCGGGGCCGGTGTCGACAATCGAAATGTGGATACGATCAGCGGCACGCCGAGCAGCCACCTCGACCACGCCGCGCCGGGGCGTGTACTTCACGGCATTGGAGATGAGATTATCGAGGATCTGGCGAAGGCCCACGGGATCCGTCTGCACCAGCAAGGGCACACCTTCAGGCGGGAGAAGGTGGGCGAAAACGATCTCCTTTTCCACCGCGCGCGGCGAGTGAAGATCGGCTGACTGCTGGAGGACAGCGACGACATCCACGGGCACACGCTGCGGGGTACGACGACCCGAGGAAATCGCGTGAACATCGAGCACGCCGTTGACGAGCTCGATCGACGAGCGAGCGGTATCGCGTATGACCTCCAGAAACTCGGGGTCGCCGCTGCCTTTGCGAGCGGCCTCATCGGCCAGCCACTGCTCGGCCAGCCCCATGATCGCGCCCAGAGGGCCGCGCAAGTCGTGGGCGGCCATGCGCAGGAGGTCGCTCTTCTCGCGGCTCTCCTGAAGCAAACGCTGGACGAGCAGCTCCAGTTGCAGCACACGGCCATCCGCACGAGCCTGCGCCTCGGGCAAAGCTCCGTCGGGCTCCGGTGCGGCCAGAGGAGTAGGATCGCCAGTAGTCATCAGGGCAGGCATGGACAGCAGGGAGCGAACCAAGGCAGGCGACAGTGCTGCAGCGCGCAACGTTCCCGTCGGGGCAAAAACTCGTATCCACTTCACGGTGACTCTACTCCCGCGCTACCCGCCGATGCGTAGGACCACGGAGAACCATTGAAAGCAATTGGCCAAAGCCACGGCGGCGAGCGCGCTTCTTCAGATCGATTGCGACTTCGCCAAAATCCCTCATGCTGGGAGAAATCGATCGCTTGTACTTCGACGCGCACAATCACCTGCACGACGCCTGGCTCGCTCCGCATCGAGATGCCGTACTGGCCGAGCTGGAGCGGCTGCCGCTGGGTGGCGCGGTGGTAAACGGAACCAGCGAGGCCGACTGGCCTGAGGTGACGGCATTGTGCCAAACGAAGCGCGTGCGCTTACGACCATCGTATGGGCTCCATCCGTGGTACGCAGGCAATGCCTCGCCGCGATGGCGCGATACGCTGCTTCGGGTACTCGAGGCTCAACCTGACGCGGCGCTGGGTGAAATCGGGCTCGATAACTGGATCCTAGAACGCGCGCGGCCGGACGATCCCCGCCTGGCGGGGCTCCGTCGCGCCCCCATGGACGAGCAACAGGCGATCTTTGCCTGGCAGCTCCACCTCGCGGCCGAGCGCAATCTACCCGTGACGATCCACTGCCTCGAAGCCTGGGGCGCGCTCGCCGACACACTCCGCGCAGGCCCGATACCGGCCCGAGGCTTTCTCCTGCACGCCTACGGCGGCTCCGCCGACCTCGCGCAGCAGTTGCTACCCCTCGGCGCGCACTTTTCTTTCAACGGACAATTCCTCCACGAGCGCCAGACGGCGAAGCGCGAGGTCTTCAAAATCATCCCGATCAACCGCCTGCTCATCGAAACCGACGCACCGGCCATGCCGCTCCCGCCCAGCCAGCGGACACACGCGCTGCCCGAGCACCCCAGCGGCACGACCATAAACCATCCGGCCAACCTCGCGGCCACCTACGCCGGCCTAGCAGAGCTGAGGGGACTACCGCTGGAGGCACTGTCGGCGGCGGTGGCGGAAAACTACCGACAATTCTTCGGCGCCTAAGGCGCCGGCTTTTCGCCGGTGGCAATGCGCCGCACAACTTCACCGGCAGCCGCAAGGCCGAAGGCGCCCGTGACGAACACCGCCGTGCCAAAGCCGCTCTCACAATCGAGCTTGAGATTACTGCCAGGCTCCGGCTCCGCGGCACAGGTGCCATCGGCCCAAGGAAAAACGGGTTTCTCCTGCGACCAGACCGCAGGGATGCCCATTTTCGTGATGCCGCGATGAGCGCCATTTTCGTAGCCGTGATCGCGGCGGAGCTTCTTACGCACCATGCGCAGCAACTCATCGTGAGCCTCGCCAATGTCGCCCGAGCGGATCTGCGTGAGATCGCGCCGGCCGCCGGCTCCACCGACGGTAAGCACCGGTAGTCCGCGCGCGCGGCAGCCGGAAAGAATCAGGGCCTTGTGCGACATCAAATCGACTGCATCGACGACAAAGTCGTAGTGCGGCTCAAGGAGCCGCGCGGCGGTGCGCTCGGTGAAAAACTCAGGAATCGTCGTAACGCGACACGCCGGATTGATGGCCGTGATCCGATCTGCGAGCACGGCGACCTTGGGCCGGCCGATCTGCCCTTCCAGCGCCGGGAGCTGGCGGTTGATATTGGTGATGCACACATCGTCGAGGTCGATCATCGAGATCGCTCCCATGCCGCTACGCGCGAGCCCCTCGACCGTCCAGGAACCCACGCCGCCGACGCCGATCACGCAGACATGCGCACCGTGGAGGCGGGCCAGCCCGGCACGGCCAAACAGGCGACCAAGCCCGGCAAAACGGTCGGTATAATCGGCGGGCAGGGTGGGCTCGGCGGCGGCGCTCATGGAAGGGAAAATCGCTCCCGCAGCAAATCCGTCCCCATGGCCTTGTCCATCTCGCGTCGCGCAATCACGATCACGGCCTTGCAGAGGCGAGCGTTTATCGCGGCAGTCCGCACCGCGCGCGCAGCCAGCGCAGCAACCCGCCCTTTCGAGGGCAGCTTCTTCCCGATCGGCCTGATGATCCCGGAGGCAGCCATATCCCCAGATTGAAGTGGAAGGAGAACGACGCAATCCCGACTGCCACAGGAGCAGAGCAGACGAAAGAAAAACGCCGGCACAGGCGTGCCGGCGTGAGAAAGAAACTGAGGGCGCGCGCCAACGCGCAGAAATTACTTCTTCTTGGGGAGGAATTTCTGGATGTCGTTATCGAGACGGCCCAACTCGCCGGCGCTGGTGCCGTAGTTGATAGCGAGGAGGCCGCCTGCGTTTCCAGCCTGCACCACGCCATCGGGATTGATGAGGTACAAGCGGGAGGGGCTGCCTGCCAGAAGCTTGGAGGCGACCTCGCCCCTGCCCTGCTTGCCGTCGAAGATCACGGGAAATTTGAGGCCGATATCCTTCGCGTGCTTCTGCACTTTGGCGCGATCCTCCTCCTTATCGAGGGAGAGCGTGACGAGCTCGATGCCTTTCTTGCGATTGTCGCTGGCATATCGATTGAGCTTCTCCAGGGCGTCGGTGGAGCCCTTATTGCCGGCGCTCCAAGTGTAGAAGATCACGGTCTTACCGCGCAGTGAGGCAAAGCTCACAGGTTTGCCATCGATGCCGGGGGCCGTGAAATCGACGGGGGCCTTGCGCACCTCGAGCTGGGCCAGCTCAGCCTTGGCCATATCGGAGACAGCCTTCTCCTTATGTGTGGAAAGGGCCTTGAGATGAGCCTCCGCCCGCGGCGTCTGCTGGATCATCATAAGAAGATGGGCATAGGACTTTTCGCGATCCGTGAGGAAGCGACCGCTGCCAGGGATCTGCGCCAGCTCGTCGATCTTATCGCGGTAGGCAGGCACGCCATCGCGAGGAGACATACGAGCCTCGAACTCGGTAGCCGCGGCATCGAGGGCGGTGATGGCTGCCTTTACGGGATCAGTGATGCCATCCTTATACTTCTGGTTCGAGATCTCGAACTTGAGCATGGCGATGTACTGCATCTTGAGCTCGGGCCGCTTGCCATCGATACCGAGGGGGTAGCCGCCACCGAGGAAATTGACGACCTCGTTGGTGCGATTGATGGCAGGGTAGGCGATGATGAAGTTGATGCCTTCCGTGATGAGAGCCTGGAACTGAGCCTGCTCGCGCTTTGCGGTGGCGGCATTGCGCACCTTCACGAACTGGTCATAAGCCTGCTCCGAGGCGCTCTTGGGAGCCGGAGCCTTCTTTTCATCCTTCTTCGGCGCTTGAGCGAAAGACGTGATCGGAACGGCGAAAGAGAGGCAGCAAACGAGAGCAGCAGTCAGGATAGGTGTTTTCATGGGAGTAGAAGCGGAAGCTGAAGCGGGGGTAGCGGGGCGGAGACGGCCATCGACTACCCCCTGACTCCGGGACCCGCAAGCGAAAGCGAAAAGGAATTTCGGACTTTTATTCTCATTCGAATCGGCGATTGGCGAAAGGCCTCATCCGCCGCCACACTAGCGGTATGCTCGTCGTCCATGTCCACATTCGGGTGAAGCCCGAAACCATCGAGGCCTTCAAGGCAGCCACTCTCGCGAATGCCAGAGCGAGCGTGCAGGAGCCGGGCATCGCGCGATTCGACATCGTGCAGCAAGGCGACGATCCCACGCGCTTCGTGCTCGTGGAGGCGTACCGCGACGCCGCTGCGCCGGCGGCGCACAAGGAGACCGCCCACTATGCCACATGGCGCGATGCGGTGGCGCCGATGATGGCGGAGCCACGCTCGAGCGTGAAATACGGCAGCGTATTTCCCGAGGACGCAGGGTGGTAATCGCAGCTATCTTCGCCTGTGGACCTGGCACTCCCCGCTCGCATCCGCTTCGGACCCGGCACGCTCCTGGAGGCAGCCGCAGCCGCGCAAGCGCTAGGGCGCAGCGCGCTCGTGGTGACTGGCCGCAATCCCGCGCGCGCGGAACGGCTGCTCGGACTACTGCGCGCGGCCGGCCTGGCTATCGCCACTTGGCCGATGGCGCACGAGCCCACGACTGACGATCTCGCGCAGGCGATCGCGGCGGCCCGCGACAACACCTGCGACCTGATAATCGGATTTGGCGGCGGAGCGGCACTGGACGCGGCGAAAGCGATCGCCGCCCTCGTAGCGAATGACGGGGATATCTTCGACTACCTAGAGGTAGTCGGTCGCGCCCGGCCGCTCGCCCGCCCCGCGCTGCCGTGTATCGCCATCCCGACGACGGCCGGGACGGGCTCCGAAGTCACGCGCAACGCGGTGCTCACCGCGCCCACGCACGGCGTAAAGGTGAGTCTACGCAGCCCGCACATGTTGCCGCGGCTGGCATTGGTGGACCCTGAACTCACCTACTCGCTGCCACCCGCGCTCACGGCAACGACAGGGATGGATGCGCTCACCCAGTTGATCGAGCCCTGGCTGTCGAACAAGGCCAACCCCTTCACCGACGCGCTGTGCACCGAAGCCTTGCCGCGTGCCGCGCGCGCCCTCCCCCGCGCCTTCGAAAACGGAGCGGATATCGCCGCTCGCTCCGAGATGGCGCTCGCCAGCCTCTATGGAGGACTGGCACTCGCCAATGCCGGCCTCGGGGCAGTGCATGGCTTCGCCGGCCCCATCGGAGGCATGTTTCACGCCCCCCATGGCGGCGTCTGCGCCGCGCTCCTCCCCCACGCACTCGGCGCCAACCTACGTGCCCTCAGATCCAGGGCGCCCCAGCATCCGACACTCGCACGTTTCGACCAACTCGGACGCCTGCTCACCGGATCGCCCCACGCGGGGGCCGACGATGCGCTGCGATGGACGCACGACCTCATCGCGTCGCTCTCGATACCGGGCCTCGCTGCCTACGGAATCACGCCAAACGACGCGCCTGCCCTCGTCGCGGCCGCGAAAAACTCCAGCAGCATGAAGGCGAACGCGCTGCCGCTCACAGACGAGGAACTCACCGCGCTGCTCCTGGCCGCCAGTGGCGAAAAGAAATAGCATCCGAAAAGTCGCTCCGCGCATATATTATTCCAGGTGGCGTTGACCTCGGCGCGCCTGCACGCATTGGCTAACCCCTTTTCTCCCCGTCATGCCTCATCTCGATCGATCCAGCCTCCCCTCCGTCTCCCTGCTGTGCGTCGGCGCGCTGGCCTTTATCACCCTAGCACGCGGCCAGGCGCAGTCCGCCTCGACGGCCTCGCCGGCGGGAGATGCGCCCGTGGTGCTCAGCCCTTTTGAAGTAACGAGCCCCCAAGACCGCGGCTACCGCGTAGCGGCAGCGACGACAGGCACGGGCACAGCCGGGCTCATCAAGGACACGCCTCTCAACATCAGCATCGTATCGCAGGAGCTCATACGCGACCAAGCGGGCAACCAGCTCATCGATGTGCTGCGAAGCGCGAGCTCAGTCGCGCTGCACGTAAAAGACGAGGGCGCGATATTGATCCGGGGCTACACGGGCCCGCAGTTCGTCAATGGCCTGCCAGCCGGTGCGGGCCTCACACTCTACGACGTGGACCGCATCGAGGTGGTGAAGGGCCCCAACGCGGTGTTTGCCGGCATTTCCAACCCGGGCGGCACGGTGAATCTGATCAAGATGAAGCCCTCCTTCCGGCCGCAGCACTCGGTCGACCTCAGCTACGGCTCCTTCGACCACCAGCGGGTCGTACTGCGCAGCTCGGCGCCGATCATCAAAGACAAGCTAGCCTACAGCTTCGTCTACGGCCGCACGGACGAGGAGAGCGAGATCGACTACATGTTTACAAAGGAGGACTTTTACAGCGGAGGGCTGACGTGGAAGCCGCTGCGCAATCTCACCCTAACGGCCCGGTACAGCGAGCTCGACCGCGAGGCAGGACGCCGGCCAAACACCACAGTAAGCCACCCGCTCTTCCAAGAGCGCGACCGAGAGGCGATCCGGCTTTTCGACAGGCTGGGGCTGGCCCGCCCCGCCAACTATCCGCAGCTCGAGAACGGCGCCGTGCGCGACGCGGCAGGCCAACCCATCATGACGGGCAGAGCAGCGCCAGAGGGCGTAGATGCCTTCATCGCGAGGACGCTCGGGCCCAACGTGGCGCCCTTCACGGGAGTGTATAACCACGAGTTTTTCGGCGATTCGTATAACAGCCATGGCCCCGACGGGCGGGATAACTACGAAAACAAGACCACCACCCTCGATGCCGAATGGGTGGCCTCGCGCGACCTCGCAGTGCGCGGAGCTTTCCAGCAGGTGGACAGCCATCGCCTCCGCCGCGAGTACAACGCACTCCGGCCCGTGGCCGGGCAGCGGCTCCGCAGCGCCGTCTCGGATTTCAAGCCCGCGAGTGTGATCTTCTCGGCGAAGCTCGAAGGCGTGTACAAGAGCGACCTCAAGAGCGCGGGCCGGCATGACCTGCTCCTCGGCTACCAACACGATGGGGCCAAGGACATGATCAGCCCGCAGACAATCCAGACCGCCCAGATCGTAACGCTCGATCCGAGCCGGGGGGAAGTGCCACAGCTCCTCCAACTGCTCCGCACCCAGTATGGCTCTGCCTACAACGAGCCGGGCGTAGTGCGCAAGGGCGGCGCGCACACCAACTCGTACTACGGCGTGCTCCAGTCCTCCTTTTTCGGCGATCGTGTGCGCACGCTAATGGGAGCGCGGCACGTGACCAACAACCGGCCCGTGGACGACAATCGCGACGGGCGCGACGAGAGCTTTGTAACGCGCAAGCTGTTGCCGCACTATAGCGCACTCTTCCGCGTAACACAGCAAGTGAGCCTCTACGGCAGCTACAGCCGCACCTTTGTGCCGCAGCGCCAGCAGACGGCCGACCTCGAGGCCATCCGCACGACGCAGGGCGATCCATCGGCGCCAGGCTACCGCCCGCCGACAGTGATCCCGGCGCGCTTCCTCGCGGCCAATCTCGCAGGCGAAGGATGGGAAGCCGGCACCAAGTTCGACTTCGCACAGGGGGAGCTCTTCGGCACCCTCTCCTATTTCCAAACCCAGGAATCAGGCCGGCTCGATATCGATACGCGCAACCAGGTGCTCTACCAACTCCCGGGTGGCACGGTGCGCATCGCGGCGGGCGAAACCCGGACGGAGGGCGTCGAGACCGAGTGGGTGTGGACGCCGAAGACGAACTACCAACTGCTGCTGAGCGGCAGCTACTTCTTCGAATACAACGAGCGCTCCAATCCCTCGGAGCCGCGCGAGGTCGGCAGCCGCATCGAATCCGTGCCGGAGTACTCGGTCTCCCTGTGGAACAAGTACACCTTCACCACCGGCGGGCTCAAGGGCTGGTACATCGGCGGCGGCGGCAACGCGCTGGGCCGGCTGGGCCTGCACCCAAGCTGGACGATCCCAATCGAGAGCGATCCCGTGGTGCTCCTTGACGCGGTGGCAGGCTACACGACCAAGGTGGGCCGGGTGGCGGTGGATGCCCGTCTCAATGTGCGCAACATCACGGACGAGCGCTATCTCAACGGCTCCTTCCAGTATGGGGAGCCGAGGACCTTCATCGCAGCGGTGGGGCTGAAATTCTGAACGCCTGCCGCGTATCACGCCAACTGATACGCGACAGGACACTCGACAGGCCGGCGCGATCAGATGCGATATACGCGCTCCGCATTGTCCACGTAGATCCGCTGAAGCTCCTCGGCGGAGCAGCCGCGCAGGGCCTCGTCGATCACAGAGACCCAGCGCGGATAGTCGGTGGCCAGCGTGCTCACAGGCCAATCGCCGCCAAAGAGCACACGACCGGGGCCGAAGCAATCGAGCGTGTGATCGATGTAGGGCCGCAGAGCGGCGGGCGTCCACGTCTCCAAATCGGCCTCGGTGGCGACCCCGCTGAGCTTGCACCACACGTTGCCGAAGCCGGAAAGCTGGCGCAGCTCTGCGCGCCAGGGATCGAGGAGGCCGGCCTTGATCCCCGGCTTGCCGATGTGATCGAGGATGAAGGTGACTTCGGGGCACTGGCGGACGAGCTCGATGACATTGGCCAGCTGAGGGTGCATGATACAGATATCGAAGCTCATGCCGAAGCCGCTCAGCGCCCGAACACCGCGGACGAACTGCGGCTGGAGGCAGAACTCCATGCTCTCGCCCTGAATGAGCCGGCGGATGCCTCGTACCTGCGGTATCTCCGCGAGGCGGGCCAGCGAGTCGGCTACGCCCTCGCCGTCCTCGAGGGCGGCTCGCGCGACGATGCCGCGCAGGCGGGGCTCGCGCTGCGCGACTTCGGCGACCCACCGGGCCTCCTCGAGGGACTGCGCAGGGTCGCACTCGCACTGCACAAACACCATCTTGGCCACCTGCACCGGACCGCAGGCTCGGCGATAATCCTCGATGAGATGGTTGCGATTCAGCTTGGGCACGCTCTTGAGCCAAGGATAGCTGATCCGGCCGAGATCCCAGATGTGCAGGTGCGTATCGACGATGGGGAAGCGGGGCATGCGGCACCTTCGCGCATCGGGGCAGCCGCAGCCAACTCGAAATCCATCGCTGACGGGTCCCTGCCCTGTAGACCGCTAGCCTAGCACCACAGCCCTTCTTGGTAACATCGCTCAGGCTATCGCAGCGGGGGCAGCAAGAGACGGAGAATTCATCATCGTCGGAGGCACCTACGCCTGGCATACAAGACGCGCGACCGCACATCGGCACCGCACGAAGAAAACACGACCTCATGGCCGAACCCGCTCCCGCCTTTGTCCTGCCGGCGATCAACGCCGTCGTAGAGCTACCGACCATCAAGGCCATTTGCGCCCACTATGGGCTCGTTGCGCTGTGGGCCAAGATCGAGCGCGATCCACCGCCGAAACCTTTTAAGAGCGATGGCTGCACCGGCTGGGTAAATGAGTGGAAAGGGGTAAGTTTATACTCGGCGGGGTTTCTCCACGATTTGAAATATTGGGCGGGCTACCCGGGGGAAGATGTCGAGCGGCTCGTGGCGGACGCGGAGCTGATGATCGACGTCGCGCGGCTGCTCAACGCGACGGCGATGGCTGAAACGATGTTTCACGGCGTGCGGGTGGGCGGCACGGAATACCTGCGCGCGGAGTTTTCGTGGGGATTTGGGCGGGCACGCGATGCGAGGCCGCCGACCAAGTAATCGGGGCTCCTCGAACTTCGCCCGAGGCGACGGGGCGCAGTTTATCCTACGCACCGGCAAGCCGGCGGCGGGTCGGTGGGAATCCACTCCCTCCTACCGCTATGCGTCCGATCTGGAAAGGCTCCATCAGCTTTGGCTTGGTCAACATCCCGGTAGCCCTGCACAACGCGAGCCGCACAGAGGAGCTGAAGTTCCGGCTGTTGCGCGGCAGCGATCTTAGCCCGGTGAACTACAAGCGCGTAGCCCAGGCGGATGGCAAGGAGGTGGCTTGGGCGCAAATCGTGAAGGGGTACGAATACGAAAAGGACAAGTTTGTGGTGCTAAAGGAAGAGGACTTCAAACGCGTCGACCTAGAGGCGACCGATACGATCGATATCCTCGACTTCGTAGACCTGGCAGAAATCAACCCGATCTTTTTCTACAAACCCTACTATCTGGAGCCGCTGAAGGGCGGCACGGCAGCATATGGGCTACTGCGGAAAGTGCTTGGCGATACGAACAAGGCCGGCATCGCCAAGGTAATCATCCGTACCCGCCAGCATCTGGCAGCGGTAAAATGCAATGGCAACCTGCTCGTGCTCGAGCTCATGCGGTTTGAAGACGAACTCGTCTCTCCCTCGGCAATCAGAGTCAGTGGCGGGAACGAAGCGCGAGCCCGCGAGATCGAGATGGCCAAGACGCTCGTAGAGCAAATGACCCAAGAATGGGACCCTGGCCGCTACAACGATGAGTACAAGTCCGCCCTGATGAAACTCATCGACAAGAAAGTCGCCAGCGGAGGAAAGAAACTGCCCACCAAAAAGGAAAAGGCCAAGCACGCGACCAATGTAATCGACCTCGCTGCGGTGCTACGGGAGAGCCTGGCGGAAGCCGGCGGGATCAAAAAGAAGAAGCCTGCGGCGAAGAAAATGCGAAAGCCGGCGAAGCGCGCTAAGCCTAAGAAGGCGGCTCAGCGTCGCGCTGCCTAATAGCGGAACGCCATGGCAAAACCTTCCCGCACGAAAAAGAAGAAAGCCGTGGGGCGGAGAGTCGACTTCTCCAACTTGGACAAAGTCTTCTTCCCCAAGACCGGCTTCACCAAGGGGGACATGGTGAAGTACTATGTCGATGTCGCGAGGTGGATACTACCACACTTAAAGAACCGGCCGGTGACGCTGATCCGCTATCCTGACGGGCTCCCGGGCGAGCGTTTCTACGAAAAGAACGCACCGAAGTTCGCGCCCGAATGGATCAAGACGCACAAGGTCGCACGTCGATCGCAGCCTGGCGCGGTAAACTATATCCTGATCAATGATCGGCACTCGCTCGCGTGGTGCGCGAATATCGCAGCGCTGGAGCTACATCCATTTCTCCATCGCGCGCCTCAGATCGAGCGGCCGACCCATCTCGTGCTCGACCTAGATCCCGGCGAGGGAGCGGACCTGCTCGACTGCATCGAGGTGGCGTTTCTCATCAAGGCCATCCTCGACGGGCTCAAGCTAAAGGCCTACCCAAAGGTCTCCGGCTCGAAGGGTCTCCAGATCTACGTGCCACTGAATGGGCGCGCATCGTATGCAAGCACGAGCACCTTTGCCAAGGCGATCGCTGAACTGCTGGCGCAAAGACATCGCGACCTCGTGGTGAGCGACATGTCCAAAGCACTGCGGCGCGGGAGGGTATTCATCGACTGGAGCCAAAACTCGCGCTCCAAGACCACGGCGGGGGTCTACTCGCTGCGGGGAAAGCGCGACGAGCCATATGTCTCGATGCCCGTCACGTGGGACGAATTGAGAAAGGCGAAGCGCACGAAGAACATGAAACCACTCTTCTTCTCGCCCGGCGCGGCGCTTAAACGACTCGAAAAGCTGGGCGATCTCTTCGCGCCGGTGCTCAAGCTTAAGCAGACGTTGCCGCGGGCGTTTTCCGCAGCCTCGGCGCCGGTGGCGGCGTTGCAGCGCTACGCGGAAAAGCGCGATTTCAACCAGACAAAGGAGCCCGGCCCGGCGGGCGGACCGGGGCGGAGGGGGCGAACGCAGGGGCATCACCGATTTGTGATTCAGAAGCATGCGGCGTCACATCTGCACTATGATTTCCGCCTGGAGATGGACGGCACGCTCAAGTCTTGGGCAGTGCCAAAGGGGCTTTCCACCGAGGTCAATGTTAAGCGCTCTGCCATCGAGGTGGAGGATCATCCGCTGGCGTACATGACGTTTGAGGGCACCATCCCCAAGGGGCAGTATGGAGGTGGCACCGTGATGGTATGGGATATCGGCACGTACGAAATGCTGAGCGGCAGCCATGCCGAGGGAGACATGAAGCTGCGGCTCGCCGGCAAGAAGATCAAAGGCGAGTGGCACCTTTTCCGCATCCGCTCCGACGACGACAAGCCAGTCTGGCTGATCGCGAAATCGAAGGTGCCCGCCAAGGCGATCAGCGCACGGGCCGAGGATCAATCGGTGCTCACCCGCCGCTCGATGGCCAAGATCGCCAGCGACAACGACGCGCAATGGCCAAGTCGCCCTCGAACCGGATGAAAGCGAACATCTCACGTAAACGGCCGGCGGTCGGACATAAACAGCGTCGCGCCAAGTTCATCCCGCCCATGAAAGCGCTGGGAGTCTCCACCATCCCAGCGCATTCGCTGGGCGAGTGGTACTGCGAAATCAAATTCGACGGATACCGCGCTGTAGCCGTAATCAATGAAGGCTCAGCCGAACTGTGGTCGCGCAACCACAAACCGCTCGACTACCCAGAAGTGCTGCCGCAATTGGAGAAGCTCCCATGCTCCAGCGCCGTGATCGACGGCGAGATCGTGGCGCTCGATCTCCTAGGACGATCGCATTTCCAGCTCCTGCAAGGGCGCGATCTCGGTGATCGTCCACCGATCGTCTACTACGCTTTCGACCTGCTTGAACTCGACGGCATCTCGCTGCTCGCTGAGCCAATCGAGGTGCGGCGCACTGCGCTCGTAAAGCTGCTGAAGAAAGCACGGCGACCCCTGTTGCTTTCGCCGAGCTTCGAGGCGGATCCGGTGGAGTTTCTCGAACAAGCGCGGTCGCAAGGACTCGAGGGCATGATCCTGAAACGCCGGGAATCACGCTACGAAGCGGATCGACGGCCAGGCACCTGGCTCAAAGTGAAGAATCTGAATGAGCAGGAGTTTGTTATCGGCGGCTTTACGCCGCCGCGCAACAGCCGCCAGGGCTTCGGCGCGATCCTCGTAGGATACTATGACCGGGGAACGCTGAGGTATGCAGGTAAAGTCGGTACAGGCTTTGATCGGGGGCTGCTGCTCAGCCTGCACGAAAAATTTAGCGCGCTCGCCGTAAAGGCGTGCCCCTTTGCCAACCTACCCCTCGATCACCGCTCTCGCTTCGGCCAGGGCATGACGCCCGCCGTGATGCAGACAGTGACGTGGCTGAAGCCAACATTGGTGGCGCAGATCCGCTTTGCGGAGTGGACGCAGGAGGGGCTGCTCCGCCAGCCGGTCTTCATCGGGCTCCGCAAGGACAAACGGGCCGGGGACGTGCGGCGCGAGGCGGTCGCGAAGGGGTGAATTTTATTTCGCGGGTGCGAGGGCACCCGTCCTCTGCGACGCGGCGCGCAGCTCCAACTCAATCTGGCGGCGTGTCTCGGCTTCGACTTCGCGCAGCACTTTAAGCTGCGCGGGCGTGAGCACGCCATGCGCCTGGAGCAGCACCGGCTCGAAATTGAGCGCACGCAAGTCGAGCTTGCCGGCGGCATTGCGAGAGTGATCGGCCAGGAGATCGATCAACCACTCGACCTGCTGGCCAGTCAGGGGGAGTCGGCGAATTGAGCAGCCGCACCGCAGTCTCGGTGGCCAAGGTGCGATACGAGCCTTTCTCGCGAAAGTTTTCCAAGGCCGCGACGGTGCCGGTGCCAAACTCGGCTTCGACCTTGGCGTTAAACTCAGCCTCGGCCTGCCGCATGAAGCCGCGCATGGTCGGGCCATCGGGAGGCGCGCCCCTCTGGGCTAGTTGTGCATCAAAGAACTCCTTTTCGCGTAGTTTGCGCTCGACCCAGACTTGCTGAAAGCGCGTAGGCATCCTGCGCGCCTTCGAGGGTAAACTGCTCCAGCAACTCGGCGTCCGTTCGCATAGGTACGACATAAAGCTGCCGCCGTCTGCGGAACCGAACATCTTTTGTTTCCCATCGCCAGTTGACCGGTGAGTGCGCCACGATCGGCGACTCCCCCCACCCCATGCCCTCGCTTCGCTCCGCCCTGGCCTCGCTTTGTCTCGCTACTACGGCTGCCGCCGCGCCGACTGCGGCGCTACCGGCCCTCAAAGTGAGCGGCGAACAGCGCTTCCTCGTGACCGAAGCGGGCGCGCCTTTCTTTTATCTCGGGGACACGGCGTGGGAGCTTTTTCACCGAGCCACGCGGGAAGAGGCGCTCGCCTACCTCGATATCCGGCAGAAGCAGCGCTTCAACGTCGTGCAGGCAGTCGCTCTCGCGGAACTCGACGGGCTTACTGCGCCCAATGCCTACGGCGATCTACCCCTGAGCGATCTCGACCCCCTGCGGCCCGCGATCACGCCGGGCAGCGACCCGAAGGACGCGGTGGCGTACGACTACTGGGACCATGTCGACTTCATCGTCGCCGAGGCCAACCGCCGGGGCCTCTATATCTGCCTGCTGCCAACGTGGGGCGCGTGGGCGCCGCATGACAAGAAGCAGGACCCCAAGATCGTCTTCGATGAGGCAAAGGCGGAGAAATTCGGCGAGTTCCTTGCCCGGCGCTATCGCGGCCGCGGCGTGATCTGGGCCGTCGGCGGTGATCGTTCGGCGGATGGTGTCGAAGGCATCTGGCGGGCCATGGCGCGCGGGATCGCGCGGGGTGCGAGCGACCGCGCCAACGACCCTGCGACGCTCATCACGTTTCACCCGCGCGGCAGCAGCACCTCGTCGAAGTGGTTTCACGACGAGGCGTGGCTCAGCTTCAACATGCACCAGACGGGGCACAGCCCGGTGCTTGCCACACACAAGGTGCCGCCCGGCTTGCAGCGCATCGTAGATGACTATCGGCGCACGCCGACCAAGCCGGTCATGGATGGCGAACCGCTCTACGAAGACCACCCGGTCGGCTTTCGCGACGCCAAGCTGCATGGCTACTCCTTCGATGCGCATGTACGGCAGCGGATGTACTGGCACGTGTTTGCCGGCGCTTTTGGCGTCACGTACGGCCATCACTCCGTGTGGCAGATGTATGCGCCGGGCCGGCGGGGCATCAATGGCCCGATCGTCTACTGGCAGGAAGCGCTGCACCGTCCGGGAGCGACGCAGATGCAGCACCTGCGCGCGCTGATGGAATCGCGCCCGATGCTCGAGCGTGTGCCCGATCAGTCGCTCGTCGCCGACGCGCTCAACGGACCCGACTACCTCACGGCCACGCGGGGCAAGGACTACGCTTTCATCTACAGCGCGCAGGGGCGCAGCTTCACCGCCAACCTCGGCAAAATCTCCGGCGAGCAGGTCAACGCGTGGTGGTTCAACCCCCGCAACGGCATGGCTGAGAGGATCGGCACGTTCGCCAATACAGGCACGCGGGAATTTACCCCGCATGTGCATGGCGGCTTTGGCACCGATGCGGTGCTTGTGCTCGACGATGCGGCGAAGAGCTATCCCGCACCGGGTGCAGCGCGCTAGCGTGGTGTCCAAAGTAAACTTCGTAAAATCACAGTACAGGACCCGTTTTGGCGGAGCGAAGGTGGGCGGATCATCCTTAATCCGCCGCCTCAGCGGATACGAACGTCCTAAGCGGCGCGTTAAGGATAACGCGCCCTACCTCAGGTGCTTTTTTCGTCATTCGCTCTATCAAAGTTACTTTCGGGACAGCGCGCTAGCGGCTGGGCGCGGGCTTGGCCTCTTCTTCTTTTATCGCAGTGAGAAAGGCATCGTTCAGCCGCGTAACAAAACGCGCACCTCCGCCGGCCACGCCGGGCGACTCCACCGAGCGAAAGAGCTCCCACTGAGAGGGGGTGAGAAAGCGCTTCGCGTGGGCATCGACTGCATCCCAATCAATGCGGCAAGGATAGCGAATCGAGGCATCGGATCCGCGCGCCGTGGCATCGACGATCACCGCGAGCAGCTGAGCGCCCTGCTCAGCATCGATCGGCATATCCGCCAGCAAAGCTATGCCCGCGAAACCAGCGGCCACATTTCTTGCCCAGGCCGTCTCTCGATACTTGTCGAATTTCGACCATACCTCGTCGCTGAACTCGCTGCGGATATCCCGCTCAAAATCGTCCTCAATCTGGCCGTGCAGTGTCATCAACGCCTCGTCGTCACGCGCCAGCCCCCGGGCTTTCATAACGGTGCCGACATCGACCCGCCGGCCGAAGCTCACCGCCTCGATATCGAGGAAGCGCTCGACCTGCTCGGGACTGAATTTCAGCGCCGAGAAGAAGCCGTCATTTTCCAACCGCATATTCTCCCGCTGCATGACCACTTCGCGATTTTGATGCGCGGGGTCGTCTGCCTCGGTCATCAGGCGCGCGGAAAACTCGCCTGCCCGGGAATGCGAGGTGGTCGCAGATTCCTCTTTGGCTGCGGCAGCCGGCGCTCCCACCGGGGGTGGCAAAACCACCTCGGCCTTCACCAAAGCCTGCTCGCCCACAAGCGCAGCGGCTTCAGGCAGCATTTGCTGTCGCTGAGCCCGCAACGCCGCGATCTCGACCCTCACAGCCTCACGCGCTGAGGCCGCCTGCCATGCCACCGTGACAGCCACGCCACCCACGAGCACGGCGACCAGGCCCAATCCGATTTGCCACCGCCATGATCTCATCGCGACGCCGCCTCCTCCATCATCGTGCGCATACCCAATCGCCGCACAGCCTCCACTTGGGCAGGCGACATGAACTCTCCAGCCCGCTGCACGATAGCGTGCCAGTACGCGTTGCCCTGGCCGTCGCGGGTTGCGGCCACGACGCGCGCCAGTTGCGAACTCTGCGTGGCCGTCAGCGGAGTATCGGAAAAGAAAAGTATGCTGCCGACCTGCGCCGAAAGCTGGCGACCGGCCACCTCCCGATGGCTACGCCGGTAGCGCTTGAGCCCCTCTTCACCGATCAGCTCCGCAATGCGAGCCTCGCGCTCTTCCGGTGTGCGCTGCTCCCCCACGTGCAACTCCAGATACTGGCCGCGCGGTCCCCACGAACCGAAGAAGATGCTGGAACGCAAAATTTCGCCCAAGGCTTCGGACTGCTGCGGCGTCAGGCCCAGGTCACGGTAGAGCTCGGTGTAGTTGAATCGCGCCTGAGCCCGGAACCAATCTGCGACGGCCTCACCAACAGCGGGATGACGGGCAAGAAACTCACGACCCGCCACCACATGGGCCATTTCTTCATTGGGCGCGGACGGCACAGGTGCAGCAGGCAGACTCGTGAGCAGCGGCTCGGGCTTGCGCGACTCCACAACGTTCGTCGCGATCTTCTCCGGCTGGCCGCGCTTTTGAACCTCAGCGGCGATGAGCCAATTTTCAGCCTGCACTGTGGCGAACTCGCGCTCCACCGCACGCAGCTCACTCAGTTGATACGTAGCCGAGACGACGGCGAGCGTGGCAAGGCCCAGCGCTCCGCCGACGGCAAGCGATGAACTCTTGAACCACGTCATCGCACCGAAGAAAGACGGAGAGCTGGCGGCCACCAACGATTCGCCAGCGATGGCTGTCGCCATACCGACAGGCATCGGCGCAGCGGCAGCGTGTTGCATGCAGGCGATCGCCAAGGCAGCCGCGCTGGAAGTGACGCCCCGGCGGGCGAGCCGATCGCGCAGTTTTTCCAAGGCGCGCTGCACGCGCATGCGCGCGGCATTTTCGCCGAGGCCGCAGCGGGCGCCAAGTTCGGCAAACGAGAGACCGGCGAAGAAACGCAGGAGCAGCGCCTCGCGATCGCGGGTGCCGAGCCCATCCATCGCAGTATCCAGCAGCGGTGCAATCGCGGTCCAATCGGATTCCGCAGACGTGGGATCTGTCTCGCTCGCGGCACGCTCCCATATCGCACGGCGTCGTTCGGTTCGCATGAGATTGAGCGCGGCGTTGCGCGTGGTGGTGTAGAGCCAGGCGGTGAGTTGATCGTGCCGACTCAGGGAGTGGGCATGGCGCGCGGCGGAGATGAAGACTTGCTGCGCGACTTCGCGCGCCCGATGCGTGTCGCCATTCATCCGGCGCAGCGCGGCCGAGTACACGAGCGGCAGGCTCCGGGAGACGAACTCCGCGAAGGCCGGCTCGGAGCCGTCCTCGGCGTAGCGGCGCAGCAATTGGGCGTCGTCGGTCATGGCTGGTTTACCTGAATAACACCGGCCGCCGCAAAATCGCACAGAAAATCATGCGGGCTAGCGCGAGAGAGCCTTGGCGACTTCGGCGACGCACACGGCGCCGAAGACCACGAGGCTCACGACGAGCGCGGTGTTGCCCAGCCAGCGGTTGGCGAGGTCGCCGACCCAGACGCGACGGTTGTTGAGATACAGGAGCGTGGCCGCGAGGAAGGGCATGAAGAATGCGCCTGCGATCGAGAAGGCTACGACCACCGCGACCGGCTCCTTGTACCAGAGTAGGATGAGCGGCGGTACGGCAAGGTAGGCGAGAGCGGCGAGGTAGAGTTTGCGCTCGGCGCCGGCGGCTGCCTCGCCTGCGCCGTGCACCTCGCGACCGCGCCACTCGCTCACGAGGTCGACGTAGATCTGAGGCACGCCCTGCCAAACGCCGAG
This sequence comes from uncultured Opitutus sp., assembly GCA_964480585.1. Classification (GTDB taxonomy): domain Bacteria; phylum Verrucomicrobiota; class Verrucomicrobiia; order Opitutales; family Opitutaceae; genus ER46. The sequence continues at coordinate 22,465 of CAYZPV010000004.1, read as the reverse complement.
CATCGCTGTGAACACAGTGCACCAGAAGCCGATGAGAAACACCCAGCGCGCGGCGATGCCGCCTACTCCCTGCAAACGGTCGGCGATCTCGAGCGCCATGCGTGCACCGCCCGTGCCGCTGCCATGGACGCCCGCAGCGACGACCACGAGCGCGATGCCGAAGAGGCCGGTGAAGAGGTAGGCCAATCTGACGTCGCTGCGCACGGTCGCGAGCTTTTCGCGCCCACGCCACGCGGCAGCGCGCATCCAGTACGCATAGCAGAGCACCGTCACGCTGCCGCCGATCCCGCCGAGCAGCGCCAGCACTTGCGCGCTGCCGCCCGCCTCCGGGAGGAGCGGCACAAACAGCCCTTGGAGCAGCGCGCCCGGCGCGGGGCGCGTAAGCAGGGCGCAGCCGACGACAGAGAGCGCCATCACGGCCACAAGCCCTTTCATAACTCGCTGAAACTGGGTGTAGCGATTGGCCGCCACCAGCGCCGCCGCGACGATCGCATGGAGCGCGCCCCAAACGGGGACTGACAGCGCCGGGAATACGCTCGAACCCACCAGACCGCACGCGCTGCTGAGCGATGCGCCAACCATAAAAGTCCAGAAAAGCAGGTAAGCGCCGAAGAGCACGGACACCCAGCGAGGCAATCGCGTGGCCCACGCGCGCACAACCGTCTCGCCCGTAGCTAGCTGCCAGCGGGCCAGCGACTCGGTGAGCGCAAACTTCAGCGCCGCCGTGAACACCACGGCCCAGAGCAGCGTCATGCCGTGGCGGATGCCCGTGACGGAGGCCACCACCACATCCCCCGCGCCGATGCCGGAGGCCGCCAGCACGATGCCCGGGCCGAGCGAACGAAAGCGCTGGAGCAGAGAGCCGATCATCACGCGCTATTTCGCCCGAGCGACCTCGCCAGCTCGAGAGGTATAGGGACCGTGGACGGAGAGCACAGAGCCTCCCTCGCGATCGTCCTCGAGCATGATCACCTGATAGCTCGCGCCACCAGGAGCGACCCGCACAAGGATGTGGCCCTGCCCGGCTGCCACTTTAGCCAACTGCTCCTGGAGCCACACGGCATCGGCCGCGCCATAGAGCGTCCGTAGATGCTCCTCGCGACCAGGCCAGCTGGTATTAGTGAGAAAGACATCGCGCGGGCCAGGGTACATCTTTTCCGAGAGCAGCCGGCGCAGCAGATCCGGGCCCGGCTGACTCGCGGCATAGACGGACAGGAGGTGGATCCGCGGCTGGAGTACGCTGAGGAAGAACGCATTGGCGGCATCCGGCGTGCCGTGGTGATTGATGGCGTGCACATCGACCGGGCCGGTGACCCAGGCAACGGCTGACTCCATTTCAGCCCACGCGGCGGCATTGGCGCCTAGGACGCCCTGCATGTCGCCGCCGTTGAAGTAGCTGAAGGCCCCGTAGGTGAGGCGGAAGGCGAGGCTGCAGTTGTTTTCGCTTGGAGCCATGCCCTCCGGAAATCGGCTGCGCGCAGTGGCGCCAGAGCCCGTCCATACCCGGGCATTGGCTGCGATATTGCGCACCTCGAAGGCCGGGAAGTCACGGGGTGCCTTACGAAGCACGATCTGATCGGCGCGGCCCGCCTCGAAGCGCTCCACCTCCAGCCCACGATGCTCGCGCTGCCACCCCAGAAAAGCCCGATAATTCTTCATCATAGCGGAGCCCGAGGGCGCGGGGAAATTGTACTCGGGCCAGCCGCGGTCGAGCATGCGGCGGATAGGAATGGCATCGCCCACATCGGTGAGGCCCGTGAGTTGGTAGGCGCCAGAAACGGACTTGGGCGAGTCGGGCAGCAGCGTGCCCATGTGATCGCCGTGAAAATGCGTGAGCATGGCGTAGTCGAGCGCGCCCGCCTCTCCCTCCGGATGCACACGGCGAATATAGCGGGCGATCCACTCCCCCGCTCGACGCGAGCCATCAGGGCGTGGCGGGGTATCGTAGGCGGGTGGGCGCTCGGCCGAGCGATTCACACCTGCAGCATCGAGGAGGAGCGTGGTGCCATCCGGGAAGATAAAGAGCGCCGCGTCGCCCGTACCGGTATTGATCTGGTGAATATCGAGCATGCCTCGCTCCCACCGGGGAAGCGGCTGGCCGGCGGACGGCGGCTCGCCGGCGGAAAGGGCGGACCCGGCAAGACAGAGCGACGCGCTGCAACGAAGGAGAGCCAACACAACGCGCGGGGTAGGGATCACCGCGCGAGCGAACAGGTGCGGCTCGCACGCGTCAATGCCGCCACTGGTATTCGCAAATCCCCGCCGTCACAGGCCGGACCACACTACGCCGAGCAATCGATCCGAGAATCCGACCTGCGAAACGGGTTGCGCAGAGTTACTCTTAGTTTCGCCACACAAGAGACACCTGGCACTGTTTACTCCTCTTCCCCTGCGCTCACGTGCAGGCCTGACAGCAGGACTCAACCGGCACAGGCGCTATCGTGCGTCAGCCAGTAGGTGCGGACAGCGCGGGCAAACTCGGTGAGTTCCACGGCATCGGACGGCTTGACCTTGTACGAACCGGCGCCGAGCCGGTAGGCCTCATCGATATCGCGCTTCTCCTTGGAGGAGGTGAGCATGATGACGCGCGTGGAAGCAAACTCCGGCACGTCGCGCATCCAAGCCAGCACCTCAAGGCCGCTGAAGTGCGGAAGCTTGAGATCGAGGAGGACAAGGATGGGCAGGGGATGCTTTTTGCGATCGGCAAAATCGCCTTTGCCCGAGAGATAGTCGATGGCTTCGCGACCATCCTTGGCGACGCGCAGCGCGTGGGGTATCTCCGCTTTCTTCCAGGCGCGCTCCACAAAGAACACGTCGTCGGGGGAATCTTCTACGAGGAGGACAGTCTTCATGTGGTGGCCTTGTCCAATTCAATCCAAAAAGTGCTGCCTTCGCCAGCTTCCGAGCGCACGCCGACAGCGCCGTTCATGCGCTCGATCGCTTTACGCACGATACTGAGACCGATACCGGTGCCGTCGATACCATAGTCGACGCGCTCGAAGATCTTCCAGATGCGGTCGAAGTGCTCCGGAGCGATGCCGATGCCGTTATCGGCGACGTAGAGGCGGACCCGGCCGCCGTCGACATCCTCGGCCCAGATATCTATCCTCAGAGGGACATCGGACCGGGCAAACTTGAAGGCATTGCCGAAGAGATTGGCGAGCGCCTGGGTAAGAGGCGTATCATCGGCCCATACCGCAGGCAGCGGCCGCCGCACATTGAAGAGCCCGGCGGCACTTTGAAACGTGGGGTAGTGGCGGAGGATCTCATCCACCAGCGGCTCGAGATCGACCCGGCTCAAGGCGATCTCCTGCCTCGTCATACGCCCGAGCGTGAGGACATCCTGGATGAGGCGATCGAGCCGATCGGCACCAGCGACGATGCGATCGAGGTAGCGCCGCGCCGTTTCGTCGAGGGCGCCAGCATGATCCTCCAGCAGGATCTGGCTGTATTGGCGCATCGAGCGCAGGGGCTGCCGCATATCGTGCGAAATGCTGTAGGAGACGGACTCGGCCTCGGCCACCATGTCGGTGAGGCGGGCGGTGCGGTCGGCAACCTCGCGCTCAAGACCGTGGGCCTGCTGCTGGAGCTGCTCCTGCGCTACCGCGAGGGCATCCTGCGTCTTTCGCAGGTCGTCGATATCCATGCAGGTCGAGTACCACTTCGTCACCTGGCCATCCGCGTCGTGCGCAGGAACGCTGCGACAGAGGAACCAGCGGAGCACCCCATCGTGGCGGCGCAACTTCACCTCGAGATCAAAGGGCTTGCCTTCGCTCATCAGCGCTCGTTTGCGCGCATCAGCGTCACCAGGCGGGTCATCCACACCGGCAAACAGCGTGCGCTGCTGGAGGTGGTCAAAGGAAATGCCGGTATAGGCAGTCCACTGCGGATTGCGAAACTCGCACTCGCCGTTGCGATCGAAAATGGCCAGCAGAGTAGGCACTGAGACCGCAAGGGCACGCTCGCGCTCAGCAGCTTCGCGGATCGCATCATTAGCGCGTACCAACTGGGTGATATCGCGGGAGACCGAGAGGAAATGGCCACGGCGGCCCGACCCGCCGGCCAAGGGCGTCACGGTGACATCCCACCACTTGCGGGTACCTTTGAAGGTGGGGCATAGCGCCTGAAAGCGGCCCTCGCTGCCATTGCGCGCCCGCTCGAGGGCTTGGGCGGCAAGCGAGCGGCCTGGCTCGGGCCAGAGGGAAAGCCACTCCTTGCCCTTGAGATGGCTGAGGCTCTCCACTTCGAGCATTACGAGCCCCGGGCCATTGAGCGATTCGAGCCGGCCATGCTCGTCGATAATCTTGATGCAATCGGAGCTGCTCTCGATCACCGCACGGCTAAGCGCTTCATTTTCGCGGACGATACGATTGGCCTCGGCCAGCTTACAGTAGATGGCGTGCCGCTCGATGGCCGTCTCCACCGAACGAACAATGCTATCCGGCGTGAGCCAGTCCTTACCCAAGTAATCTTGCGCGCCGGCGCGCACAGCGAGGCGATTATTGGCCACCGTGGAACCGGTGACGACCAGCACCGGCACAGCGGTGATGCCATCCACCCGCGGCAGCCGCTCGAGGAGCCAGGGCGCATCGTGATCTTGCAGATCGTAATCGAGCACGAGGCAGTCAAAGCACGCACCCTCGGTTGTCGCAGCGGCGAGGCCCTCTCGAGCGGAGGCAGCCTCGACGAACTCGATCTTGCGACTGGTACCCTTGAGCAGTGCGCTCTTGGCCTCCACGCGATCGAAGGCATTGTCATCGACGATGAGGATGCGCCAGCGCTCGCTCATGTGAGGTGCTCCTCCTCGGCGGGCAACGTGAAGAAGAAATCCGCGCCCTGTCCCGGCACGGAGTCGAACCACACGACCCCGCGATGCTGCTCCACCATCTTCTTTACCACGGCGAGGCCGACTCCCGAACCCTCGACCTTGTCGCACGTATCAGGCAGGCGCTTGAACATCCTGAAGACGCGCTCGGAGAACTGGGGGTCGATGCCGCAACCATTATCGCGCACGTAGAAGACAGTCTCGGCCCTGGCGGACTCCGGAGCGCGGGAACGGTCTAGAAACGCGACAGACTCCTTGGGGGCGACGTACCCGATCTCGACGCGGCACTGGGGTTTGTCGCAATATTTCAAGGCGTTGCTAATGAGATTGGCCCAGATTTCCCGGCAGCGCACCTGATCGCAGCGCCAGCGCGGCAGCGGCCTGGGAATCTCGATTCGCACATGCTGCTCGTAGGCGCGGGCACCCAGCATCTCTAGCGCCTCCTTGACGATGGCGTTGAGATCGAGCGTCTCAAGCTCCAGCGCAGCGCGGCCCAAGCGGGAGTAGCGCAGAATCGACTGGATAAGACCCTCCATGCGCCCCACCAAGCGCGCAATGGCCTCCGGGCGCTCGCGCACATCGGCTGCGGCCTGCGCGAGCGAAGGCTCGGAGCCAAGCTGCCGCGCATATTTCCGGATGCCGCGCAGCGGCTCCTTCAGGTCATGGCTCACGAGCGCGGCAAAGGCATCGAGCTCGGCATTGCTGCGCTGCAGCTCCGCGTTCAAAGCCGCGAGCTCCTCGAGTCGAGTGACCACGAGATCGAGAAGGAGTTGCCTCAGCCGGGCGGCCGCGGCCCTTTCCACACTACGCCACGGCAGGGAGCGATTGCGGACCGTCTCTTCCCACAATTCGAAGCTCTTGCGGGGGGTGAGGCGCGGCCCATTGGGGCCGGCGACCAGCGGGAGTTCGTGGGGATTTCCTCCCCAGGTGAAGGTCTGGATCGTCTCGACGCGAAACCACAAGACAGCGCCGCTGGCGGCCGCGTCGATCCGCACGGCCAGCAAGCCGCTGCCTACCGAGGCAAACTCCGCCGCAGGTGCATACTTCTGCGCAAGCATGTCCGTCTCGAAGACAGCGCGCGAAAAATCTCCCTCGGACCCCGTGGCACGGAGCCAGTCCACCAGCGCTTTCATCTGCGGGATCGTGGGCGTGCGACCATCCGTCCACCACTCGCCCCGGTGCAGCACAGCCACGCCATCGCAGCGGATGCCATTGCGGAGATTGGGCGAGCCTAAAACAAGCGGCGAGAGATTGGACTGCGTGGCAGCGCGGCTGAGGATGGCATAGTGGGCCGCGTCGATCGCGCGCCGGTACTCATCATCCTCACGATCCTCTGCGCGCAGGAGCTGCAGCGAAGCGTTTTGCGCCAGAAACTCGCAGGCCGCGCGAAGCTGATACGGGAAGTGGATGGGAGTGTAATGGTGGCAGGCGATGAGACCCCACAACTCGCCATTGCGCATGAGCGACATCGTGAGCGCCGCGCCGACCCCCATATTGGCGAGGTACTCGGTGTACATCACGGATGCTCCGCGCAGCGAACAGTGCGTCATCTCCAGCGGGCCGCCGGTATCGGGATTGGCCAGCGGCACAAGTTCAGCGAGGGGGGCCTTGATATTGGGCACTGGCCGGATCCAGATGCGCTTGAAGATCTCGCGCGCCGGCTTGGGAATATCGTGCGCCGGGTAGCGCCAGCCTTCCCATGACTGCAGATCCGGGCGACGCGACTCGGCAAACACCTCGCCGCTATCATCGGCATGGAAGCGATAGATCATCACGCGATCGAGACCGCTGAGCACACGCACCTCTGCCGCTACAGTCTGACAAAGATCGCGCAGCGTGGGAGCCGCCTGGAAGCGCGCCAAAGTCTTCTTCAGCAGGCTGTAGTAATCGGGCGCCGAGCCTTCGCCGGTGCCACGCGACGACGGCTCGAGCTCGGCCACCAACAAGCCCTCGAGGGTATGCACCGTGACATCGAGCCAGAGGGGGCGACCCGCCGCGGGCGGCAGAAAAGAAAACACAAAAAAGGGATTTCTCTCCAATGCGCCCTCCGAGATAAAGCGCCGGAGCTTCTCGATATCCCCATGGGCCCACAGAGCCGTGGCTTTCTGCCCGTTGAGTTTTTCGGGGCCGAGCCCCAGCCAATCGGCGGAGTTCTCGCTGACCTGCAAAATCGTAAGGTCCACTCTACGCAACACCATCAGCACACCGTGCGGCTGGATACAGCCAGGTGTCTGCACAGGCTCCTTGTCACACTCGTCGATCGAGGTGCCATGGCGCTTGATACTGTAGATAACAGGATGACTCATTACGAACCGGCCCCGAGCCCTCTCGCCACCACCGGAAGCGGGTGCACAGCGATAACGGCTGGGAAGAACTTTGCTGTTACACCTCCGTAGTAGCCGCAAGCTTTGCAACGCTAGCTTTCGCTATCCCACCCTCCCATTCTCCCTACCTTATCATAGGGAAACTCCCGAGTATCCGATAAACGGATACTCACGATCTCAGCGGAAGGCGTCGCGCATCGCCTGGATGCCAGGGATCTTCTCGACCAGAGGTGCATGCAACGGCTCGAACGACTGCACCAGCGAGCGCTGGGTGCGCCCGACTAGAATCGTGAAGATGTAACCCTCGTAACCCGGCGCGCGCACCGTGGGATGGTAGCCGCGATCCACGAGGTAGCTGTCGCCATGACGCACCAAGTCGACCCGAGGCTCGCCGCCATCGCCATCGTAGCAAAACTGGGCGCCAAAGCCCTGCTCCGGCCGGTAGCGATAGTGGTACACCTCCTCGAAGTCGGACTCCTCCGGAAGCCTGTCGGTATCGTGCTTGTGCGGGGGATAGCCAGACCAGGAGCCATCGTCGCCATAGAGCTCACTCACCAGCAGGCGGCCGGCGCGGCCCACGCCATTGTGGCCGAGCACGTGGCAAATTCGCCGGCGCGAGTGCGTCGCGGCCGAGCCCACCTCGACCACCTCGACCTCGGATGGCTGGATGCGAAAGGGCGCGAAGGGCTGCTCGCAGACGCCGCCCGCCACGGCGACCTCGGTGCCGTCGCGCAACGCGCGCACCGTCACGCGCGGACAGGTGCCGCAATAAACGGAGTCAGCCGGGCCTTCCCAGATATCAGCGCGATGGCCGATATTTTTGAATTCCTGGGCGCAGGCCGCGATATCGGCACGGCCCGAGAGGACGACGCAGAGCAGCTCGCAGCGCGGCACATCAAGCGTGACCGCCTCCCCGGCGCGGAGGCGCAGGAGATTGAAATAGATCAACCCGGGATCGCGGGGGCCGGGCTCGAGCAGAGGGGCGTTTCGATTATCGTGGGCTCGGATTAACTTGGGCATGGCGCACGCCGGTGCACGCCGCGCTCAAGCACCCATTTGCTTGAGCCGCGCCGCGACATCGGAGCGGAAACGGTCGACGTGCTTCAGCGCAAAGTCCAGCGGCGAGAGCGTTTCATCCTGCACGAGCGGCGTGAGGTCGACGGCGAAGGAGACCGAGCTGAGCGCATCCGTGGCGTGCGACGCGAAGAAGGTGGCATTGGCCACGCGACGACCGAGCGCGGCAAGATCGTAGCGCTTGCCGCCCGCGATCTGCGAGTCGAAGACCTTCACGAGCTCGTCGGCGAGCGCGGGATGAGGGCTCGCATCCATCGCGACCTTGTCGCCATCGTGCAGCCAGTCGAGGTCGCGCCAGCCCTCCACACCCACGACGCGCTTGGGGCGCTGATCACGCGGCAGGGCCCGGATGGCCTCGATGCAGCGGAGGAAGCAGGCGACATGCGTATCGTGCTTGTCCATCGGCTGGTGCAGATAGACCGCCTCCACGGTTTTGGCGCATCCGGAGAAAATTGCGGCGAGATCGGCGCGCACGCCAGCGTCGTCGTTGCGCTTCACGGCGGAGCTGGGGTGGCCGAGCTGGAGCTGGAGGTTATACTTGCCGATGTCGGCGGCCTTGCGCTGCTCCTCGCGGCGGATCTGCTGCATCTGCGCATCCGTGGTGGCAGCGTAGCGGCCAGTGCGGGCCGAGCCGGCGCCATTGGTCATGACGACGCCGGTGAAGTACTTGCCCGCCTTTTCGTAGCATTCGGCCACGGCAGGGTACGCATTGATTTCGATGTCATCCTGGTGCGCGATCACGCAGAGGTGTGTGGTGCGCGCAAGCGCGGCCTCGGCGGTGAGGCCCGCGGAGAGGGCGGGGATGTAGACGTCGGCGTCGGGACGGGAGAGCTTCATGATGAACCGTAAATTTCTGTGACGATGCGCGCCATGGCGTCGCGCTCGGCCTCGATACTGCGCACGAGAGCAAACTGGGTGCGGCAGCGCACGAGATTGTGCTGGGGGTGCTTGATGCGGAAGTACACATCGCCCTGCAGGTAATCGGTGAGGAAGCGGATGCCGTTTTCGTAGGCCATCATCTTGCCGGCAAAGCCCATATGTGCGCGCTCGGTGGCGTTGAGCACGCTGCCGGCGGTCTCGAGGTAGCCCTTCACGATCTGGCGGAAAAGCGGCAGGCGCACGTGCATGCGGGAGGGGTCGGGATCGTCTTCGGCGGTGGAGCTGGTGGACGTGCGAACCATCTCGCCAAAATCGTAGAGGGCGAGGCCCGGCATCACTGTATCGAGGTCGATCACGGCCACGCCGAGGCCGGTGACATCGTCGAGCATCACGTTATTGATCTTGGTGTCGTTGTGCGTGACGCGCTCCTTCACCTCGCCACGCGCAAGGAAGCCGACAAGCACGTCAGTATCGGCCTCGCGGGCAAAAGCAAACGCGAGCTCATCGCGCACCTCAGCGGAGCGGCCCTTCACATCGGCCGCGAGCGCGGCGCGGAGCTTCTCAAAGCGATCGCGCGTGTGGTGGAAATTGAGAATCGTCTCATGCAGCCGGCCACCGGGGAGATCGGCGAGCTGGGCCTGAAACTGGCCGAAGGCCCGCGCAGTCTCGCACGCCTGCTCTTCGCGAGTGGCTTGGTCGACCGTGTGCGCACCTTCGATAAAATCGTAGAGCCGCCACCAGTTTCCCGCCTCATCCTGCAATACTGCAGCACCTTGGCGCGTGGGAATCAGCGTAAGCGCGCGAGGGGAGCTTTTCTTGAGATGCTTGGTCACGCGGCTGACGTTCTCCATCAGCGCGGGTACATTCTTGAAGATGCGATGATTGATCTTCTGCGCGATGTAGCGACGGCGAGCATGGCCAGGGCCATCACCCACGAGCACATAGGTCTCGTTGATGTGCCCATTGCCGTAGGGAGCAGCCTCGAGGAGGGTGCAGTTCGTATCGAAGGAGGCCAGCACTGGCGCGAGCTCCTTCACCCAATCGCGGGCAGGGGAATGCGAAACGCTCATGGCAAGGAGATCAGGCCCAGAGCTTCTGTGGATACTTCCCTGCCTGCACGAGCGCGGCGATGGAGGCCTCCACGCGAGGCTTATCCTCACGGTAGGTGACGCCGAACCAGGTACTCTCGGTCGGCAGCACCCTCACCGTAGCCTGACCGCGAGAAATCATCGTGGAAACTGCGGCCGGGAGATAGAACTCCGCCTTGGGCTCTGCGGCGCGGGCGGCGAGAAACTCCTGCAACTGCGAATCGAGCCCGGCGAAAAGGGCGGGCGTGAAGCCCCAGCAGTTTAGCGACACGATCTCGTCGCCCGAGTATTTTTTGCCGGCGCCGACATCCTTGGGGTCGATACCTGTGTGCTCGACGATCGAGGTGAGCGCACCGCTGGTATCGGCGGCCGTGACACCCCGCGCGACCGTGCCGTGCTCGGAGAGGGTATTGGAGAGCTTGAAGCCCACCATCGAGAACTCGCCACCGCGCGCGGACTTCAGGAAAGCGCCGAGGCGGGCGAAGGAATCCGCACCGTAGAAGTCGTCGGCATTGATCACGGCGAAGTTGCCGTCGATCGCATTCCTGGCGCACCAGACAGCGTGGCCGGTGCCCCAGGGCTTTTCGCGGCCCGCGGGCGGCGTGAAACCGGGCGGCAGCGCATCGAGGGCCTGAAACACGTAGTCGACCGCGACCTTGCCGGCGTAGCGCGCGCCGATCTTTTCGCGAAACAGCGCCTCGAAATCCTTGCGGATCACGAAGACCACGCGGTCGAAGCCCGCGCGCACCGCATCGAAGACGGCGTAGTCGAGCACGGTCTCGCCCGAGGGGCCTACGGGATCGATCTGCTTGAGGCCGCCATAGCGCGAACCCATGCCAGCGGCGAGGACGACGAGTGAGAGTGACATGAAGCGGCCGATAAAGTGCATCAACCCGCCCGGGGTCAATGCCGCGCCCATGGCAGTCGATTTCCACAGCAATCCCAGCGGAGTCAGCAGTAAGCAGGTGGTGCAGAACTCAAAATTTAATGGTGATGCCGACCTCGACGCGGACATCATCCTTGGGCAACGCCCCCACCTTTTCGACCGGCAGCAGTTTCAGATCACCGTGCATCCGCGAAGTCTCGAAGAGCCGCCCCGTCCGTAGAAAACGCTCGGCCGCCGTGACCTTCTCGGTCGTCTGGTGTGCCTTGATCTTTTCCCCAAGCACGAGGACCCTTTCCAAAGTTACAGGGGCATCCCCGGGTACCCAGGGCGCGAGGCGCGTGGGCACGTCCAAAGCGGCGGCCTTCTCACGGATCTGCTGGGCGAGCGCCTGCGAAACCCGCTCCGACGTAGGCACCACGCGCGCAATGAGCGGAGGTGGTGGCGGGGCTGGGATGGCTGGCTTGGGCGCGAAAATCGCTGGCAATGGCTCCTCCGCGCCGGGCAGAACGCAGCCGAGCACCAGCGCGAAGGGCAGGGCGCGCACAAGAAGCATGGCGCGTACTGAGAAAAAGGTGCGGCCAATAAGTTCCCCCGCTTCCCCTGCACAGGCTCCGAGCCAGGCCCACTGTGCCGCCCGGACGACGGGAATCTTGTTGCCCACCCGTGAGCGATCGGCCGCGAATCGTAGCCGCGCCATGCAACTTCTCCCCGTCACCCTCGCCGGCCGGCACGTGCGACTCGAGCCGATCGCCGAGCACCACGTCGCCGCTCTCGTCCGCCATGCCGCGGACCCAGAAATCTGGACACATTTCGGCGGGGGCAAGCTGGACACCGTCGAGGCCCTCCGCGATCGCATTAAGGCCCAGCAGGGCGAGCGCGAGCGAGGGCAGGCGCTCACCTTTGCCGTGGTGTCGCTTTTGACGAGCGAGGCCGTGGGCACGACGACGTATTTCGATGTCTCCGTGTCCGACCGCCGGCTCGAGATTGGCAGCACCTGGCTCGGCCGCCGCGTGTGGCGCACCGCGGTTAACACCGAGTGCAAGCTCCTCCTGCTCACCCACGCCTTCGAATCGCTCGGCTGCCTGCGGGTGCAGTTGAAGACCGATATCCTGAACCTCCGCTCGCAAACCGCCATCGCCCGCCTCGGCGCAGTGCGCGAGGGCGTGCTCCGCGCCCACATGCGGCGGCGCGACGGGACGCAGCGGGACACCGTGATGTACTCCATCGTCGCCGAGGAGTGGCCCGGGGTGAGGGCGAGGTTGCAGGCGCTGCTCGCCGGGGGAGCGAAAGACAGGTAAGCCCAAACCATTGACGCGCCGACCCGACGAGTCTCTTCTAATTTCATGTTTACGATCATCGGCGGCGACGGGAAGGAATATGGTCCGGCGACTGTGGAACAGATCCGCGGCTGGATCGCCGCCGGTCGCGCCAACCTTGAAACCAAGGCCAAGGCAGCCGGCTCCGATGAGTGGCGCCGTCTCGGGGATTATGTAGAGTTTACCACGACGGCAGCAGCGCCAGCAACGGGTTCTGTATCTACCGAGACCAGCCCAACCCCAGCGATATCGCCTGCACCAGTCGCCGGGCCGATCGACACCAAGGCATTCGCTGCCGATCTCTTCGCCCGATCGGGGAAGATCGACATCTTTTCGTGCCTCGACCGCAGCTTCAAACTTTGGACCTCCCAGTTTCTCCCCATCGTAGGCGCCACCCTTTTGTTAATCGTCATTCTGGTGGCCGTCAGCCTGGTGCCCTTTGCGGGCAGCATCGCACAACTCTTGCTTACCGGTGTGTTTTACGGAGGACTCTACTATTACTATCTCGGCCGCATGCGCGGCCAGCCGCGCACCATCGGCGACATCTTCAAGGGCTTCTCGCTGCAAACCGGCTCCCTGATCGGCGGGGGCGTAATTATGAGCATTCTCCCCATGCTCGCCATGTTGGTTTTCGCCGGCCCGTGGTTTGTGGGCTCCATCGCCGCCCTCGTCAAAGCGGAGGCATCGGGGGTAGTGCCTCAGCTTGCGGCGCCTTCAGGCATGATGCTACTCGGCATAGTCGTTGGCGGCATCATCGGCATCTATCTCTCCGTTGGCCTAGTATTCACCATCCCGCTCATCATCGACCGAGGCCTCGGAGCCTGGCAGGCCACGATGGTGAGCCTCCGGGTCATCTCGCACCAATGGTTTCGCGTCTTTTTCCTCAGTTTTCTCGGAGGCTTACTCGTCATGCTCGGCCTGATCGGCCTGATCGTCGGCATCTTTCTCACGATGCCGCTGTTATTTGCCGCGCTGCTCTACGCTTACGAGGACATGTGCAACCCCAAGGGCGCCGCACCGACCGCGACGCCCACGTCCTTTACGACGCCGACCGCTTGAGGCGGAAAGCCACGCGTCCTCATTTCGAGACGCGACCGGCTGACAACGAGCGACGCGCGAGAAACGCGTCGACCGAGTAGCGGCCCGGCCCAAAGGCGAAAATCAGCAGCGCCGCAAACAGGAAGAGAAACGGCGCGGCGCCGGTAAACGCATCGGGGTTAGAAACGATGGAGCCCAGCGCCTCGCGGTCCGCGGTCGCATAGGCGACCAGCATGGTGAAGGCCAGCGGCACGCTGGCCGCGCGTGACCCCAGGCCCACCAGCAGGAGCAGCCCGCCCACGCACTCGACGCCTCCCGCCGCCGCCGCATTGAGCTGCGGAAACGGCAGGCCCAGCTCGGCGAAAAAGGCTGCGGTGCGATCGAGGTTGAGCAGCTTGCCCCAACCCGTGACAAAGAAGGACCATCCCCACCAGAGGCGGACAATCAACAGGAGCACATCCTGGAAAAACCCGCTGGCCTTGATGAGACCGGCATCGAGCGAAGCGTAGGAAATCATGCGCATGCCAGTGAGAGCACGCCGCCGGGAATTTATTTCCGCGCGCAAAACCAGCCCAGCGACATCCAGCTCGCAAACCAGTCGCGCACCTGCTCGTCGGTCGCGGCCTGTCCTGCGGCAGCGAGCGCCTCGGCCAGCGAGCCTCCACGCTGGAGGACCGAGAGTATCCGAAAAGCGGTTACGGGCACACGCTTGTAGTAGAGCGTGAGGTCGTGGCGGTGCACCACGAGGTAGATGCGCCCTCGCCGCGGGCGGCGCATGCGCGGCAGCGTTTCCGCCGACGCCGCGCCCTCTACCGCGTTGCTCGCCGCGCCCCGCAGCGCCTCACGGCGCTTCACCGCCAGCACGTAGTCATCCACCGGCCAGTCGAGCGCGAGCAGAGAAAGATAAGGCTGCAAGCCCAGGCGCAGCTTCTCCGGCGGCATACGCGCGATCGCCGCGGCGGTGAGCCGGGGCCGCGCCTCGCCGTCGAAGGCGACAGTCTGCGCCCACTCGAAGCGGGCGATCGCGAGGGCCAGCGCGGTATGCGGCGCGGTCAACCTCGGCCGGGCACGAATGAAATCCGGCAGGCGGGAGCAAAGGTTGCGCAAGGTAAAGGAGCGCGAGGGATGCCGCGCCAGGTAGGCCCGCACCAAGCGATCGAACCGCACGTCGCCGAGCAGCGCCCGCAATCCCGGGCAATCCTCGTAGACGCAGTCGATGAGGCGGTACCAGCAGGAGCGCGCATAGATCTCCAGTCGTTCGGCGGCAGTCAGCCGGGCATTGGGCTTGATGATCTTCTCCGCCGCCCGCACCGAGGAGGGCGACAAGCGATCGCCCGGCCCGAGCGGCCGGAACAGCGCGGCAAACATCGCGCGCTGCACCCGCTGGAACTCGGCATCCCTCTGCTTCATGCGCGCACGGGCGCACCGCGCTTCGCGGCGCGGGCGCCGGCGATGTAGGCGTTGGCCTTGAGGGCCTCGTCGTGCACCTCGGAGAATGAGGGTATCTTGTCGTCCCACTCCAGCAGCGTCGCCGTCACGCCGCTGCGCCGGATGGCGTGGGCATATAGCTTCCACACGGGGTCGAGCACGGGGTGGTCGTGCGTATCGAGGATGTACTTCTCAAAAGGCGTGTGCCCCGCGATGTGGATCTGGCCTACGCGCTCGGGCGGCACGGCGTCGATGTAAGTGTAGGGATCAAAATCGTGGTTGCGGGCGGAGACGTAGATATTGTTCACATCGAGGAGCACCCCGCAGTCGGCGCGGTCGATTACCTCGGCGAGAAACTCCCACTCCGTCATCTCGCTGGCGTGAAACTCGGCGTAGCTCGAAACGTTCTCCACGCAGATCGGCACCTCGAGATAGTCGCGCGCCTGCCGGATTTTTTCCGCCGTGCGCCGCGCCGCAGCGAAGGTGTACGGCATCGGCAGGAGATCGTGCGAGTAGGTGCCATCGACGCTGCCCCAGCAAAGATGATCCGAGAGCCACGGCGTGCCCGTGCGCTTCACGAGCGCCTTGAGTTTTTTCAAGTGGGTGCGGTCGAGCTTGCCCGTTGAGCCGAAATACATCGAGACGCCGTGCTGCACCACGCGGTATTGCTCGAGGATCTGATCGAGGACGTGCAGCGGGCGGCCGCCGTCGACCATGAAATTTTCCGAGATAATCTCGAACCAGCCGACCACCGGCTTCTTCTCAAGAATGTGGGCGTAGTGCGGCACGCGCAGGCCGATGCCGATGCCATAGTCGGTAAATCCGTTGAAGCGATTGGCGGGCATGGGGCAAAAGCGCGGTCGCCGGCGGCTCTCACACGCACCGGCGACCGGGCGGGTGGATTACTTCTTGTCTTCCTTTTTCGGCATCGTGCTGCAGCCACCCTTGCCCTTGCAGGAGTTCTTCCCCTTGCAGCCGTTGTCGCTGGACTTGCAGCCGCCCTGGCCCTTGCAGCCATTCTTGCCTTTGCAGTCGTGCTTGCCGGTGTCGGCCTTGGACGTATCGGCCTTGCCGGGCTTCTCGGCGGCGGAGGCGCTGGTTCCCAAGGCACCGGCGTATAGGCCCGCCATGGCGGCGGCCGTGATCAGGAGACGCGTGGATTTTTTCATCGAGGTAGGTAGGGCCGGCCGCCGCGGCATGCGGAGGCATCGGCTTGCTGATAAGAGCAGCCACCTCGTGAAAAATTCCCGGAAGGCGAAAAATCGCGCGGCCCAAGCGGGCTCAGACGATCCGGTCGACCAGCGTGCCGCCACTCGTGAAGGCCTCCAAATTCTTGAGGAAGTGCTTCACGATGGCCGTATCTTGATCGTGGCGGCCGCCGGCGGTGTGCGGCGTAACGAAGCAGTTGGGCAGTGACCAGAAAGGGCTATCCTTGGGCAAAGGCTCGGTCTCAAAGACATCGAGGTACGCGCTCTCGATGCGCTTGGACTGCAGCGCCTCGAGCAGGGCGCGTTCGTCGACGGTGGTGCCGCGGCCGACATTGTAGAAGCGTGCACCGGGCTTTACGCAGGAGAGGCGGCGGGCATTGACGTAGTTACGAGTGCTGGCGTTGTCGGGGAGGATGTTGACGATGTGGTCGGCCTGCGCGAGGGCAGTGCTTAGGCCCTCTTCGGGGATGATACGCACGCCACGCTCGCTGCGCGTCTGGCGGCGGACGGCGATGACTGTGACACCAAAGGGCTGGAGCAGGTCGGCGAGCCGGCGACCGATCGCCCCGTAGCCGAGCAGCAGCACCGTCTGGCCAGTGAGGAGCCGCGAGTGATAGCGACGCTCGGCGTAGTGCCACGACTGGTCGGTCAACTGGTCGCGGTACGAAGGGAGGAGCTGGCGGCCAAGCGCGAGCATCATAGCGAGCACATGCTGCGCGCAGGGATCGGCGAAGACATCGGAGACGTTGGAAAAGACCGCGCCACGCGCCCGAAAAGCATCCTGAAACTCTGGTGTGTCGTATCGGGTATAGCCTGCCGAGGTGACCTCGACCCACCGGAGCTGTTTGCTGGCGATGCATTGCGGCGCATCGGGTTGGCCAAAGGCGATGTCCGCCTTCTCCAGCGCCGGATCGGCGCCGCCCGCCACCAAAACCGAGGCCGAGGCGGCAGTCGAGGTGACTAGGGTGTGGCCCTGGGCCTTGATTCCATCGACCAGCAAGGCGGTGTCGGAATCGGAGAACTTCGCGTTGGTCCAGATCGTGAGGGCGGATTTACTCATCTTCGGAAAATTCGCAGAGGGTGTGCACCGTCAGGCCCGACTCGCGCAGGCGCTTCGTGCCGCCAAGCTCTGGCAGGTCGATCACGGCCGCCACGCCTGCCACCTCGGCGCCGAGCGACTTGAAGAGCCCTGCGGCGGCCTCGAGCGTGCCCCCGGTGGCGATCAGATCGTCGACGATAAGCACGCGGTCGCCGGGCACGCCGGCATCGGCGTGGATCTCGATGGTGGCCGAGCCGTACTCGAGCGCGTAGTCGGCGGAAAGGGTCTTATAGGGTAGCTTGCCCTTTTTGCGCACGAGGGCGAAGGGCAGGTGAGTCTCGTACGCCACCGCGCCGCCGAGGATGAAACCGCGCGCATCGACGGCGGCGATCCGCGTGGCCATCAGCCGCGTGCTCTCGCGCGCGAGGGCCTGCACGATCGCGCGAAACGCATCGGGATCGCCAAAGAGGGTCGTGACATCGCGAAAGTTGACCTTGGGCTTGGGCCAGTCGCGCACGGTCCGCACGCGGGCTTTGAGGAAGGCGGAGAGCTCGGCGGGATTCATGCGGAAAGACGGGGGGGCAAGGGAGTAAGGGATTGGGAGAAAAAGGGACGAGCCAAAAGGCCGGTGATGCCGCGATTTCGCCCCGTCGGCAGCCTGCAATCAACCTCTACCACCAGTTTCTCTCCTGCGCCACTCGCAGCGCGTCCTCCAGCGGTGGCAGGTACGGATGCCAGACAAGTTCCCACTCCAGACTAACCGGGCCCGCGAAACCCTCATTTTCCAACAATGCCAGCAAAGGGCGCACCGGAAACCCACCGGCACCCGGCAAAACATACGTAAAAGGATGCCGTGCGCTCGGCACGGCGACGCTATCCTTGATATGCACGTGCGCCACACGATCACGCAACGCCGGCCAAGTGATCAGGGGATCCTCACCGCCTTTGCGCCAAGTATGGTGAGCATCCCAGAGGATGGTCGCCTCGGGCACCGCGTCGAGAAACCGCCGCAACGCCGCAGCGGTAATCAGGGAGTCGTGCGTCTCGATCATCAACTCGGCCTGCCAGCCATGCCTAGCCCGCAGCTCGTGCCACCAAGCCAAGGTGGCGCGGGCGGCGGCAAGCTCCGCCGCATCGAGCGCCTTGCCGCCATCAAACACCCGCAGCCAGCGCACGCCCAGCGCATCAGCCCAGGGGCCAATCCCAGCGAGCTGAGCACGGTCGACCTCGATGCCTCCGATGAGCTTCAGTGAAGCATCGAGTGCGACGGCTCGCACAGATTGACCGGCTGCCCAGGCAGCCAAGCGCTCAGGGCTGCCAAAAGCCTTCCGGAAATACCCAGCGAGATCCACAGTGCCGCCGAGCGCCCGCAGCTCGATGGCCGACACACCATGTCTGGCAGCAAGGGAGCACGCCTCTTCCAACCCCAGCGCGGGGCACCCTAGAGTCGAAAAGCACCTCAATAGACCCATCACCCCAGCTTGACGGATTTACCGGCCGGAAAACAGGCTGATTGCCGCGAAAGGGCTGTTTTCGTTTTTTCGCCCCTCCGGCTGAGATAGGGCGACATTGGACTTGCGGCTTCCGCGCCCCCTAGCGAAATCGTTCACCCTCCGCCCCGCAGTTACCTACCCCCTCACTCCCTTAATCCCTCCGCACATGCCTAGACCCGTCACCCTGTTTACCGGCCAGTGGGCCGACCTCTCCCTCGATCAGCTCGCTCCGCTCGTCAAGAAGATGGGCTACGATGGCGTAGAGCTCGCCTGCTGGGGAGACCACTTCGACGTCGATGCCGCCGCCACGAGCAAAAAGTACGTCCACGACAAGTGGGCGCAGCTCAAGGACCACGGCCTCACCTGCTACGCCATCTCGAGCCACCTCGTCGGCCAGGCCGTGTGCGACAATATCGACGAGCGCCACAAGTCCATCCTGCCCGCCGATGTGTGGGGCGATGGCGACCCCGAGGGCGTGCGCAAGCGCGCCGCGCGCAAGCTGGCTCTCGCCGCCAAGGCGGCCCGCAATTTCTTCGATGCCAAGCCCGGCCGCGGCGCCAAGGATGACTTCCCCGCCGTCGTGAATGGCTTCACGGGCTCCTCGATCTGGCACTCGATCTACGCCTTCCCCCCCACCTCGCAGGCGTATTGGGATGCCGGTTACGCCGACTTCGCCAAGCGCTTTGGCCCGATCCTCGAAGCTTTCGACAAGGCCAACGTGAACTTCGCCCTCGAGGTGCACCCGACCGAGATCGCCTTCGACATCGCGAGTGCACAGCGCGCGATCGACGCGGTAAAGGGCCACAAGCGCTTCGGCTTCAACTACGACCCCTCGCACCTCGGCTACCAAGGCGTGGACTACGTGAAGTTCATCCGCACCTTCGGCAATCGCATCTACCACTGCCACATGAAGGATGTGTGGTGGGGCCATGGTGACGGCACCGTAGGCGTCTTCGGCGGCCATACGAGCTTCGGCAGCCCGAGCCGCTACTGGGACTTCCGCTCGCTCGGCCACGGCGATATCAACTTCGAGGAGATCATCGTCGCCCTCAATGACGTGGGCTACCGCGGCCCCCTCTCCGTCGAATGGGAAGACTCCCGCATGGACCGCGTCCACGGCGCCGCCGAGGCCTCCGCCTTTGTGCGCAAGGTGGACTTCCCGAGCAGCAACATCGTCTTCGACGCGCAGTTCGACAAGAAGGGCTGACGCCCTTCGGAAGTAGTGAGGAGCGGGTAGCGACAACCACGCTGTCTACCTCTTCTCACCACCGCCTGCTTCTACTCGCTACTCACTACCCACTACTCGCTACTTTTCCAAAATGAGCACCAAAATCGCCATCATCGGCGCGGGCGGCATGGCCGCTTACCACGCCCAGGGTTTCCGTGAAGCCGGCGCCGAGATCGTCGCGCTCGCCGACGTCAATGCCGCCGCCGCCGAAAAGGCCGCCGCGCGCTACGGCATCTCGCGCCACTTCGGCGACGTCGCCGAGATGCTCCGCGCCCTCCCCGAGCTCGACGCCGTCTCGATCATCGTCCCCAACAAGTTTCACGCGCCGCTCGCTCTCGCCGCGGTGAAGGCGGGCAAGCACGTCTTCTGCGAGAAGCCACCGGCCATGAGCGCCAAGGAAATGGCGACCATGAAGGCCACCGCCGAGAAGGCGAAGAAGACCCTGATGTTCAACTTCAACAATCGCGCGCGACCCGAGAGCTACGCGATGATGGAGCAGATCCAGAATGGCGTCGTCGGCACGATCAATACCTGCCAGGCCAAGTGGATCCGCCGCACCGGCATCCCCGGCTTTGGCGGCTGGTTTACCAACAAGGCGCTCTCCGGCGGCGGTCCGCTCATCGATCTCCTCCACATGATCGACCTCGGCCTCTACTTCATGGGCTATCCCGAGCCCGCGCATGTCATGGCCAGGACGTACAGCGACCACATCACCGACAAGTCCTTCAAGGGCCCCTGGGGCATTCCCGATGTCGCCAAGGGCGTCACCGATGTCGAGGCGGCCGCACATGGCTTCGTCACCTTCAAGACCGGCCAGGCCATGTCCTTCGCCGTCTCGTGGGCCGAGATGAACAAGCGCGAGGAAGTCTCCGTAGTATTCCAAGGCTCCAAGGCCGGCGGGATGGTGCAGCGCCTCTTCGGCACCGATGGCCTCGACAATACGGCCATCGACGCTTGCGAGCTCTACACGCACGAGCACGGCCGCCCGGTAAATCGCAGCATCATCGTGCCGCAGGATGCGCCGATGGGCCGCGTGCGCTCCGCGATGAACTTCATCCGCACACTCGAAGGCAGCGAGGCTCCGCTCAACACCCCCGACCAGGCGCTCTCGCTCATGAAGCTCATCGACGGCGCCTACAAGTCCGCGGCCTCCGGCAAGCCGGTGTCGCTGTAAGGCTCAAACCAAAGTAGCGAGTAGTGAGTAGAAGGTAGCGAGCATCACGCAGCCACCTCTACTCGCTTTCGCTGTCTTCTACTCACTACCCGCTACTAGCTACCTCCTTCCGAACCATGAAACTCAACCGCAAACTCCGTATGGGCATGGTTGGCGGCGGCCGCGGCGCCTTCATCGGCGCCGTCCACCGCATGGCTGCCCGCCTCGACAACGAAATCGAACTCGTCGCCGGCTGCTTCTCGGGTGACCCCGAGAAGTCCCGCCTCTCGGGCGAAGACCTGCTGCTCGATTCCTCCCGCGTCTACGGCACCTACGAGGAGATGGCTGCCAAGGAAGCCGCGCTGCCGGCAGACCAGCGCATCGACTTCGTCTCGATCGTCACGCGCAATAACACGCACGCGCCCGTCGCGAAGCTCTTCATGGAGTCGGGCTTTCACGTCGTGTGCGACAAGCCCCTCTGCTTCACGCTCAAGGAAGGTCTCGCCCTCCGCAAGGTGGTGGAGAAAACCGGTAAGGTCTTCGCGCTCACGCACAATTACACCGGCTACCCGATGGTGAAGGAAGCCCGCGAGTGGGTTCGTGAGGGCAAGCTCGGCAAGCTCCTCAAGATCGTCGTCGAGTATCCGCAGGGCTACGCCACGAGCGCCTTTGAGCAGGACAAGCCCAGCAAGATCGCCAACTGGCGCATGGACCCCTCCACCTCCGGCGTCTCCAACTGCATGGGCGACATCGGCACCCACGCGCACAACCTCGCCCGCTATATCACGGGCCTCGAGGTCGAGGAGATCTGCGCCGAGCTCAGCACCTTCATCCCGGGCCGGCTGCTCGACGACGACGGCAATTGCCTCGTCCGCTGGACGCAGGGCGTGAAGGGCATCCTCTACGCCTCGCAGATCTCGAGCGGAGAGGAGAACAACCTCAACATCCGCGTATTCGGCACCAAGGGCTCGCTCCAGTGGTTTCAGGAGAACCCCAACGAGCTGCTCTTCAAGAAAGCCGACGCGCCGCAGCAGGTCTATCGCCGCGGCAACGGCTACCTCTCCGCTGCCGCGCAGAGCGCGACGCGCACGCCCTTCGCGCACCCCGAGGGTTTCATCGAGGCTTTCGCCAATATCTATCGCGGAGCCGCCACCGCCATCGCCGACGCCATCGCAGGCCGCAAAGCCCCGAAAGGCGGCTACGACTTCCCGAATATCAACGACGGCCTCGCTGGCATGGCCTTCATCGAAACCAGCGTGAAGAGCGGCAAGGCGGGCGCGAAGTGGACG
The DNA here is from genome assembly GCA_964480585.1 of uncultured Opitutus sp. GTDB lineage: Bacteria > Verrucomicrobiota > Verrucomicrobiia > Opitutales > Opitutaceae > ER46. Next base: position 197 of record CAYZPV010000004.1, on the reverse strand, counting down.
AAGTTTCCGAAGTATTGAGCGATCTCCGCTTCGGCCGCACTCCTTGGGAAGGGGCTCCACGTGGAGCCCCTTTTTCTTTCCTCACCTCGCTTTCCCACCCGCCTTTACCCAAGCCTCATACTCCGCTCGCGGGACAAACTTCAGCGACGCGCTGTTGATGCAGTACCTCAGGCCACCCTGCGCCCGCGGGCCATCGG
>CAYZPV010000003.1:0-258852 GCA_964480585.1 uncultured Opitutus sp. | reverse complement strand
GGGGGCGGCGGGTGGCGCGGGGGGGGCGTAGGGGGGTGGAGTGGGGCGGGCTGGTGCCACAGGCACATGTGCGGACGGTGGAGGAGCCGGGATTTAGTCTGATGCCGATGGTGTACATGCTGAGTGTGGGGGCGCTCTTCGGGTGGCCGTGGGTGGTGGCGCGGCATGGGCGGGAGGGGGCTGGGGAGCGGGTAGGGGAGAGGGCGGCGCTGCGGACGGGGGGGGGGGGGGGGCCGGCGGCTGGCGCCGAACTGGGTGTATGGGCGGGAGCTGGGGCACTGGGGCGGGTATTTGTGGAGCATGGCGGCGCTGCTGCCGTCCTTCGGCGGGCGGTCGCCGGTCTTTCTTATCCTGGCGCCGGTGGGGGCGCTGGCGCTGGGGGTGGCGGGGGCGGAGCTGGCGCGGGCGCGGCCGCGGGCAGCGTGCGTGCTGGGGGCAGCGGTGGGGTGCTGGGCGCTGGCGTGCTGCTTCAACTCGCTGGTGTTTCACCGGTACTACGAGCTGCCGCTGCTGGTATTTCTGCTGCTGACGACGGGGCTGCTGCCGAGGCCGGCGGCGCGGGCGGGCGAGCTGCGGGATCATCTGCCGCTGCTGGCGGTGGGGGGCGTGCAGCTGGCGATCACGGTGGCGACATTGTATTTGTCGCTGTTTGCGGTGCTGCGGCGGTAGCCGCGCGCGGAAAGGGGGGGCTAACCTATTTAGCGGTAAACGAACGGCGCAGAGGGGGCGGGGAGCAAGAACAGCCGGCGCCCGGGCGGAGGGGCCAGGGCGCCGGGGTATCGACGAGGCGGGCGGGGAACCCGCCGGGGAGCGAGGCGCTAGAACTGGGAGCGGAAGAGGCCGCAGAGGCGATCGGCGAGCTTGATGTAGACGGGGCGGGATTCGTGCTCTTCGCGGGAGTAGACCATACTGTTCTTGAGATCGCCCTCGAACATGCGCTTGTGATCGGCGGCGAGGCGGCGATCGAGGACATTGAGGGTGACTTCGTCGTTGATGGCGAAGGAGCGGTTGTCGAAATTGGCGGAGCCGATGGTGACGAGCACATCGTCGACGGCCATGGTCTTGGGGTGGAACATGGCGGGCTGGTAGAGGTAGAACTCGACGCCGGCGGCGAGGAGCTTGTCCCACCGGGAGCGGGAGGCGGCGCGGCCGAAGCGGGAATCGTTGATGGCGGGAACGACGACGCGGACGCGGACACCGCGCTCGCGAGCGGCGACGAGCATGTCGATCGCGAGGTCATCGGGCACGAAGTAGGCGTTGGAGATATCGATGGAAGTGCGAGCCGAGGCGATGGCGAAGAGGTAGCCGAGGCGCACGAGCTCCGGGCCTTCGCCGGGGCCGCTCTTGAAGCACTGGGCGGCGACGGAGCCGGCTTTTTCGAGTTGGGGGAAGTAATCCTCACCGAGAAGAATGTGGGAGGTGGTCTGGAGCCAGTTGGTGGCGAAGGCGGCCTGCATCTGGCGGACGACAGGGCCTTCGATGCGGGCCATGGTCTCGCGCCAGACTTTGTTGTTGTCGGCATTGCCGGCCCAGCGGTCGTCGATGCACATGCCGCCGGTGAAGCCGACGAGGCCATCGACGACGAGGATCTTGCGGTGGGTGCGGTGATTGATGTTGGGCTTTACCTCCCACCAGTGTTCGCGGCCGTATTTGTAGATCTCGACGCCGGCCTCCTTGAGGCGGTCGCGGTCGTCGTCGGTAAACTTGAGGGTGCCCATGCCGTCGACGAGGACGTGGACTTTGACGCCGGCGCGGGCGCGCTCCATGAGGGCGAAGATGAAGTCTTCGCTGACTTTGCCGGGAGCCCAGATGTAGGTCTCGAAGGTGATGGTCTTTTTCGCGGACTTGATGGCCGCGAGCATCGCAGGGAAGAAGGCATCGCCGTTGACGAGGAGCTGGACTTTGTTGCCGGCGACGAACTCTGCGCCGACGACGGGACCGAGGGCACTGGCGAAGTGCGGATCGGCGGGGCCGTAGTCGATCACGATGGGGTCGCGAAGGATCTTGGCGGAGGTGAGCCAGAAAAATGCGCCCAGGACGGCGACGACGGTGAGGATACAGGCGGTCCAGAACCAGCCGCGGTCCTGATTGGCAGGGCCGCGCTGGCGCAAGATGGCGGGCGCGGGGGAATGAGTGTCGGGGCGGCGACGACGCCACAGGCGGATACGTTGGAGCAGAGCGGCCATAGGAAGGGGGAAGGGTGGGCGTCTGGACCGACGCAGCGTGGGGCGGTTCCCGAGAGGCGGATGGGGTGTCACCTCACGCGCTGAGCGTGGTCTAAGCGGGCATCCAGATGTCCACTTCCACCTCACATCCGCATGACGCCTCGAGCAGCGCGCGACGTCAAAGCGCCCAAGACGTGCTGCTGTACGGGGGAAAGAAGCGCGACCTGAAGAAGACGGCGTGGAAAGTAGCCGGGGCGGTGGCGCTGCTCGGGGCCGTGATCGGCACCGTGCTGCTGACGACGGACATCGACTGGGAGCGCTTCACAGCGCTGTGGGACAGCTTGATCGCGGCGATCGCGGGGCTGAACCCGGTGCTGGTGATCCCGATGATGGCGATACTGCCGATCTTTGGCTTTCCGATCTCGGTGGTGTACCTCGTGGCGGGGGCGCGCTTCGGGCCCGTGGGCGGGGGATTGGTGGTGTTGATCGCGACAACGTGCCATATGCTCGGCACGTACCTCGTGGGGCGCAGCGTGCTGCGCGGGCCGCTCCAGCGCTACATCGAGAAAAGGCACAAGCATCTGCCGCAGGTGCCAGAGGATGAGCAGGCGGCGGTGACGGTGATCGCGGCGCTGGTGCCCGGCCCGCCGTATGTGATCCGCAACTACATCCTGGTGCTGGCGGGCGTGCGGTTGAAGTACCTGCTGCTGGTCTGCATGCCGATCTATGTGGTGCGCTCGTATGTGACGATCCTGCTCGGAGACATGGGCAGCGACCCGAGCAAGATGGGGCTGGCTATCCTACTCACGATCGACGGGCTGAAGGTAGCGATCTGCGCCTTGGTGATCTGGAGACTGCGGCTGCACCACCGGAAGTACCACGCGCGCGACGAACGCCGCGGCGAGCAGCCGAGCGGCGAACGCGCTCCTGCTGCACCGAGCGGCGCAGAGCCGTAAGAAGGGCCGGCTGGCGATTACGGCGCAGCTGGGTCTGGAGGAAGGCTAGCACAGCACCCTCAACGCCGCTGAGTTTGGCGAGGCCGTGGGCGAGAGCATCCTCCGCACGATCGAGCAGCACCTGCACGGTGGAGCCGGCGAGGTAGCTATCGAGCACGACGGGGTGGATGTAGCACTTGCGGCATACGGCAGGAGTGTTGCCGAGGCGCTCGGCGACGCGCTCGATGGCGGCAACGAGGTTGCGCTTAGCCTCGGCCTTGGTGGTGAAGCGCTCGAACTGGCGAAGCGCCAGAGCGGCGAGGACGGTGCCGGCCCAGGTGCGAAAATCCTTGGCGGAGAACTCCTCGCCGGCGATCTCGCGCAGATAGCCATTCACATCGTCAGAGGTGATGCGCTGCTGGCTGCCGTCGTCATCCAGATATTGGAAGAGGATCTGGCCCGGCAGGTCCTGAGCGCGGCGCACGATGGCGGCGAGTTGGGGATCGTGAAGCTCGATGTGATGGCGCTGGCCGGACTTACCCTTGAAGTCGAAGTGAAGGGTGCCGCGGCGGATGCGCACATGGCGATCGCGGAGCGTAGTGAGGCCGACGGAGCCGTTGGCCTGCACGTACTCCTCATTGCCGATGCGGATGAGCGTGGACTCGAGCAGGCGCACGACGGTGGCGAGCACGCGCGTGCGGTCGAGCTTCGGGCGCTTGAGATCGCGCGCGACGCGCTGGCGGATGCGCGGGAGGGCGCGGCCAAAATCAACCATGCGCTCGTACTTGGCCTCATCACGAGCGGAGCGCCAGTCATGGTGGTAGCGGTATTGCTTGCGCCGACGAGCGTCGCGGCCGGTGGCTTGGATATGGCCGTGGGCGTGAGGCGAGATCCAGACCTCAGTCCATGCGGGTGGAATCGCAAGGCGTTTGATACGGGCCAACGTGTCGGCATCGCGTACGACGCGGCCCTGAGAATCGAGGTAGACGAAGGCACCGCGGCGGACCTCGCGCACGAGACCGGGATCGCCGTCGTTGACGTAGCGGAGACCGGCGGATTTCGCCGCGAGGTGGGCGGTATCGAGAACACTCATGAGCGGAGCGGCACTTCAGGACGGTTGCGGTGGAGAGGCAGCGCCGCCTCCGGCAGGTCGGCGTGAGGCCGAGCCGGAGGGAGGCGGTCGCTGACCAAGTACACCGTGGATAGTCCGCTCTAGCCGCCAGTGGTGTCGCCGCCCATGACGGGAAGCACGATGCCGGTGATGTAGGAGGAGTCGGCGTCCGAAGCCAGGAAGACGTAGGCGGGCGCGAGCTCCTCGGGTTGCGCCGGGCGGCCGATCGGCGTCTGCGCGCCAAACTTGGCGACGTCCTTGGGCGGCAGGCCGGGGTCGGCGGGGTTGAGCGGCGTCCACACGGGGCCCGGGGCGATGGCGTTTACCCGGATTCCCTTATCGAGGAGCTCCATCGAAAGCGCTTTGGTAAAGGCATTGATGGCGCCCTTGGTGGCGGAGTAGTCGGGAAGTTTTTGAGAGCCGAAAATGCCCGTGACAGAGCTTGTAGCAATGATCGCCGCGCCGGGCTTGAGGTGCGGGAGCGCGCTACGCACAAGGCGGAAATAGGCGTAGACGTTGGTAGAGAACGTGCGCTCGAGCTCCTCGTCGGAGACATGAGCGGCGCTTTCCTTGCGCGATTGGTGAGCGGCGTTGCTGACCAGAATATCCAGACGGCCATAGGTGCGGAGAGTCTTGGCGACGAGCTGGCCAGGCGCAGCCGGTCGGGTAAGATCGGCCGGGAGCAAGAGGCAACGGCGGCCCAGGGCTTCGACAGCGAGCTGGACCTCGCGAGCATCGGATTGCTCGACGGGTAGGTAGTTGATGGCTACATCAGCGCCTTCCCGGGCGTAGAGGACGGCGACGGCGCGACCTATGCCCGAGTCGCCGCCGGTGATGAGGGCAACCTTGCCCTCGAGTTTGCCGGCAGCGCGGTAGCGCGGGGCTTCCCAGCGGGGAAGGGGCTTGAGCTTACTCTCGAGGCCCGGCTGAGACTGATGCTGCGCAGGGAAGGGAAGCGCGGGTTCGGCTTGGATCTGCGGGCGGGTGGACGACGCGCTGGCTCGCGATGAGCGGCGGACGCGGTTTTGAAGGTGGGAGCGGGTTTTCATTGGGCGAAAAAAAGGGCGGGATCGCTCCCGCCCGTTTGGTTTGGTCAGATTGGGGAGGGCCGGGGGTCAGCTCTCGTCTTCGTCCTCTTCGCCACTGGAATTGGCCTCCTCGTTGACTGTCTCAGCGAGGGTGGTGAGCTTCTTATTGGTCTCCCCTTCCTCGTCGAGCGTCTCCTGGAGGAGGTTGGCGACCTTGGTTTCGCCGAGCGTTTCAGCAAAGGCGCGGGCGGTGCCATAAGCGGCGATCTCGTAGTGCTCCACGCGCTGGGCAGCGCCGATGAGTTTGGCGTCACGAATGGCGTCCGGAGCATCTTCCTCGATGGCCTCCTTGCCTTCCTCGACGAGACCCTGCATGGCGTGGCAGGTCTTGCCGCGGGCCTTTTCGCCGAGGAGTTTAAAACAGCGCTCAAGACGGTCGACATGGCCCCGCGTCTCTTCCAAATGCGTCTGGAAGCCTTCCTTCAGTTCCTCGGAGGACGCTGCTTTTGCCATTTTGGGAAGGGCTTTGATGAGCTGGTTCTCGGCATGGTGCAGGTCGCGGAGTTCGTCGATGAGCAGGTCGCGAAGCGTAGTGATGGCGGGCATAATGATCGATTGAGGGTTGAGATTGAGAAGGGATGGTTGGCTGTCTGCCCCACGCGAGGCGTGGGAACACAACCCTTCTTGCAGCGTACGGTAGCCGCACACCCCGCTGAGTTCCGCGTGTCGGGGAGTTCAACCTGAAGTTCCGTAAAACGGCGGGCGGCACGTGCACGGCAGTTTCCCGATAGGCGGAGCCGTCGCGCTCCCGACGAACGCACCGCCGCGCGGGCGGTCGATGGTGGGGACCGCTTGGTGCGAACGGCTTCCCCGCTTGTACGAGCACTCTCTACGTCAACCTTCAACCTACTATCGTTATGCTTCGCTGGGCGCTACTCTTTCTCGTAATCGCGATCATCGCCGGGGTCTTCGGTTTTACCGGCGTGGCCGGCACGGCCACCGATATTGCGAAGATACTCTTCTTCGTGTTTCTGGTACTGCTGATCGTTTCGGCAATCGTGGGCGCTTTTCGCGGCAAGCCCCCCGTCTGATCGACAAGGCCGGAAAATTTCATCCCTTCAGAAAACGAAAGGCGGCCCAGTAGGGCCGCCTTTTTTAGAAGGTAAATGTGCCGAGCACGGCCATCTCTCACGGCTCGCTGGGGAGATCGGACGGGGGGCGACTGAGCGGCTCGTAAAAAGGGTCGTAAAGGTATCCAGGATAGTAGGAGTAGCCGCCCTTTACATGCGACTGGGTGTAGCCGACGGTGAGCGAGAAGTTGCGCTCCGGGTCGTCCAAGGTGACTTGCATGGAGCCGGTCTTCTCACTGTAGCCGCCTTTGCCGAAGCCGTAGCTAAGCGTGAAAGAGCCGTGGATACGACGAGCCTCTCTCGACTCCGTGCGGACATCGCGGCGGGCGACAAGTGGAGGAGGGGCGAGGAAGATCCGGACGAGTTGGGCGTTTTGCTGGCGCTCGATGAAACCATCGAGCTTGGCGACTTCGGCCTCGGTGAGCGAGGCGATGCCAGTGATACGGCGCTCGTCGGCGGTGAGGCGGCGGGAAAATTCTGCGGGAGGCGCCTCGGCATTGCTCTGGGGCGCGAGGGTACTGCCCCGCTTGGTGGTGTCTCGGCGATAGAGCGCGTCGAGGATCGCCACCTGCTCGGATGTGAGCTTGGTGACGCCAGAGGCGGCCTTTTCGGCCGCATTGAGCTGGTTGGAAAACCGCGCGTCGTCCGCCGCGAGCGCGGTGCAGCAAACAGCGAAAGCGACGACGCCGGCGGAAACCCAGCGGCAGAATCGCTTACGAGAGGCGTACGTGCGCGGCATGAGGAGGGGGACTAGCGAGGAGAAGGGCCGGTTCCGCGATTTTCGCGCCGGCCCCGAGGGCGCGGATCAGCCTTTCTTCTTTTTTGCCGGTGGTTCGTCCCACCTCTGCGCCTTGATGATCTTTTCCAGATCAGCCTTGGGTGTGAAGCTGGAGGGAACGATATTGTGCTTCACCAGGTAGGCAAAGGCTTTGGACGTAGAGAGGATATCGGCTTTTTCTTTCTCGAGCGCCGGGCCCGAGAGACGAGACATAGCGCTGGCGTAGCCCTTGGCCCACTTCTCGAAATCAGCGGCGGCCTGGGCGTCTTTGTCATAGATCAGTGACTCGCCGAGGCGGAGCCCCCAGGCATTGAGGTCGCCCTTGAGGTTGGCGGCATCGGCGCGGATCTCGGCGGCGATGGCCTTGCGCTTAGCGGTGGTGGCCTCGGCGGTGAGGATACCACCGTCGGTGCCGCCCTCTATGGGCCGCGGCGGGAGGGGCCGGTACCAGATATTGCGGAAGCGGACAGGATTGCCGTGATCCTGCAGCTTGAGCGGGCCTTTCTCGGGAAACTCGACCGGGACCGAGCGGCGGAGGTGACCGCCTGGACCTTCCAGCGGCGTGCTGTCCTGAACGAGAACGCCGTTGATAAAGACGGTGAGGCGACCCGGATCGACCTGCTTGCCTTCGCGGAAGATCGGGCGGCGGAAAACGATGTCGACACTCTGGAACTGCCCGGGGGGATGGAGCGGGCTCACCATGGGAGGATTGATCCCGTAGATGGCACCAGCGGAGCCATCGGCGTAGCTCGGATTGTTGTAGTTATCGAGCACCTGAACTTCGACGCCGCTCGCGCCCTGGGCTCCAGGCTTAGCGAGGAGGAAAATGCCGCTATTGCCGCGGCCCTGGCTGGCACCCTCGACCTTGGCCGGAGCAGCCCATTCGATATGGAGCTGGGCATCACCAAAGTGATCCTTGCTGCGGAGGTAGCCGGACTTGGGCACGCACTCGAGCGCGCCATCCTTCACAATCCATTTGCTGGGGGCGGCGGGTTCGCCGGGTTTCGTGTCGGCCTCCCAGCGAGCGAGCGAAGCCTCGGTGCCATCGAACAGCACGATCGCATCGGAAGGCGGCTTACCCGGCTGCTGAGGGGTGCTCGGGGTGCCGGGTTCGACGCGGGCAGGCTGCGGGCGATTGCGATCGTGGATCGACCACGGATGCGTGGCATCCGGCGGCTCACCATAGAAGGCGGGGCCGGAACGCTTGAAATCGACCTGGGCCGACGCGGCAACTGCGGCGGCAAGCGTGGAAAGGAGCAGGGTGGAGAGGCGGGGAACCATGCCGCCGAACGTGCCGAAGCGCGGGCGAGGTGGCAAGCGCGCACACGGTGCGCAGCCGCATCTCAGGGCTGCTCCGGAGCGGTAGCGGCGACTGCCTCCGCGGGAGCCTGGGGGACGACGGCGATCTTGTAGTCTACACCCGGCTTGGGGGAAATGACGTTCATCGCGTGAGCCACCGAGGGATCGGGCACAACGATGGGCATGCCAACCGGCGAGGGCTTCGCTGCCGGCTTGGGCGGGAGCGGACGCCGGGCGAGCTCTGGCACCTTAGAGATCTCACCGCTAAAGCTGAGTTGCGGCCTGCGCAGACCTATGGGGTCTTGCAACCGGAGCGGCAACGTATCCGGCATCTTGATATCGAACGTAAGCGGATCGCTCGGCGGCGGCTGAGCGACGGCTGCACCGGCGAGTGAGAACACGATAACCAGAATACGGCAGGTCATGCGAAGGAGTGGAGCGCCGAGCGGGGTAGGATGTTCCCGAGCATAGGACTAGCGACGTTGGCGGGCAACGCTTTTTGCGATTGAGCGTGCGCGCCGGTGACATGGACTCGGGGTGTGCCCAAGCCTCAGCCCAATATCCTGTGGATCGTCACGACGCAGTGGCGCGCGCAGGCACTGGGTAGCGCTGGCGACCGCAATGCCCGCACGCCGTGGCTGGACGCGCTGGCGCGCGAGGCGATCAATTACACGCAAGCAGTGACGCCGCACCCATTCGGACCGTTTGCGCGGGCGGCGCTGCTGACGGGCGTGCGCTCACCAGCAAACGGCGTACGCGACTATTTCGATCCTCTGCCAGTTGACGCGCCGACGGTCGCGCGAGCGCTGGCCGCGCGAGGGTATACGACCGCATTTTTCGGCAAGTGGCATCTGGCCCGCCGCGACCCCGCTGCGCCTCTCGTAGGGGAAGTCCACGCGAAGACAATCGTACCGCCGGAAGCGCGCGGTGGGTTTGACGTGTGGGACGGGTTCGAGAGCGGGTTCCAACTCAACGATCCGTGGCTGCATGGCCGCACGAGCGCGGAACCCGAGCGAGTGCCCGGGTATCAAAGCGATGTGTTGTGCGCACGCGCGGCGGACTGGCTGGCGAAAACGCGGGGCCCGTGGTTTGCAGTGGTGAGCCTCGAGGCGCCGCACCCGCCCTATCTGGCACCGGCGGCGGGCATCGCGGCGCGGCCGCCGGAGTCGATGGTGCTAACGACCAATGTGCCGCGAGGGGGAGCGATCGAGGCGCGCGCCCGGCAAGAGCTCGCCGGGTATCATGCTCATATCGAGGCGACCGATCGCGCATTGGGGACGGCGCTGCTCTCGCGGCTAAGAATGAGCGAGACGGCGGTAGTCTTCACATCGGTGCATGGGGACATGCACGGAGCACACGGACTCTTCCGCAAAGGATGGCCGCATGAGGAGAGTGTGCGCGTGCCACTCCTCGTGAAGCTGCCATGGCGAAAGGGAGGTATGGCGAGCACCGAGCCAGCCTCGCTGGAGCAGCTTCGGGAATGGGCTCTCGCCTGGGCCGACGGGGCCGACGCAAAGGCGCTGCCCGCCGACGCAGTGCAGCGGATCTCGATGCCCTCGGTAGTCGCACTCCCTCACCAGTGCGATCGCGTATGGCGCGGAGTGCGTACGGCCCGGAGAAAGGCCATTTTTCTCGCCGATGGCACGCCGTGGATGTTCTTCGACCTCGAGCGCGATCCGGGCGAAGACATCAATCTGGCGGAAGAGCCGGCGGTGCGCGGCGAGATGCTGGACCTGGCTCAACGCAGCGAAGAATGAACGCGACCGGAGCCGGGGCGCACGCGGTGCGTGGTGCCTAGTTCGCGGGAGAAGAGCAGGGCGAGCATTGGCGGGACGAGGGGCGCGACCACGAGCGGAGCGAGGCCGATGGCCTTTTTTATGCCCAGTAACAGCGCGCCAAACGCCCCGATAGAAACCGCGAGGACAGGAAAGGCGGCGGCGGGGATGCGGGTGCCAAGGGTGGCGACCGCCGCGAGCACGAGCGCAGGGCCCGAGACGATCGGCGGCAGGTAACCGGCCGCGAGACCTACGATGTAGGCGAACGGAGCAAGCGCGGAATCCGGCTCGCGGCAGACGAGCGATTGAAGCGCGGCGCCGAGGACGACGACCGTCGTTTGCAGAAGCAGTGAAACCGAAGCGGAGGCGCCGGGCGCGGTAGTAAGAGCCTGGGAGAGGAGCCAGCCGCCGGCGGCGGCGCGCAGCAGATCGGCGCAATGATGCGGCTGGGTGAAAAAGAGGGACCACTGGCCCGACCAATCGCGCGAGAGAGCGCGGAAGCGCGTGCGCCGACCGTGAAAGAGGCCGATAGGCAACAGCAGCAAAGCCAGGGCGGGTCCGAATACGACCCAATCTACGATCACGCGCATGGTACGGAAAAGGAGGTCGAGCGTCTCACTTCTCCTTCAGCGGTAGCGAGGTAAATCCCGCGAGCCGCGTGCAGCGGCGAGTCTAGCCGATGTACTGGCGATCCACCGGCACCGGAGAGGGCTTGCTGAAATGGCGGCGAATCGCCGCAGCGATCTCGTGCATCTTGACGGGCTTGGAGATGTGGTCGTCCATCCCAGCAGCGAGCGCGAGTTCGCGGTCGCCCTGCATGGCATTGGCGGTGAGCGCGATGATCTTCGGCTGACGATCCGCCGGGAGACGGGAGCGGATCTGGCGGGTGGCCTCGTAGCCATCCATCTCGGGCATCTGCACATCCATCAGCACGAGATCGTACCGGCGATTTTCGAGCGTGGTGACGGCTTCCAAGCCATTGGCGACGGCATCGGCGCGGTAACCGAGACGCTCGAGGAAACGCAGGGCGACCTTCTGGTTGACCACATTGTCCTCGGCAAGGAGCACCTCGAGGGGGATGTCTTCGCCGATGGGGCGCTCGATCGCGCGCGCGGCGGAGGCATCGGCCGTGGCATTGCCCTGAAAGAGAAGATTGATGGCGTGGATAAAGGCGCTCGAGCGCAGCGGCTTGGAAATGCTGGCAAACGGCACGCCGGGCTCGGAAGCAGTGGGCGAGGTCTGCCCAAACGGGTACATGACCAGCCGGGGGGACTTCACCTTTGCGAGCGGATCGAAGGGCGAGATCGTCTCGAGGTCGCCGACATCGATGACCAAGAGGGCGGGAGGCGCAGGGAGCCGAGAGATGGCCTCGGCGGCAGCGGCGGGAGTAGGGACCACCAAGCACTCGACCGCGTTTTTCTCGAAGAAGGAGCGGAGCCGCGCCTGCGTGACGGGATGATCCTCAATACATAGGACGACGCCGCGGCGGACGGGCTCGGGGACGACAGGCAACCCGGGCTCGCTCGCACCCGGGGCGGCCTCGGTCTGGATAGTGAAGATAAACGCGGAGCCCTCGCCAGCGTGGCTTTCCACCCGGATGCCGCCGCCCATAAGCTGGCAGAGGCGCTGGCAGATCGCGAGACCGAGGCCGGTGCCGCCGTATTTGCGAGTGGTCGAAGAATCGACCTGGCTGAAAGCCTTGAAAAGGCGGTCCACGCGATCGGTGGGGATGCCGATGCCGGTATCGCGCACGCTGACCTCCAAGATCATACGAGTGGGATCGGGCACGAGGCCGGGATCGAAGCCGAGCGGCGCAGGCTCGCGGTGGGCACGCCGCACCTCGACCGAGATACTGCCGCTCGGCGTGAACTTCACCGCGTTGTTGACCAGATTGACGATGACCTGGCGGAGACGGGTGATATCGCCCATGATCCAGCTGGGGACATCGGGGGCGATGTAGTAGCCGAGCTCGAGCTTCTTCGAGGAGGCCTGGAGGGCGAAGAGATCGAGCGCTTCCTCGATGCAGAGCGGCAGCTCGAAGGGCGCGCGCTCGAGCTCCATCTTGCCGGACTCGATCTTGGAGAAATCGAGGATGTCGTTAATGATGGTGAGCAGTGCCTCGCCGGAGGTGCGGATGGTATTGACGAAGTCGCGCTGCTCCAGCGAGAGCGTGGTCTCCATGAGGAGGCTCGTCATGCCGATCACGCCGTTCATCGGCGTGCGGATTTCGTGCGACATGGAGGCGAGGAACTCGCTCTTGGCGCGAGAGGCCTCGTCGGCTTCCTGCTTGGCGCGGCGGAGCTGCTGCTCGGTCTCGACGCGGGAGGTGATATCCGTCTCGACCGCGATGAAATTCTCAATCTGACCGCTGGCGCCGCGAACGGGCTGGACCTCGATGTGCAGGTGATACTTGCGGCCGGATTTCGAGTAGTTGACGACGTCGGTACTGATACCCGTGCCGCGAGCCATCGCGGCGCGGATGCGAGCGATGGTGCGGGGATTGGTCTCGGGGCCGACCATGAAGTGGGCGGGGTTCTTGCCGATGACCTCTTCGAGGCTGTACTCCATGACGCGGCAAAAGGCCTCGTTGGCCCACTCGATCTTGCCATCGGGCGAGCCGATGAGCACAGGGCTGTCGGTCTTGGCGGCTACGAGCGAGAGCTTGCGGGCCTCGGCTTGCGATTCGCGAAGGGCAAACTCGGCTTCGCGACGAGCCGTGATATCCTGGACAGTGCCGATGATGCGCGTGGGGCGGCCATCGGGATTGGTAGCGACGGACTTGGACCGGGTGTACACCCAGCGCCAATCGCCGCTGCGAGCGCGCACCCGGTACTCGGGCTCGATGAAGGAGGCGATGCCATTGAGCTGAGACTCGGTGCGGCGCCGATAGAGCGGCAGATCGTCTGGGTGAATGAGCGATTGCCAGGCCTCCACGGTGGAAGGCATGCGACCGTGCTCGTAGCCGAGCATGGCCCATAGGCCGGGGCTGTAGTAGACGTGGCCCGCGGAGACGCTCCACTCGAAGATACCGATCTGAGTGGAATCGAGGGCGAGGCGGAGCCGCTCATCGGAGACCTTGAGGCGGGCTTCGACGCGGCGGCGCTCTTCGTTTTCGGCGAAGAGCTTCTTATTGGAGAGCTCGGCGGCGCGCTGGCCCGAGCGGGCACCACGAGCGAGATGGATGCTGAGCCCCAGGAGGATCGCGATACCAAAGCCGGCGCCGAGAGCCATCTCGGGGAGGTAGCGGCGCTCGGCGGCGAGCAGTGCCTCGCTCGGCGTGAGATTGATGCGGATGCTGCGATCCACGAGGTTGATCCTCTTTTCCACCGTGTGCGGCGTATCCTGGGCACTGACATCGCCGCCTTGCGGCAACACGCGCTCGGTGCCGACAGAGATGACGATGCGGTAATTTGAAAGCGCCCGGATCGCGCTCACGATGCCGCGGAACATGAGAGGGTAGCTGTACTCGGCGGCGACGTGGCCGGCGAGCTGCCCGGAGCGGTAGACTGGCGCATAGAGCACAAACCCGCGCTCTTTACCTCGCTCGGGTACCTGAAGATCGATGGAAGCTGAGAAGGCCGGGGCGCGCGTAGCCGCGGCCAGGGCGGCAGCCCGCTCAGGCGAGGTAGAGTGATCGAAGCTGATCTGGCCGATATTCTTATCGCCGGGATAGACGTAGACCGTGCGCTTGTTGAGGTCCACGAAGGCCAGCGAGACGCAGCCGGCAAGGGCGGCATTTTGCTGGGTAAAGAACTCCAGCGCGTCGGCATCCCAGTCCGGATTTTCGCGGCGGAGATCCGCGCGTGGCAGATTGGCGTAGGACTCCCAGTCGCGCACCAAGCGTTCGAGTTGGAACTGCTGGCGGTCGAGCACGCCACGGAAATCGACGGCGACCTGATCGACCATGCCCAAGGTGGTGCGCCGGGTGTAGGCCTGCTCTTGTGCACGGAAGCCGATCCAGAGCGTGACCGTGATCGTCAAGCAGGCGACGACCGCAGGCATGGGAGACCAAGCGGGTGCCTCACCGCTGACGCGCGTGCTTTCGCGCCAGGCGAGCAGCACCAAGGCCAGACCGAGCACAGCCAGCGCGATCGCGGTGACGGGTGGCGTGGCGGTGCCGGAGCCCCACCGGTAAACCGTATCGAGGCCCGCGGCATAGCCTAGCAAAGTGGAGAAGCCCGCGGAGGCGACGAGCGAGCCGATGACGGCCTCGGCGAAGATGCGGCTGCCGGCGCTGCGCTGCGTGGCGCGCCATGCCACCACCAAGCCGCTCAAAAAGAGGCAGGCAGAAACGATGGTCGACATGCGCCCGGGGTGCGGGGAATCGTCGGCGTAGCGATCGACGACGAGCGTCTGGTCGATACCGAAGCTGCGACCGAGCAGATCCTCGGCCAGCGTCATACCGCCGATGAGCGCCGCCAGCGCCGCAAGCGCGGCAAAGCGAGGCCGGTTGAAATCCACCGCGAGCAAGGCGCCGCCGAGGATCGCGATGCCGAGCGCCGAGTTGGCCTTCATCGCGGACGAGACGCCAAACGGAGCGAGCAAATCGTAAAGCTGGAGCCACCAGCCGCCCAACGTAAGAAGCCCCAAGCCCATCAGCGTGATCGCGAGGCCGAGCGAAACGCGCTCGAGCCACGTGCGATGCGGCAGAGTGGGCAAAGAATTCATTGAGGTGTTTACCTTAAGAAGACGGGCGCGCGGTTTTGGGGCAAATCGTTTCCGACGCGATGCGGTTGTTGCGCATAATACTCTAGAACCAAGGCGGCCGCTGCTGCAAACCGCTTCCGCAAAGGATTTTCGCGCGGTGGAGGCTACTGATTTTTGGGGGGAGTAGGACTTGGGGTCGGGGCGGAGGCGTCCGGCGCAGGCGCAGTCTTGGCGGCATCGCCAGGGGTAATGGAGCGGATGAGGTTGCCGGGATTGAGGGTGACGGCCCATTCAGGCTTATCGAGAGTGCCGGTGAGCTTCATCTCGAAGGCGCTGGTGATGGGGGTGAGCACGACACCGACGACCGTCTTGATGAGTCCCTCGCTCTCCTGAAACGGGGAGAGCTTGGCCTGAAAATCCAAGCCGCGCTTTTCCAGAGCGTAGGTACCTTGGCCGTCGATGGCACCATCGGGGCCGCGCACCTTCACATCGGGGAAAACGACGCGAGGCCCCTCGATCTTGAAGTTCGCCTGGGCTTCGGTGAAACGCAGGGAGGTGAACTTGAGGACGTCCGAAAGCGCGCCGAGGAGGGGTATCTCCGCGATTTCGGGCCCGGAGATGGAGGCACTGCCATTGCCCCGATAGCTGAAGGGATCGTCGTAGCTGCCCTCGGCGGAGGCGGTGAGGACGAGGCGCACGCTGGCCTTTTCCTGCACAAACTTGCCGGGTGGCTCGGGGGGGACGCCCTTGCGGCGGGCGATGAAGTCGGCGCCCGTGCTCGCCGCCTGGCCGAGGGTGGCCTCGTTGAGCGCGATATCGAAGCCCAAGCGGCGGCTGGCATCGCGGCCCCAGATGCGCGCGTGACCGGTGGCGACGCCTCCGGCGACGAGGGCCTCGAAGTCGTCGATCGAGATATCGTCGTCGCGCCAGGTGGCGACGAAGGATGCGTCTGTCATCGGAAAATTGCGGAAGCGGAAAGCACCCGACGTGCGAGCCTCGACCCGCAACTCCTGGTGCGCGCCCGCACGGTCCTGAGCCAGGGTGAAGCGCCCGCTGACGCCGAGCTCGGGCGGGTGTGCGACCTCAAAGCCATCGAGCACGCTGGCCGCTTCGGGGCCCAGGAGAGACGATATGGTCTTAAGATCCAGCGACGAGCGCATGGCCAGGTCGACCGAGTGCCGTTGCTCCTCGGGGCGGGTGAAGACGGTGAAGCGCCCGCCGCCGTAGCCGTCTCCCTGCGTGAGAAAAAGCTCGAGGCCATCGAAAAAGCCGGGACGGATGAAAAGCCGCGTGCGCACCCGATCCAGAGGAGTCCCTCGGATGATCGAGCGATCGGCATCCGCGAAAACGAAGACCGAGGCGTGCCCGCCCAGCCAGCGACTCTGCACGTCGACGCTTGCGAGGGGCGGGGCGGTGGCGAAGTCGAGCTGTGCAAAGAAATCCGACCACCACTCCTTGAACCAAGGGTTGAGCGCCAGAGGACGCAGCCGCCCATCGAGGAGGAAGCGATACTCCTGCGTGCGGAGATCATGCTCGTAGGTGCCGCGGGCGAAGTTCTCGCCGACACGAGCGGAGGCATCGGACGAGTAGAAGCGCTGGGGGGTGAGATGGGCGACGACGCGGCCATCGGTCATGCGCACGCCGTACGCATTGATGCCATCGAGCCGCAGATGCGCATCGAGTTTTTGGAATTTCCAGCCGTCGCTGAACTTCGCCTCGCCGCGGTCGACGATGAGTTGTTCGAAATCGAAGAAGCGGCGGATATCGACCTTTAGCCGCTGACTGAGAATGACCAAAATATGGGGGTCGATCTCGCCGGTGAAGAAAACTCGAGCGTCTTTGTTTGCGAGGTCGGCATGCGCTTCCAGGCCAAGCGGAGCGCGCCCGATACGTGCCACGGCAGAGATATCGAGCTGGGGTAGCGGGCGGGGGTGGATCAGAGTCGATACCGTTTGAGCGGCGAAGCCGGCGGCCTCGATGGAAGCCGCGCTCAACAGGATCTCGCGCGGTTCGAAGACATAAGGGCCAGGCTGGAAGCGCCCGTACACCTCGCCATGGAGCGTGCGAACGCGGGCCGTGCCGGGAACCTCGACAGCCGCGGCGCTAAACTCTAGCCAGGAGGGCGGAGTGTCGCCAAAGAGCAGCACGCGCGTGCGTGCGCGCAGCTCGGTCGCCCGAGCGGCGATGGGCTGCGCGATTTCTCCCGAGCGCGCGAGGAAGAGGAGCGAAACCGAGGCGGCGCCTGATTCGGAAGGGGCGAATTCGAGATGGAGCTCGGGGCGCTCGAACTGCCGGGCACGCGCGGCGACATCGAGTGCCTGCCGGCAGATCGTCGTGAAGCGAGTGCGGACAAAGTCGGCGAGCACCTGCTCAAAGGGGGGGCCCTCCCTTGATTTTGGCAGGGGGATGGCGCCACTGGCGGTGGCGAAAATGCCTGCGACCTGGCCGCTGAGCTGCCGCAGGTGGATGGCCTTGCGGGAGGGCGCGAGTGTGCCGTGCAGCCGGGAGATGAGCTCCACCGGCTGGCCGGTGGGCGAGAGCATGGCGGGCACGGAGGCGGCGGCATCGATGATGTGGATCTCTTCGAGCTCCACGCGGCCCACGACGAGCCACCAAGGATCGAGCTGTACGTAGACCGCGCGGGCTGTGAGCACAGGATCGGGATAGGCGGGAAGGGAAAACTGCACGTTTTCCGCCAGCACCCGGCCCTTGGGATCGAAGATCGCACGGCCGCCCTTTGCCATGATGCCCGCCGCCGCGAGGCGCGCTTCGAGCTCACGCAGGGCAAACTGCGGCACCTCGAGCTGGCTGGACGAAAGGATATACACCTGCACGGCCAGCAGCAACGCCAGCGCGAGCCAGACGGACCAGAGAACGAACGAGCCGGCGACGGAAAGGCAATGGCGGGCACCGACGCCCAGAAACTGGAGCGCCCGCTTCAATTCTTGGTGGCTGGCGGCCCGGGATCGCGTGCGCCGTAGGTGAGCGCCCACAGTGCGTCGATGAGTGGCTGCTCCAGCGTGAAGACGGCGTCCGAGGCCTTGGAGCCGCCGAATTGAAGCGCGCCACCCAGCCGCTCGGTGAAGAGCAGGGTAAGCGTGCGGGTCTGCTCCTGGGCATTGCCGACGGGCAGCGCGATCGTGGTCTCGAGTTGGAAACGCCACGGGCGGTCGTCGCCGGCGGCGAAGATCTTTTCGGCAAAGCCCCCCGCCTGGAAATCCTTGGCGCGGAGATTGCGCACGGCGGCGACGACGGCGAAAAGGGCCTTGGTATCGCGCGGTGAGCCCGAGGCCTCCCCGGTCTCGGAAAAGGTGTGATCGGCGAGCACCTTGTTCTCCAGCAAGTCGGTGAGCTTGATGGCCGAGACTCGCGCGGCGGCGGGCACGGGATCGCCGACGACGCGGCTCCGCCAGGCGGCAGGCGCCAGAGGCAGCTCCTCGACCGTGCGCGATGTGATGGCGTAGACGGCCTGCCCCGGCTCGGTCGGGGAGCCGATGCGTGCATAGTATACGCTGCGAGCCGCGTCGGTGCCGACCTGGAGAGCGAGCGGAGGCGAGCCGTTGGCAAAGGTGAGCGTGACTTTGCGGACCGGGCGGTTGAAGCCCCATTCCTCGAGGTCGGCGCCGGTGGGGGCGTCGCTTTTGAACGAATCGGCGGAGAGGAGGCTCAGCCGCTCGAGCAGCGTGCGCACGGCCGCGGACTCAGCCGGGAGAGTCTGCGGCGCCTGCACGCCATCGGCGCGATGTACGACCTGCCACACCGCTTCGGCGGCCTCGCGAGGCTGCCCCGGAGCTGTCTCGAGCCGCTGAAGCGTGATGGGCGGCTGGTTGGACTGCACGGGCGACTCTATGGTGATGGCCGAGACCGTGGCAGGATCGAAGTCCAGCAGCCTGCGCTCGCGGAGCGCCTCGTGCGCATTGCGCAAGGTATCGAGAAGCTCGGGCGGCACCGCGACAGTGAAAAGAACCTCCGGGCGGCTCTCAAGCTGCGCGTAGTATTCGATGGGGGCAGGCGGGGCGTTGGTGGGCCGGGCAGGAGCGGGGCCGGAGGCAGGGACGGGATCGCCCAGGTAGAGGGTTTCCTGACGGTTATTACCCTCCAGCGTGACGCGCAGAGTCGGAGCTGACGAGGGGAGATTGGCGGGTGCAGGTGTGGGATTGAAGGTTTTGGCCTGGAGCGATTTCAGCGTATTGATCGCGAGTTCGAAGGCCGTCTTGGAGGCGCGCGCATTGTGCGGTGAGCTGAACTGCCAGCGCTGGCCATCGCGCTGGATGCGGACACGGATGCCGGAAGACTGGATGCTCAGCGAGCGCGTCTCGAAGACGCCGATCGTGGCCAGAGTATTGTCGCGGAGTTGATCAACAGGCGTGGAGAGGATATCGAGCAGGTTGCGGTTGACGACAAAGACGCGCTGCCCATCGGGCGAAAGCACGTAGAGGCGCCGCTGATCGGGCGTGGTATCGCCGACGAGAAATCGCGTGGTGACGCGTGGCGTGGCGTCGGGGAGCGTGGCATCGCCCGAGGTAAACTCGACGGTGAGGCGCGGTTTTTCCAAGCCGTAGTCGGAGAGTGGCTGCTTGTTCTTCTCGGCATCGGCTACGCTGAAGGTCGCGAGGTGCTCGAGGGTGTGCAGTTCGTTGGCGATCGCGCTCGCGGCGTGCTGATTTGCGGGCCAGCCGAAGGGCTGGACGAGAGACCACGTATCGCGCTGGCGAGAAAGCGAAACCGCGGTGCCGCCTGTGAGATGGTGAGTGATCGTGAGCGTGCGGATGTTGGAGGCTTCAGGGCCGAAGACGCGGCGTCGCGTCTCGATCGATTGCTCCTTCACGATCCAGTCGCGCTCAAACTTGAAGATGAAGAAGAACAGCGCGACGTTCAGGAAGATGAGGGCGAGTGTGACTTTGGTGCGCATTGCGGGCGACAGGCGGGCTTAGGAGCGGCGCGTCCAGTAGACGAGCATGCCGAGCAGAAGCGCGGCGCCGGGAAGAATAAGGAGCAGGGCGTAGCGGAGCCGGGAAAACTCGGCTGCGCTGATCGAGAGCTGGAAGCGCTCGATGGGACGAGGCGGGATCGAGAGCTGGAGATCGCGGTCGACCGTCCAGTTGACGGCATTGAGGAACACGGCGCGATTGCCGGCGACCTCGAAGCGGTGATTGGCGATGAAGTCGCCCATGCCGAAGACGACCATTTTGCCGCCGCGGACGCTGAAGGGGAGATTGTCGCGCACACCGACGCGCTCCGAGGCGACAGCCACAGGCAGCCGGTCGGGCGGCTCGATGAGGCGGACGGGCAGCGTATCGAAGGGATCGCGTTTGAAGGGTTGATTGCGATAGTCGCGCTCTCCCCAGGCGGTCTTCGAGGAAGCGGCCAGCGCGACGGTGGTGAGCCCGCTGCCAAGAGACCGGCCGGGATCGGGCATCACGGTGCGGGTGAGTCCGAGTTGGAGTTTCCGGCCTTGCTCGATAAGAGTCTTGGTAATCGGGTGTTCGGAGAAGGCATAGATCATGAGGTCGCCGTTCTCCGCCACGTTGTCTGCCCCTGTGTCGACGATGACGTCATCCTGCACGAAGACCCCCCAGTCGAGCAGCAGATCGTCGAGCCCGAGCACCGAGGTGGACCCACCGGGTGCAAGGATAAGGATAAGGCGGCCGGCCTGCGCGGAGAGGTACTGGCGAAGCATCTCCTGCTCGACGGCCGAGAATTGACTGCTGGGTGCGGCGATCACGAGCAGGGCAGCGTCCGACGGGATCTGCCGGGTGACCGAGAGGTCGATCTCATCGATCTCGAAATTGCGCAGGGCCAGCTCTTCGCGCACCGCGGAGAGGCCGCGAAGCGGCGTGGTGTCGATAAGGCGCAGTTCACTGTGGCCGACAATGAAGTATACTTTTTTCCGGCCGATGCTGGCGACGTCGAGGATCGCCGCGGTGAGCTGCTGTTCGCCACGGAAAGTGGCTCGGCGGCCCTCTTTCATGCCGTAGAGCTCGTTGATGCGGACGACGCGGCGCTTATCGCCGGAGTACAGGACGACGACGCCGGCGGCATCGATGCCAAGTTGCTCCGAGCGGCGCCGGTCCCGATAAATATCGAGGGTCTCGCTGACGATATTGCCCGGCCGGCCTTCGGTGGCGTGGACGAGCTCGCTGACGAGGCCGAAGACCTCTGCGTTGGTCTCCTCTTCCGAAGTCGTCACAACGATGCGCACCGGGCGCTCGAGGTTGCGGATATAGGAGAGCGTCTCCGGCGAGAGGGAAAACTGGCGGCTCGAGGTGAGGTCGAAGCGCGAGGGATGGTTTTTGGCGACGTAGTTCAGTCCCCCGAAAAGGGTGAGGAACAGCACGGCCTGCAGCACGAGGTTGATCGTGCGAATCCAGCGGACGGTGCGAAAGCTGGCGGGCATGGCGGCGGCGTCAGGCGTGGAGAAGCTTGGCCTCCACGCTGAGGATGCTGAAGATGAGGGTGACGATGGTGCCGCTCACGTAGAACAGCAGGTGCCGGGTATCGATGACACCGCGCGTGAAGTCATCGCGATGCGCCCAGATGTGCGAATACTCGATCGCCGACTTCAAAGGGCGGAGCACATCCTGCTCAAGCCACGAAGAGGCGGAGAGTGCGTGGCCGCCGAGGATAAGCGTGGCGAGCATCACGCAGCCTAGGATGCCCGCGATGGATTGATTGCGCGTGAGCGAACTCGCGAAAACTCCGATCGCGACAAAGAAGAGGCCGGAAACAGCGATGAAGAGAAAGCCGCCGATGAGCGGCCCCGAATCCACGAAATGGGCGTCGCCGGAGTAGCGCTTGAGAATGTAGAAAAACCCGGCGGTCGAAAGCCACAGACCGATGTAGAGGAGGTAGGCCGCGCTGAATTTCGAGAGCACGACCTCAGTCGTAGTGACCGGCGTGGTGAGCAGGGTCTCGATGGTGCCGAGGCGGCGCTCCTCGGCGAGGCACTTCATGGTGAGGAGCGGCACCATCACGCAGGTCGGCAGCCAGAAAAGATGGAAATAAACCACCGCGGGCGAAAGCTCCTGCGCGGCGCTGCCATACTCTTCGAGAATGCGAGTGAAAACGAGCCCCATGAACCCGAGGAACAGCGTGGCCGCGACATATGTGGCGGGGCTTACGAGCAGCATGCGCAGCTCGTGGCTGAGGAGGGTGGGGAAGTGCTTCATTTGTCGGTCGGCGCGGGCTTGGCGATGGCATCCCAACTGCGGCGGGTGGCAGCGAGGAAGACATCTTCGAGCGTGGGATGGGCGCGGCTCAGAGCGCGGATGCGCACGCCGCGGGAGATGCATTCGCGAAGAAGGGCTTCGCCGAGGTCGGCGCTGTTGGATGTGGTGAGCGTGACGCGGCGGAAGCCATCCTGGCCGGCATCGGCCTCGGAAGTGAGGCGGAGGGATGGCTCGACAGCTGCCAGTACCGGCGCCAGCGCGGAGGCGTCGCCGAGCACTTCGAGTTCGTAGGCGGAGTCGCCGAAGATCTCGCGGCGTAGATCGGCAGGCGTGCCCTGCGCGACGACTCGGCCCTGATTGATGATAAGCACGCGGTCGCAGGTCATCTCGATCTCAGGCAGAATGTGCGACGAGATGATGACCGACATGCGGCCTCGGAGGCTAGCGATCAGATCGCGGACGATAAGAATCTGGTGTGGATCGAGGCCGATGGTGGGCTCGTCCATGATGATCACAGGCGGCTCCGCGAGGATGGCCTCGGCGATGCCTACGCGCTGGCGATAGCCCTTGGAGAGCTGGCCGATGATCTTGTGGCGCACACGCTTCAGATCACAGACCTCGAGCACTTCGTCGATGCGCGGGCCGAGCTTGCGCCGGGCCACTTCCTTGAGGCGACCGCGAAAATACAGGTATTCGGAAACGCGCATATCCTCGGGGAGAGGATTGTTTTCAGGCATGTAGCCAATGCGGCGCTTGATTTCGTCCGGCTGGGTGGCGACCGAGAGTCCGCAGATGGAGACACTGCCGGAAGTCGCCGGCAGGTAGCCGGTGAGGATGCGCATCGTGGTGGACTTGCCTGCGCCGTTGGGGCCGAGGAAGCCTACGATCTCGCCCCGAGCCACCGTGAAGCCGATATCGCTCACGGCAGTCACGCCGCCGTACGTCTTGACGAGGTTTGAAACTTCGATGGCAGGGGCTGAATCGGGCATGGGCACGGGCGGGCGTATCACCCGGATTTTTCGAGCGTTACCTCTCCGGCGCGGAAGCGCTGCACCTTGCCCTGCTCGTCGCGCAGCAGGATGGCGCCTTCATCGTCCAGACCGTTCATGATGCCATGGTGGCGGCGGCCGCCTTCCAGCAAGGCAATGGGCTTGCCGCGCAGGACATCATATTTGTGCCAAAGGTCGGCGAAGGTACCGAGATGGTCGCCGTCGGCGAAGGATTGGTAGGCCAGCAGCACGCGGCCGATGAGCGCGGCAGCGAGACGATTGAGATCGAGCGGTGTGCCGGTGACCTCTTCAAGAGAGATGGCGCGCTTCGCCAGTTCGGCCGGCCAGCCTTCGGGGCCGGGGAGGTTGACATTGAGACCCAGCCCGAAGACGAGATCGCGGATCTGATCGGCGTCCACGCGAGCTTCTGTCAGCATGCCGCCCGCCTTCCGGCCATCGAAGAGGATATCGTTGGGCCACTTGATGCCGGGCTGGATCTTGGCGAAATTGGAGAGGAGTTCGCAGATGTTGAGGCCCATCCAGAGGGTGAAGGTCTGCATGCGCTCGGGCTCCACGCGGGGGCGAAAGGCGAAGCTTGCGTAGAGATTGGCCGCAGATGCGCTGTGCCAGGAGCGACCGAAGCGACCGCGGCCGGCGGTCTGCCGCCGCGAGAGCACCGCAAATGGCGTGGGGCGGCCAGCAGCGAGCTGGCGAGCGGCCTCGTCGTTGGTGCTGTCGACGGTGTCGAGCACAAGGAGCGAAAAACCCTTGGGCCGCACCTTGAGCTGCGTCTCAATAAATGCGGTGTGGAGAGTCGGCGGGCGCGTGGCGATACGGTAGCCTCGGGCGCGCTGTGCCTCGAACTCAAAGCCAGCCGCGCGGAGCTTTTCCATGTGCTGCCAGACGGCCACCCGGCTGACCCCCAGCTTGGTCGCCAAGGCGGAGCCAGACACCCAGCCGGGCTCGCGGGCAACGAGTTCGCGGAGGATGACGTGTTCGGCAGTAGGCATGAGTCGAGGCTGTGGACGCTTAGAAGACGTGAGGGATGGACGAGAGTTCCGTGACGGTAGGATGAGGAGGGACTGTGACGTAAGAGAAGTTGATATGAGATGCGACTAGGGCACGCTGGCGCAAATGTCATTTGAGGAATTACAGCGATCCGTGAAAACCGATTCCGCGCCTCCGGCCGGCCTGAGCCTGCCCCTTCAAGCCCTCTGGCACGACGCCCGGGGCGACTGGGAGGCCGCCCATGGCTGTGCGCAGGATGATCATGGCCGCGATGGCTCGTGGGTGCATGCGTACTTGCATCGCAAAGAGGGAGACTTGGGCAATGCGGGCTACTGGTACGCCCGCGCCGGCCGGCAGGCACCTGCCCGGAGTGTCACGCTCGAGGCCGAATGGGAGCAGATCGGGCGGGCATTGACAGTCGCAGGATGAGCACCGGTGGTGCGACTGCGGAGAGCCTAGCCGGGCCCGAGAAGGCAGGCTGGTATCAACACCCGCTCCTGCACGGTGCCTTGCTGGCGGGCCTGCTGGCCCAGCGGCTGGCCGTGTCGTGGCGAAAGTGGCCCGACGCCTTGGTCGATTCAGGTCGCGAGCTGTACATCCCCTGGCGGCTGAGCCAAGGCGCGGTGCTTTATCGCGACGTGGATGATTTTTACGGACCGCTTTCCCAGTATTTCAACGCAGGGCTATTCAAGCTCTTTGGACCTGGCATGATGGTGCTGGCGTACGTCAATATCGCGCTCTTCTGCGTGATGACAGGCTTGTTGTACGGGCTGGTGCGCCGAGCGTGGGGTGGCTTGGCGGCTCTCCTCGGCACGGCGTTATTCATCGCAGTCTTCGGTTTCAGCCGCCTCACCAGCACGGGTGGTTTCAACTATGCGCTCCCGTATGCGCATGAGACCACGCACGGCATTCTCGTTTTGCTGCTCTTGGCCTGGTGCTGCTGGCGCTGGCTTGAAAAACCGACGTGGCGCTCTGGCGGCGCGATGGGGCTCATGGTGGGCTTGGCGCTCGTGCTGAAGGCGGAAATCATCCTGGCCGCGGCTGGCCTCTGCGGTTTGGCGGGGTTTCTCAAAATAGCAGGGCGGTCGCCTTTTCCTGTGGGTACGCTACCGGTTTTTGGCGCAGCTGCCTTGGTGCCTTCGCTGGCGTTCTTCGTCTATTTTTGCTTCCATCTGCCGGCACTGGAAGCTGCGACAGCAGCGGGGCGAGCCTGGTACAACGTAATCGGCACTGGGCACTATGTCGCCGAGGTCGCGCAATTGAACTATTCCGGCCTCGATGCGATCGGCGCAAATCTCGCCCGGCACGCGGTGAGCGTGGCGAGCGCAGTGGGTATCTTCGCAGTGCTGGCAATGGCGGTCGCGCGGATAGCGCGTTTCCCCGAACGTTATCGGGTGCCGGCGGCTGCCTTGCTGGTAGCGGGGGCGGCAGGCGGCTCATTGCTGGTGGGGGAGCTTTGGTCGCGCGTAGGCACCTGCCTGCTTGGTCTCCAACTCATTTACGCTGGCTATCTCGTCTACCGGAGCAAACGCGACGGGATAGCCACGGTCGCCTTGGATCGCACGTTGCAACTGCGGTGGCTGCTGCTCGTGCTCGGCATGGCGTTGATGGCTCGCATGGTGTTAAACGGCCGCATCGCGCAATTCGGCTTTTATCAGGCCGCGCTGGGGGCAGTCGTGGTGGTGGCGGTGCTGGTTGCAGAGTTGCCCGAGCAGGTGCGTCTTGTGCTACCATGGCAGCGCCGCACGCTGCGTGCTGCGTTGGCGGTGGTGATCGCCGGCGCGATCTTCGGCTCTGCCCGGCACGGGCAGTTTGCGTACAAACTGCTCTCTACGCCGCACGGGGAAGGGCGGGATAGATTCTATATTTGGGATCACCAGGGTAATCTGCCGGAGCTGGTGCGTATGCTCGCGACCCAGCCGAGCAGCCAGTTGGTCGTTCTCCCCGAGGGACTGATGATCAACTACCTCTCGCGTCGCTCCAGCCCGGTAGCACCCTTCTTCTTCTATTCTGCGGCCACTGCGGGAGGGCGGGAGGCAAGGCTCGTAACGCAATTAAAAGCAAACCCACCGGAGTGGGTGGCATTTATCCCGCGCGATCTGACCGAGTATGGCATCCAGCAATATGGGGAGCGCTCCGGCGCCGGGGCTGAGTTGTTGGCCTGGGTGAAGCAGGATTATTTCAATGCGCTCAACGGGGCTACGCCCTCGTTTACGCCGTCGTATATCTATCTCTTCCGCCGCCACGAGAAGTAGTGCAATTAGCTGGTAATAAGGGTCTGGCGTGCTGTGGGCTCCCGACAGTCCGCAGTGACAAGGGTTGATCTCGGCGGATTTAATCCGCAAGCTGGTGACATGCCCCTTGAGAAGCGGCCGCCATTCGTGCCAGCGAATGCGAACCCCTCCGCTCGTCTGAGCCTGCTCTGCCGGTCGCAGTCACCCCATGCGCGGCTGGGCTTTGCCTTTTCTTCCCCGAATGGGTGGGGCGGCCTGGCAGTCTGAACCCTCGTTGAACTCCAGCTTCCCCAACCCCGCTGCCGGCTCCGTAAAGGAGCCATGGTACGAACGCGCCTCGATCCATGCTTTGACCATGGTGAGCCTGGCGGCCTACATGCTGGTGGTCTCGTGGCGAAAATGGCCCGATGCCATCGTAGACTTTGGGCGGGAGTTGTATCTCCCTTGGCGGATCAGCGAGGGCGCGGTGCTGTATCGGGATGTAGATAATTTCTACGGGCCGTTTTCACAGTACTTCAATGGAGTCCTGTTCCATTTCTTGGGGAGCGGCATGATGGTTTTGGTCTGGGCCAATCTTGCGATTTTCACCGCGATTGTGGCGGTGATGTATTTCCTGTTGAGGAAGGCGTGGGGACCCCTGGCGGCCATGCTGGGCGGCTCGACGTTGATCGTGGTGTTTGGCTTTGGCCGGCTGTCGCGCACGGGCAGCTTCAACTATCTTACACCCTATGCACATGAGGCGACGCACGGTATTCTCGTCCTCG
This sequence comes from uncultured Opitutus sp., assembly GCA_964480585.1. Lineage (GTDB taxonomy): Bacteria > Verrucomicrobiota > Verrucomicrobiia > Opitutales > Opitutaceae > ER46. Next base: position 231,820 of record CAYZPV010000003.1, on the reverse strand, counting down.
TCTTGTTGGTGGCAGTCGCGGCCCGCTGGTTGAGCCGGCCTACGCTGTACTGCAGCGCCAGTATGGGCTTGCTGGCAGGACTGGCGCTGGTGTTGAAGGCCGAGATCATCCTCGCTGCGGGTCTGGTGTGCGCGCTTGCCTTTGGGCTGCGTATGGCCGCAAGTGAGCGCTTACGCCGCAGATGGCTGCTGGCGTTTGGAGTAGGGGCACTGCTGCCGACAGCGGCGTTCATGCTCTATTTTTCGCGTCACCTCCCGCTGGCTGATGCTCTTGCCGCGGCGACCCGAGCGTGGATGAACCTTATCGTATCGCCGGATTACGTCGCGGAGCCGGCCCAGCTCAAATTCGCCGGTTTGGACCGTCCGGGCCTCAATTTTTTGAAGCATCTGGGGGCGGTGGCTATCGCCCTGGCCATGGCCGGCGGCTTTGTTTTATTGGGGCGGGGGTTATCGCGTTTAAGATCGGGCTGGCCGTTGCTGCTCACCGGCGCAGGTATCGCTACTTTAGTCGCCGTCGTCTCCTGGTGGCTGCCAGCCCTCGTGTGGGGCAACGCGGGCCGGTGTCTGCTGGGCTTGTTGGTAGCCTATCTGTTTGTCGTGGCACTCAGAGCGCGGCGGATGGGGCTCGCGACGGTAGCCGGAGACCCGGTGGCGACGCTGCGGGTGCTGCTCGCCGTGGTGGGCGCGGCCATGATGGTGCGTATGATCCTGAACGGTCGCATCCATCAATTCGGCTTTTATCAAGCGGCTCTCGCGACGCTCGTCGTCCTGGCCGTTCTGGTGGGCGAATTTCCGCGGAGAGTTTGTGTCTCCGTCTCAGCGCGGCGCTGGCTGCAAGCGGCCGCGGTTGCGCTGGTATTGCCGGGTGTCGCAGCCATGGGGTGGCAGAGCATAAAAAATTATCGCAAGATCACGCTGCCCCTGGGCGAGGGCCGTGACCAGTTTTACAGCTGGCAAGGCATGCGCGTCTTCCAAGGCGTCGAGCGCTATCTCAGGGAGAACGGGCGGGGGGAAGCCTTGGTGGCCTTGCCTGAAGGGCTGATGCTCAACTATCTCGCGCGAATGCCGAGTCCCGTAGGCACCATCTATTCCGCCGTCACGGATGTGCAGCGGGAAACCTCCCTCGTGAAGCGATTGGAAGCCAGGCCGCCAGGGTGGGTGGTCGTGGTGCCGCGCGACCTCGGTGAGTATGGGGTGGCTCGGTATGGTGAACGCTCCGGCGCAGGGCGGGATCTGCTGCAATGGGTCGCGCGCGACTACGTCGAGGCTGGTAGCCTGCAGCCCGTGACTATCCAGCCGGGAGTGATGTATCTATTCCGTAAGCGCGAGTCGGTGGACGTGGCATCGCGCTAGAGGATCAAGCGAGGTTCCAAGCCGGGGGGCGCGGTCGAGGGCCGCGCCAGCAATCGCGGACATGAATCCGAGCGGGCCGAGACAGCCGTGGGACATGCCTCGGTGGCAGGCCACCGAGGCAAATCCGCTCAAGCCCGGATCTTTACGAGCAAGTCCTTGGCCTCGACCGTGTCGCCGAGGGCGGCGTTGAGCTCCGCCACGACGCCGTCGCAGGGAGCGTAGACTGTATTCTGCATCTTCATCGCCTCCATCATAAGGAGCTTGTCGCCTTTCTTGACCTTGGAGCCGACGGAGACGTTGAGCTGGGCGATGAGGCCAGGGATGGGGGCCGGCACCTGGGTGGCATCGTTGAGGTCGGCCTTCGGGCGAGCCTTGGTCTTGGGCGCGACCGTCTTGTCGAGCACGAAGGTCTCGCGAGCGATGCCGTTGAGTTCGTAGCTGATCGCGCGGCGACCATCCTTGTCGGGCTGGCCGATCGAGATGAGGCGGATGATGAGCACCTTGCCCTGCTCGATGCTGACGGAGATCTCCTCGCCAGGCTTGAGACCGTAGAAGAAGGCGGGCGTGGGGAGCACCGAGACATCGCTGTACGTCGCAACGTGCTTCGCGAAATCCGCGAAGACCTGCGGGTACATCAGGTGCGAGTAGAGATCATCGTCGGTGACCGGGCGCTTGAGCTTGTCGGCCAGCTCGGCGCGAGTCTTGTCGAGATCGATCGGCGCCGCGGAAGCGGACGCCTTTTTCTTCATATCCTGCGTATACTTGGCGCGGGCCTCCTTGTGGCGCTTTTCGCCGAGCACGACGAGGGATACACGCTCCGGCCAGCCGCCCTCAGGCCAGCCGAGGCCGCCCATCATCATATCGATCACGCTTTCCGGGAAGGCGGTGACGCCCGGCTCGAGGTTTACTATATCGGCGGGCTTGATGCCCTTGCTGAAGAGGAAAAGCGCCATGTCGCCGACCACCTTGGAGGAGGGCGTGACCTTGACGATGTCGCCAAAGAGCGTGTTGACCTCTGCATACGTGCGGGCGATCTCAGGCCAGCGCTGGGCGACGCCCATCGAAGCGGCCTGCTCCTTGAGATTGGTGTACTGGCCACCCGGCATCTCGTGGAGGTACACCTCGGCGGAGCCCGCCTTGGGCGCGGTATCGAAGGGGCGATAGTACTCGCGCACGGTCTCCCAGTAGTCGGAAAACTCGTTGAGGGCGCCGACATCGAGCTGAGTGTCGCGCGGCGTATTCTGCAGGGCCGCTACGACGGAGTTGAGATTGGGCTGCGAAGTGCTGCCGCTCATCGAGGCGAGCGCGAGGTCAACAACGTCGACGCCCGCATCGGCGGCGCGGAGTACGGAGGCGGCAGCGATGCCGCTCGTATCGTGGGTGTGGAAGTGGATTGGAAGACCGACCTCCTCCTTCAGCGCCTTGACCAGCTTGGCGGCCGCGTAGGGGCGGCAGAGGCCGGCCATGTCCTTGATGGCAAGGAAGTGCGCGCCCATCTTCTCGAGCTCCTTGGCGACCCGTACGTAATACTTGAGGGAGAACTTGTCGCGACGGTCATCCAGGATGTCGCCGGTGTAACAGAGCGCGGCCTCGCAGATCGCGTGCGTATCCTGCACCGACTCCATGGCGACGCGCAGATTGGGCAGGTAGTTGAGCGAGTCGAAAACTCGGAAGATATCCATGCCGCTCGCAGCAGCGTGCTTTACGAAGCCAGCGACGACATTCTCCGGATAGTTGGTGTAGCCGACGGCGTTGGCGCCGCGGAACAGCATTTGGAAGCAGATATTCGGCACGCGGGCGCGGATCTGGCGCAGGCGCTCCCAAGGATCCTCATTGAGGAAACGCATGGCGGTGTCGAAGGTGGCGCCGCCCCACATCTCGAGAGAGAAGAGATTGGGCGCGCGGCGAGCGACGGCATCGGCGCATGCGAGCATGTCGTAGCTGCGCACGCGCGTGGCCATGAGAGACTGATGGGCGTCGCGCCACGTCGTATCCGTGATCAGAAGGCGCTTCTGCTTCACGGTCCACTCCGCAAACTTCTTCGGACCGAGCTTGAGCAGCATGTCGCGCGTGCCAGGCGGAATCGGATTGGCCGAAGCAGGCGAGGGCGGGATCGGCGCGGCGGGGAAGGGTTTCTCGGGACGGAAACCCTTGGCGTGCGGGTTGCCGTTGACGATGACATTGCCGAGAAAATTGAGGAGCTTGGTAGCGCGGTCGCGGCGAGGCTTGAAGGCGAAGAGCTCCGGCGTGGTGTCAATCAGCGTCGTGGTCGCCTGGCCCGAGCGAAACTGCGGATGCGCGATGACGTTTTCGAGGAAGGGGATGTTGGTCTTGACGCCACGGATGCGGAACTCGCTGAGCACGCGGCGGGCGCGGTTCATCGCGATCTCGTAAGTTTGACCGCTGGTGATGCTCTTCACGAGCATCGAGTCGTAGAAAGGCGTGATGACCGCGCCGGAGTAGCCCATGCCGCCATCGAGACGCACGCCAAAGCCGCCCGGCGAGCGATACGCCATGATGCGGCCGTAGTCGGGCATAAACTTGTTTTCCGGGTCCTCCGTGGTGATACGGCACTGGATCGCGAAGCCATTGCGCGGGATCTCGGTCTGGTACGGCATGCCGACCTCGGGCGAGTGCAGCGCATGGCCCTGCGCGATGAGGATCTGGGCGCGCACTAGATCGAGGCCGGTGATGACTTCGGTGACGGTATGCTCGACCTGGATACGGGGATTCATCTCGATGAAGAACCACTCGTGGTGATCGAGATCGTAGAGGAACTCCACGGTGCCGGCATTATCGTAACGGATCTCGCGGGCGAGGCGGGCGGCGGCATCGCAGAGCTCGCGGACGATCTTTTCAGGGAGTCCGTAGGACGGGGCGACCTCGACGACCTTCTGGTGCCGGCGCTGCACCGAGCAGTCGCGCTCGTGCAGATGGATGACGTTGCCGTGTTTGTCGCCGAGGATCTGCACCTCAATGTGCTTGGCGCGGGGGATGTACTTTTCGAGGAAGACGGCGGGATTGCCAAACGCGCGCCCCGCCTCGGCCTGTGCTTCATCGAGGAGATTGGCGAGGTTTTCAGGCTTGTGGACAACACGCATGCCGCGGCCGCCACCGCCGAATGCCGCCTTGATGATGAGAGGGAAGCCAATCGACTTGGCAGTCTTGAGCGCTTCGTCGCGATCGGTGATGGGGTCCTTGGTGCCGGGGAGCACAGGCACGCCGATGCGCTGGGCCACGGCGCGAGCCGCTGTCTTGTCGCCCATCATATCAAGCAACTCGGGCCGGGGGCCGACGAAGATCACGCCGGCACGTTCGCAGGCGCGGGCAAATTCCGCATTCTCTGAAAGGAAGCCGTAGCCCGGATGGATGGCGTCGACCTGATGCTCCTTGGCGACCGCGACGATGCTCGGGATATCCAGGTACGCAGCGACAGGGCCTTTCCCCGCGCCGACCTGGTAGGCCTCGTCGGCCTTGTAGCGATGGATGCAGAGGCGGTCCTCCTGTGCGAAAACTGCGACCGTGCGCAGGCTCAGCTCAGTGCCAGCGCGGAAGATGCGCACGGCGATCTCGCTGCGATTGGCCGCCATGAGTTTCTTCACGGGGCGGATGGCAGGAGCCGCGGCAGGAGCGGACGACTCGGTTTTGGACGACGTGGCGGGGAACGGCGGCTTGGTGGGCATCAGGCGTGATTGCCCCGATTTGAGGGGCTTGGGACGGGGAAGGGAAGGCGGAAAAAGATGCGGATATTTAACGTTTAGCCTCCCAGCGCGACGCTTTGGCTACCGTGCTGACCGGGCCGCCCGGTGGTGGTGTAGCGTGTGGCATTGGGACAAGAACTGCCGTTCGAGCCATGATCCAGCTGGCCGTCATCTGGCGGCTCCGAAGATTTCGACCCCGGCCTTGCCTGTCGAGAGTCGATAGCCGCGGTACATGCCAGCGGTGTTAAAGGGCATCGCGATATTGCCATCCCTGTCGATGCAGACCACACCGCCGTCGCCGCCGAGCCTGGCGACCTTGTCCATGGTGGACTGCGCGGCGGCGGCCAGCGGGGCTCCTTTGTACTCCATCTGGGAGGAAATGTCGTGCGCGACCGTGGCGCGGATGAAAAACTCCCCCCACCCAGTGGCACTGACCGCGCAGGTGGCATTGCTGGCGTAGGTGCCCGCCCCGATGATGGGCGCGTCGCCGACGCGACCAAAGCGTTTGTTGGTCATGCCTCCCGTCGACGTACCGGCTGCGAGGTTGCCTTGGCGGTCGAGGGCCACACAGCCGACCGTGCCGTAGCGGGCAAGGCGATCAAACGCATCGTCGAGGGCGGCGGATTTTTTGGGGGCGGACCTGGCCTTCTCCGCCTCCCGCTGCTGTGCCCGCTCGAGTTGCTCGCGACGGCGCGGGGTGTAGAAATAGTCGTTGGGCACAAACTCAAACCCCTGCTGCTGCGCGAATTTTTCCGCGCCCTCGCCGGTGAGCATCACGTGCACGGATTTCTCCATCACGGCGCGGGCAAGCGTGATGGGATTTCGGATACGTTTCACTCCGGCGACCGCGCCCGCGGCCTGGGTGCGGCCATCCATGATCGAGGAGTCGAGTTCGCACGTCCCATCAGCGGTGAGGACGGCGCCCTTGCCCGCATTGAAAAGCGGAGAATCCTCGAGAATGATGATCGTCGCCACCACTGCATCCAGAGCGGAGCCGCCACGCTCCAGCACAGCATAGCCGGCATCGCGAGCCTCGGCGAGTTTGGCGCGGTACTCGGCTTCGCGCTCGGAAGTCATGCCTGCGCGCTCTATCACTCCCGCACCGCCGTGGAGGACGAGCCCGAAGGGCTTGGCGGACTCCGCAGCCCAAGCAGCCAGTGCGGGGACGAGAAAAGCGAGGACGAGGGAAAGTTTCATGGTGAAGGCAGGGAAGGCTTGCTCGTCTACCGCACGAATGGGGCCAGTTTTACGGCGCGACGCGGCGGCCCATGATAATGACATCCCGCCCCACGCCGTCGATTACGCAGACGCGCGGCAAGTGAGCCCACTTTTCAAAGCCATGCTTGGCAAAGAGTCGGAGGCTCGGCTCGTTGTGCGCAAAGATGTAGCCGAGGAGCGTATGAAGCTGAAGCCCTGGGGCGCGGGCGAGCGCGGTCTGCAAGAGAGAGCGCCCCAAGCCCTGCCCACGATGCGACTCGGCGATGTAGATGGCGACCATGGCGGTGCCGTCATACGCCGCCCGGGCGTAGAAGGTATCGAAACTCAGCCACGCGACGACCTCGCCCGCCGCATCGGCCAGCACCCACAGCGGGCGAGTGGGAGACTGGTGCGCATCGAACCATGGCTTGCGGGCCTCCACCGTCACCGGCTCGAGATCCGCGGTCACCATGCGGCCGGGGATGATCGAGTTGTAGATCGCGACGATGGCCGGCAGATCGGCCTCCACCGCGGGACGGAGCATGTAGCCGGGGGGGAACATGAGGAAGAGAGTCGGCTCGTATCAGCAGCTCATTTGGGCTGATCGAACTTGAAGCGGATATTTCCCACCGGGGTCTTACCCTGCCATTCCAGCAGTTTCCCGCTCGTGGTGTGAAAGGTGAGGCGCATGTCGAAGACGCCGGCGCCTGCCTCCTTGGTCACGGGTACATAGCGATAGCGGACGATGGTGTTGGGGCCATCCACGATCTCCTCACTCGGGCGGCCGAGGAGCTTGTCGATATCGGGGAGTGCGGGCGGCACGGCGGTGACCGCGGACTCGATCTTCCGGGATGATTTGTCGACGCGCCCCTGGCCGAGGCTTTTGATGATATTCACCAGAAAATCCTTGGGCATCACGGCGAAATAGCGCTCGGGTATCGCGACGCGTGTGAGGCGGCCCTCCACAAAACCAAGCTCGATCGCTATGTCGAACTGCCCGCTCTCGACGATGCCGGGAGGGAGCTGCTTGATCCAGCGCACCTGCCACTGCTCGGCTTGGCCAAGCGTCTTGGTCTCCTCGGGGCGGAGGCCGATCCACCGGATATCGTCGGGCGTAAGGATCGGCTTCTGGCAGACAAGGCCTACGCCATGATGCGTCTGGAGAAGGAAGAAACGGTCAAATTGCCCGAGCTGTTTCTTGAGCTCGAGCAGCCTCAGGTAGACGCAGCCACCCAGCAAAAGCGCCAGGCACACCGCCGCGAGCGCGAGCACGAGTCGCGTCGAAAGGCGGCGAAGAGGTGTCATTTCTTGGCGGCTTCCTTGGCCTGCACCGGCTTGGTGAACTGGATCTTGTTCACGATATCAATGAGGCGGGTGAGGAGCGCTTCGTCCTCCTGCTCGGTGGTCTTGGTGTAGGCTTTGCCCTCGATGACGCGCTCGGCCATCTCGGTGCTGATGATGTAGACGTACTCGTTGCGGACGAAAAGGATGTTGCCGCGCTTGGCGACTGGGACCTGGTCTACGCTCAGCTTGGGCACGCGGTCGGCAAACATGGTGCCGCCTGGGATCAGCAGGTAAGTGAGGAGGGAGCCATCCTGACGCGTGGGGAGAAATTTCGCGCTCTCGAGGCGCACGCCGGGGAAGTTTTGCTTAAAATCGGAGAGGACAAAGTTGCTGAAGAAATAGATGAGGTAGTCCTTCGCCCCGCGGGTGGAAAGCTCCCAGCGCTGCGTGGCATCCTGCGGAAAGGCCGCGATGCTCACCAGCAGGTTGAAATCATCCTGGAAGGTGACGACATTGGGCGTGTCGGTGATGTCTCCGCCGAGCTCCGGGAGCACAGGGATGAGGACCTTGAACTGGCCGGTGGGAGAAACGTAGTGGCGGCCCTCGACCTTGCCGACGAGGCCCGAACCGGCGTCTTGAGCGCGGGCGACAAGGGCAAGCGTGGCGGCGAGAAGCGCGAGCGTGAAGCGATACATAAAAGTGGTTAATTCAATAGCAACGAACCGAGGGGCTTTCAAGTCAGCGGTGGAAAGAGGCTGGAAAACTGCACCCACCAAGCGACGGGGATGGCTTCGGGGCGGGCCTGTTCTGTGAGTCCGTGGGCGCGGAGAAGTTCCGCGACCGCCGTAGGCGAAAGGCCATCCGGCAGCCGACCGCGGAGGAGAGCGCCGATCTGCTTGCGCCGTTGCTGAAAGCAGGCGCGGATCAGCGCCTTGACTGCGGCGGGAAAAACGAAGGGGTGCGGCTTGCGTACAAGATGCAGGAGATGCGACTCGACATCGGGCCGGGGATGAAAACACGCCGCGGCCACCTTGTGGCCTGGGGCGATATCATACGCGGCTTGCAGGAAAATCGAGATCGCGCCAAAAGACTTGGAGCCTGGCTGCGCGGAGTAGCGCTGCGCAGCTTCGAGTTGCAGCATGAGCACCAGCCGGACGGGCAACGAGCCGGCCAGCACCTCATCGAGCCAGGGCGTAGCGATCGCGTAGGGGAGGTTGGCGACGACCTTGAAGTCGGAGGGCGGCGGCGATGGCAGGCCTGCAAGGGGATGCTCCACGGCGTCGCCCTCCAGAAGGTGAAATCTCTCGGGAAAGCGCGGCAGCAGGCTGGCTTCGAGATGAGCGTGGAGCGTACGGTCTTTTTCTACGGCCCACACGCTGGCTCCCGCTTCGAGGAGCGCGCTGGTGAGCGTGCCGAGTCCTGGGCCGACCTCCACGACCGCGTCCCCAGCCTGCACCTCAGCGAGTTCGAGGGATTTGCGGACGATGTTGCCATCGACCAGGAAATTCTGGCCGAGGAAGCGCTTGGGCAGGTGGCCGAGCTGGGCGAGCAGGTCGCGAGTGGCAGTCGGCGAGAGCGGCATCGTAAGATCGGAGATGGGCGTGCAGGCGAAAGGGGCTCTCACTCAGCGCGGAGCGCGGCCTTCGTCGACTTCGTAATAATCGAAGAAAGTGACGAGGTCGGTGCGATGGGCGAGGCCGCTGTCGGCCTTGTTCTTTTCGAGATTTCCGGTGGCATCGTCGCGCCAGCCGCGCTTGGCGGCGAAGCCGTTCCAGATGAGCACGTCCATCTCGGTGAGCTTGCGACCGTTTTGCTCGATCCACGCGAGAACATCCTCGTCGGTGCCGCCGGCAAGCACGCGAGCGCGCAGGTCGTCGTACTTGATGCCGAGGAAGTGGCAGAGCCGGCCATCGAAGCCTTTGCCGATGTACTCGAAGTGCTCGGGATGCAGCGTGCCGGCGGCATGTTTGCGGATCTTGTCGATCGAGCGAGGGAGGAAGTACAGCCCGCCGAGCTTGGCAAAGGCGGTGATGGGGCGCTGGGTCATGGCTTTAGGCGCTGCGAAACTCGGTGATCAGCGCGGCGGGATCGGCGGCGCGCATAAGTGCTTCACCGACGAGGATGGCGTGGGCGCCCGAAGCGCGCGCTCGACCGGCATCGACTCCGGTGAAAATGCCACTCTCGCTGACGCCGATGACATCCTTGGGAAAGCGCGGGATGAGCCTCTCGCTTAGGCCAAGGTCAGTCTTGAAGATGGCGAGGTCACGGTTGTTGACGCCGATGATCCGCGCGCCATGGGCGACGGCGCGATCGAGCTCGGGCTCATTGTGGATCTCGAAGAGCGCGTCGAGCCCGGCGGCCTTTGCGGCGTTGAAGAGGGTCTTTATCTCATCGTCGTTGAGCGCGCGGACGATGATCAGGATGGCACTCGCGCCTGACTCGCGAGCCTCGAGCACCTGGAGCGGGTGAACCATGAAGTCCTTGCGCAGGCAGGGGCGGGGTGGTGGAGTGTTGGCGAAGTAGGCGGTGACTCCCCGGAGATCGGCAAGCGTACCTCCGAAGAACTTCTCGTCGGTGAGCACGGAGAGCGCGTCGGCCCCCGCGGTATGGTAGCGCTTGGCCTGATCGAGCGAGGAGACTCCTGCCTTGATGTCGCCAGCAGAGGGAGAGCGCCGTTTGATCTCGGAGATCACGGCGAGCGCGCCATCGGAGCGGCGAAGCGCCGTGGCAAAGGAGGGGGGGCGGGGCAGCGACGCATCGGCGCGCGCCAGCTCGGACTCCGAGACGAAACGGAGGCGCGGCGCGATTTCGTGCCGCTTCCAAGCCATGATCTCGGTGAGTTTATCGGACATACGGGATGTGGGAAAGGAACCACGAAACACAGCAAACCCACGAAAACGAGGCCAGAGTTTAAGGGGAAGGGAGTCAGGGCGTGGGATTTTTCGTGTGTTTCGTGTGTTTCGTGGTTTCTCCTCACCGCACGATGAGTGCGATCGAGGATTTGAAGGCTACGATGGCGCGGCTGCGGGCTCCCGATGGGTGCCCTTGGGATCAGGAGCAGACGCATGCCTCGCTCGTGCGCTGCCTCATCGATGAGGCCAGTGAGCTGATCGATACCATTGATCGGGGGGACTACCCGCACATGCGCGAAGAGCTGGGGGACGTGTTGATCCAAGTCGTTTTTCACGCGCAGATCGCGGCGGAGAAAGGGCAGTTCACCTTCGAGGACGTGGCGCGCGATATCAACGACAAGCTCATCCGCCGCCACCCGCACGTCTTTGGCGCCGGCAAGCTGGAGACCTCCGAGCAAGTGATCGTAGAATGGGAGAAGATCAAAGCGACGGAAAAGAAGAACGGCCCTGCGCAAGCAAACCGAGTCTTCAAGGATCTCCCGCCGCGCCTGCCGGCGCTGATGTTTGCCGAGGCGGTGTGGAAACAGATCGAGAAGAAGAAGCTTCCGGCCGAGGGCGCAGTCAATCTCGCCGAGATCCGCCAACTCGAGGGGGAGCTGGATGAGGCGACGCTAGGTAGGCGCCTCTTTGAATTGACCGCTGCGGCGCGTGCAAAGGGCCTCGATCCGGAGGGCGCCCTGCGGCTCCATGCGACTGCCGTCATGCGGCAGATCGAAGCGACGGCTAGCCCACAAAAAGCGTAGGGTCGCTGTCCGGACGGCCATCGCCAACCTATGAGCGAGAGCACGCCCCCGCTGCCGATACCGCCTGAGGTGGATACGGAGTGGTGGGCTCCGTTTGAGGCGTTTTTGGCAAAAGAGCGCCGCTACTCGGCCTACACGGTACGCAACTACCGGCAGGCCTTCGAAGATTTCTACCGGTGGCTGGCGAGCCCTGGAGTAGGATTGTGGTCGGCTGGACTGGATGCGCTGACGGCGCGCGATATGCGTGACTTCGTGATCGAAGCCCAGCGGCGTTTCGACCGTCGCACGCTTCACAATCACGCCTCTGGGCTGCGGACGTTTTTCAAGTACTGGATGCACCACGGGAAGCTGAAGCGAGACCCGCTACTCGGCGTGCCCCTTCCTAAACTGGAAAAACGCCTCCCGAAATTCCTGACCGAGGAGCAGATGAAGAGACTGCTCACCGGCCCACAGTGCCTGCTGGAGGCGGAAGCGCTCGATATCCACACCGCCTGGCGCGACCGACTCGCGATGGAGATACTGTACGGCGGCGGGCTGCGCGTGAGTGAACTCGTGGCGCTGAACTATGGCGACGTCGATCCGCAGTCCGGCGTCGCGCGCGTGCTTGGCAAGGGAAAGAAGGAGCGACTCTGCCCCCTTGGGGGCATCGCGCATGCCGTGCTAAAGAAATTTCGTGATGAGCACGCGCTGGACAAAGGGCATGACGCGCCTGTGCTGCAAAACTCTGCCGGCGGGCGCATGAAGGTAGGCCAGGTGCAAACGATGCTCAAGCGCTACCTCGCCGCCGCTGGGCTACCGCTCGACCTCACGCCGCACAAGCTGCGGCACTCCTATGCGACGCACTTGCTCAATGCGGGTGCGGACCTGCGGCTGGTGCAGGAGCTGCTCGGCCACTCCCAACTCGCGACGACACAGATCTACACGCATGTGAGCGTGGCCCGGCTCAAGGATATCTACGCCAAAGCGCACCCACGGGCCTAGGGTGCCGCCGGGTGTTGCTGGCAGTTACGGCCGGGCGGTGACAGAAGGGGCGAGGCAGCCTCAGGGGCTTAGTCTCACGTATCGATACTCTGTATGATCCATCGGCGTCGGCTGCCAGCCGCGCACCGCGGGGTGAAGCAGATAGATGTGAGAATTGAAATAGACGGGAATAATGGGAGCCTCCTCGAGGAGGAGCCCCTCGGCCCTGGCGAGCGTGGTGGCACGGGCGGCGGGGTCGGCTTGGGTGTTGGCCTTTTTGAGGAGCGCATCGAAGGCGGAGGAGGCCCAGCCAGTTTGGTTGTTTCCCGAGTCGGCGTACCACATATCGAGGAAGGTCGTGGCATCGAGGTAGTCGGCCGTCCATGTGCCGAGGTTTGCGTGGTAGTCGCCGGTGCGGCGTGCAGCGGCGACGGTCTTCTTCTCTTGGTTGAGGAGCGTGACCGTCACGCCCAACTCCTGCTGCCACATTTGCTGGATAGCTTCGGCGACGAGGCGGAGGATCTCAGAATTGTGGTACAAGACTTCAATGGGCGGCAGGCCTGCGCCGCCCGCATGCCCGGCCTCGGCGAGCAGTTTGCGCGCGGCCGAGGGGTCGAAGCGCTGGCCTGGCGCAGGCGGTGTGTAGCCGGCGAGGAAGGAGGGCACAAACGTCTCTGCCGCTCGCCGGCCGCCGGGGAGGACCTTGTTCGCGATCGCCACGCGATCGACGGCGAGCGCGAACGCGCGCCGGACGCGGACATCGTCGAAAGGCTCTCGGCGGACATTTAGCCGGAAGAAATGCGTTTCGAGCAGCGGGTCGATGCGGAGGGCAGGCGATTTTTCCCGCTGCAGCGGCAGAATCTTCGACAGCGGAAGATCCCACGTGGCGTGCAGCTGGCCGGCCCGATAGGCCCGCTCCTGCGCGTCGATATTGTCGATGGGATAGAAATGGACAGCGTTGAGCTGCACTTGATCGCGAGCCCAGTAGGTGGGCGATCGGGCGACGATGATGTGTTGGTTGATCGTCCATTCCTTGAGCACAAATGGGCCGCTGCTGACGTGTTTGCCGGGTCGAGTCCAGGGCGTGCCGCGGCGAGAGGGATCGCCGACTGCGGCGATGGCGCGGACATTTACAGGCCGCCAGGGCGAATTGAGCAGCATTTGCAGGAAGTACGGCGCGGGGTACTCGAGTGTGGCGACAAGGGTGCGAGCATCGCGCGCAGTTGCGCCGACGGTGGAGAAATCCTTGGATTTTCCGGTGTAGTAGGCCTCGGCGCCGCGGAGTAGATAGAGAAAATAGGCATACTCCGCGCCGAGGGAGGGCGTGAGCATCCGTTGCCAGGAGTCGACGCAATCCTGCGCGGTGATCGGCTCGCCATTGGACCACTTGGCTGCGCGGAGGTAAAAGGTATAGGTCAGCCCGTCGGGGGAGATTTCCCAGCGCTCGGCGAGGGCAGGCACAGGAGCGAGCGTGGTGGGATCGTAGCTCACCAGCGGCTCAAACAGCGAGTGCACGATCTTGGCGTCTCCTGTGCCAGTTACGGTGTGCGGATCGAGGTCCGTAGGCTCATTGCCGACGGCTAGGTGCAAAATGCCCTCCCGTGTGCCACGGTCGGCTACGTTCTCTCGTCTGGCACAGCCGACGAAGATTAAAAGCGAGAGGGCAAGGCAGAGGGGCGAGCGATTCACGGAGGGCTGCGGGAGCCCCTACACGATGTTTCTCCGTTGGCTAGGGGCGATCCCAATCTCGTTTGTCGCCGAGCAAGGAGGGAAGTCGCTTTTTTGGGTTGTGCGCAGTTGCCTTCCGGTAAAAAGCGGAAATCGGTAGCCAACTTCGTTTTGGCGGAACGCTCCGTGCTCCGCTTCGTCTTTTTCCCGATCATGATTCGTCTCTCCCTCACCACACTCGTCGGCTGCATCCTGGCTCTGGGTGTGAGCTCCTGTACCAAAGCTCCGGCGCCGGCTACCTCGCCCGCGCCGGCGAAAGTGACGGTGGCCAAGCCAATCCCCCAGCGGCTCACCGAGTGGGACGAGTTTCCCGGCCGCCTTGGTGCGGTAGCCTCGGTGGAAGTGCGGGCTAGGGTGAGCGGGTATCTGGAGAGCACGCATTTTGCCGAGGGCCGCATCGTAAAGGCCGGCGACTTGCTCTACGTCATCGATCCGCGACGCTACGCCGCCGAGCACGCTCGCGCCAAGGCCGAGCTGGAGCGGGCGCAAGCCACGCTCGAGTTGGCCAAGTCGGAGAGCGAGCGTGCGGCGCGGCTCATCAAGACCAATGCGATCTCCGCCGAGGAGGCTGATGTGAAGACCAAGGCCTACGCCGGCGCCGTGGCCTCGCTCGCCGCAGCCCAGGCTCAGCTCGATCAAGCGCAGCTCGAGCTCGATTTTACGCGCGTGACTGCGCCGATCTCGGGCCGGGTAGGCCGCAAGATGATCACGGAGGGCAATCTCATCGTAGGCGGCACCAAGGATGCGCACGTGCTCACCACCATCGTGCAGCTCGATCCCATCTACGTGTATTTCGATGTCGATGAACGCTCCGCGCTCAAGTACCGTGAACTCGCCCGCACTGGCAAGCGCGAGAGCGCGCTCTTCAGCACCATCCCGGCTGAGATGGGGCTGGCGAATCAGGAGGGCTTTCCCCAGAAGGGGAAGGTCGATTTCGTCGACAATGAGATCAGCTCCACGACAGGCTCGATCAAGGCGCGCGCGGTATTTCCCAATCCCGATCGGCTGATGTCGCCGGGCTTTTTCGCGCGGCTGCGCATCCCTGGCACCGGTGAGTACGATGCGATGCTCGTGCGCGATGCTGCGATCGGGAGCGACCAGGGTCGCCCGTTTGTCTACGTCGTCGGGCGTGATGGCAAAGTGAGCCAGCGTACCGTCGTCATCGGCCAGCTTGAGGGAGGGTTGCGGGTGGTGCGCGAGGGCCTTGCCGCCGAAGATCGCGTGGTGATCAATGGCCTCATGGCCGTGCGCGCTGGCGCCGCGGCCGAGGCGGAGGAGACGGAGATGAAGCTCCCCGCATCGATCACCGCGCAGACTCGCTGAGCGCATGAATATCCCGCGCTTCTTCGCCGACCGCCCCGTCTTTGCATCGGTGCTGTCGATCGTCATCACGCTGATGGGTGCGCTGGCCTTTTTCCAGCTACCGGTCTCGCAGTATCCGGAGGTCGTGCCGCCCACGGTGGTCGTCTCCGCCTCGTATCCGGGCGCCAATGCCCAGACGGTCGCCGATACGCTCGCCGCGCCGCTCGAGCAGGAGATAAATGGCGTCGAGAACATGCTCTACATGTCCTCGTCGGGCACGAGCGACGGGCGTCTGAACCTCGTGGTGACCTTCAAGCTCGGCACCAATCTCGATGACGCCCAGGTGCAAGTGCAGAATCGAGTCAACGCTGCGCTCGCCCGGCTCCCTGAGGATGTGCGTCGCCTCGGCGTGACGGCAAAGAAGCAATCTCCCGATCTCACGCTCGCGGTCCAGTTCTACTCGCCCGATGGCTCGCGCGATACCTTCTACCTCGCCAACTACGTTGCCCTCCAGGTGCAGAATCGTATCGCACGCATCCCTGGCGTAGCCGATGCCAACACGCTCGGCGGCCAGGAATTTACCATGCGCATCTGGCTCGATCCAAACAAGCTCGCGGCGCGTGAACTTTCCCCGGGCGACGTGGTGCGGGCGATCCGCGAGCAAAACGTGCAGGTGGCCGCCGGCACTTTGGGCCAGGAGCCGTCGCCGCGGGGCACTGATTTCCAGTATACGCTTACGGCACAGGGCCGTCTCACCAAACCGGATGACTTTGGCTTGATCGTGGTCCGCACCGGGGTGGCTGGTGATGTGATCCGCGTGCGCGATGTGGCGCGCGTGGAGCTGGGCGCTCGCGACTACGCGGTGAAGAGCTACATGGATGGCAAGAACGCCGTGTCTCTCCGCGTCTTCCAGCTCCCTGGCTCCAATGCCCTCGATACGGCGATGGCGGTGTACGATGAGATGCAGAAGCTCAAGACGCGCTTCCCCCCTGGCGTCGACTACCGCATAAACTACGATCCGACGAAGTTCGTGCGCCAGAGCTTCGTCTCAGTGCTGCAGACGCTGCTTGAAGCCATCGCGCTCGTGGTGCTGGTGGTGATCCTCTTTCTTCAGACTTGGCGTGCCTCGATCATTCCGCTCATCGCGGTGCCGGTGTCGCTGATCGGCACGTTTGCCGTGATGAAGTTGCTCGGCTCTTCGCTCAACAACCTCTCGCTCTTTGGCCTCGTGCTCGCGATCGGCATCGTGGTCGACGATGCCATCGTGGTCGTGGAGAACGTGGAGCGCTATCTGCGCATGGGGTACTCGCGCCGTGAGGCTACGCTCAAGGCGATGGGCGAGGTCTCAGGCGCACTTATCGCTATCGCGCTCGTGCTGTGCGCCGTATTCGTGCCCGTGGCGTTCCTGGGCGGCATCACGGGCCAGTTCTACCGCCAGTTTGCGCTGACCATCGCGACGGCGACAGTGATCTCGGCCTTCAATGCTCTCACGCTGTCGCCTGCGCTCTCGGCGCTGCTGCTCCGCGAGCATCAGGCTCACGGCGATCATGGGTCCGGGCCGATGCGGATCGTCCATCGCTTCTTCGCCTGGTTCAACGCTGCGTTCGACCGCATGGCCGAGAAGTATTCGCTGCTGGTTCGTGGGCTCGTGCGTCACGCCAAGCTTTCGCTGCTCGGCTATCTGGCGCTGCTGGGGCTTACCGTTCTCACATTTGTCCGTGTGCCGACCGGCTTCATCCCGGTGCAGGACATGGGGTACTTCCTCGTGGTGGTGCAGCTGCCGGATGGCGCTTCGTTCAGCCGAACAGACGAGGTGGTGCGGCGGGTCGATGAGATCGCGCGCGCCGAGCCCGGCATCGCGCACACCTTTGCCATCAGCGGGTATTCCTCCGTGTTGCAGGCCAACCAGTCTAATGTAGGTGCGGCGTTCATCATCCCGGAGGATTTTTCCGAACGCAAAGACAAGTCGCTGACCGCGGCCGCGCTGATGAATTCATTGCGGCAAAAGTTTGCGGCCATCAAGGAAGCGCGCGTGCTCGTGCTTCCGCCGCCGCCCTTGCGCGGCCTAGGCAACTCCGGCGGTTTTAAGATCCAGGTGCAGGATCTCGATGGCGCCGGGCTCGCCGCGCTCGATGCGGCGACCCGTAAATTGATCGATGCGATCGCGAAGGAGCCGGGCTTCACCTCGCTGATCACGGGCTTTCGCTCCAACACGCCGCAGTACTTCGTCGATATCGATCGCGCCGCCGCAAAGAACCTAGGCGTCTCCCTGGCGGAGCTCAACGAGACCCTGCAAGTCGCGCTGGGCTCGGTCTACGTAAACGACTTCAATCTCTTCGGTCGCACCTATCAGGTCTTTGCCATGGCGGAGCCCGAATTTCGCGATGCGCCGGAGGACGTGGCCCGGCTCCAGATGCGAAATCGCGACGGAAAGATGGTGCCTCTCGGCTCCTTGGTAAATGTCCGCCGTATCGGCGGCACCGATCGGGTGCAGCGGTACAATATGTTCACGAGCGCCGATCTCACCGGCAACATCCAGCCCGGCATATCCTCCGGAGAGATGATCCAGACGGTGGAGCGGATCGCCGCGCGCGAGCTCCCGCCAGGTTTCGACTTCGAATGGACTGACCTTACCCTCCAGCAGATCCTCGCCGGGAATACCATTGTATACGTTTTCCCGCTGTGCGTGCTCTTTGTCTTCCTCGTGCTTGCCGCGCAATACGAGAGCTGGGGGCTGCCGCTGGCCGTGATTTTGATCGTGCCCCTGTGTATCCTTAGTGCGCTGGGCGGGGTGCTCCTCGCCGGGCAGGACAATAATATCTTTACGCAGATCGGGCTCGTCGTGCTGGTGGGCCTCGCGAGCAAGAACGCCATCCTCATCGTGGAGTTTGCCAAACAACTCCAAGATGCGGGCAAGTCGCGGATCGAGGCCGCCGTGGAAGCCTCGCGCCTGCGGTTGCGACCGATTCTCATGACCTCGCTCGCATTCATTCTCGGCGTAGTGCCGCTTGCGCTGGCCACGGGAGCGGGCGCGGAGATGCGCCGCGCCCTCGGCACGGCGGTCTTCTGGGGTATGCTGGGCGTTACCTTCTTTGGCCTGCTGCTAACCCCGGTTTTTTACGTCGTCGTGAGGGGATTTAGCGACCGACGTGCTCCCGCGGGCCGACCGAACAAGGAGACGGTGGCGGCACTAGAACTGCCCCGCGATAGAGCCCAAGCACACCCGTCCGAAGGTGCCTAACCCGCCGGTGAGAGTGGGCTTGGCACCCCTCGATGAGCGAAAGTGAAATTTTCGTGAGCGATTTTGCTACGGAGAATTTCGGTCAGTCCGTTAAATCTTGGTTTCTTTTTTCCCGAAGGTTCCGTCATACTGTCGTTATGGCGACCACCACCGCTTCATCAATGGCCGCTCAAATTCGACGAACCCGACTTCGCTCGAAAATGACGCAGCATCAATTCGCCCGGAAACTTGGCATCCGGCAACAAAAGCTCTCCGAATGGGAGAACGCAAAACGGCTGCGAGCCGTGCTGGAGGCGATCTCGCTCCTGAAGATTCTGGGGAAAGCCAAATAGTCCCCAAACCCCTCTTCGGGTAAGATCGATTCCAGCGGCGCGAGAGGAGATCGCCTCAAATCCCGCGCAAAAGGCATCGCAACATAGCAAGGCACGCGTCACCTGGTGGCGCGTGCCTTTTGTTTTTTTGTAAGCGTAGTAATCGTCGGGCGGGTGCGGCGCGCAACGCGCCGCGTGCCCCGCTCGCGCCTACACGCTCCGGATGTCTCCGCTGTGGGAGCGACTCATTCCACCGTGACGGACTTCGCGAGATTTCGGGGCTTGTCGACGTCGCAGCCGCGTTCGACGGCGATGTAGTAACTGAGGAGCTGCACCGGGATCGACATCACGATGGGCAGCACAGCCTCGTGACATTCGGGCACCACGATGGTCTCGTCTGCCAGACCAGCGGGCAGTTCCACATTCTCGGTGACGATTGCGATTACGGGGCCCTTCCGAGCTTTGATCTCCTGCATCGAAGAGACGATTTTGTTGAGGATCTCGCCGCTGGGGGCGAGAAAGACGGCCGGGCACTTTTCGCTCACGAGCGCTATGGGCCCGTGCTTCATTTCCGCAGCAGGGTACCCCTCGGCGTGGATGTAGGAGATCTCCTTTAGCTTGAGCGCGCCCTCTAGCGCGATGGGGAAGAGCGAGAGGCGGCCGAGGAAAAGCATATCGGTGTAGTGCGCATAGCGCTTCGCGATGGCCTTGATATGCGGTGCCTGCTCCAGCGCCTTGCGCACGAGATCCGGTGCGCCCTTGAGCGCGGCGACGTAGCGCACTCCGGCGCCGAAACTGAGATCGCGCATACGGCCGATGTAGAGCGCCAGCATCGCCCCGATCAGCACCTGCGAGGTGAAGGCCTTGGTGGAGGCGACACCGACCTCCGGGCCGACATGCTGGTAGATGCCGCCATCGGCTTCGCGGGCGATCGTGGATCCCACGACATTGTTCACCGCAAGCACCTTGTAGCCCTTGCGCTTGGCCTCGCGGAGGGCGGCCAGGGTATCGATTGTCTCGCCCGACTGGCTCATTACGAAGAAGAGCGTGTTGCGGTGCAGCGGGGAGTTGCGATAGCGGAACTCGGAGGCGTAGTCGCACTCCACCGGTATGCGCGCGAAGCGTTCGATCATGTGCTCCGTCACCATGCATGCGTGCAGCGCGGTGCCGCAGGCGCAGAACATGAAGCGCTCGATGCCGCGAAATTCGCCGGGCGCGATATTGAGGCCGCCAAATTGCGCGGTGCTCCCGTCTTCGGAGAAGCGCCCACGCATCGCATTTTCCAGCGCTACGGGCTGCTCAAAGATCTCTTTCTCCATGAAGTGCGCGTAGCCGCCAAGTTCTGCGTCGGCGATGGACCAGGTGACCTTGTCCACCACCGCGCTCACGGCTTCGGAGTTGAGTGTCGTGATCGAAAAGTTCTTTGGCGTGAGGTGCGCGATCTCGCCATCTTTCAGGTAGACGACGTTCTGCGTGCGACTCACGATCGCCGCCACATCGGAGGCGACGAGGCTTTCTCCATCGCCAAGTCCAAGGATGAGCGGCGAGCCTTTCCGGGCAGTGACGAGCTCGCCCGGCGCATCGAGCGCCATCACGACGATGCCATAGGTGCCCTCCGCATGGAGGAGGGCCTTCCGCACGCTGGATACGAAACGGCTGTCCCCATTCTGCGCTGCGGGCTCCTTGGAGTAGTGGTAGGCGATGAGATTGCAGAGCACCTCAGTGTCGGTCTCCGACTTGAAGGTATAGCCCTTTTCGAGCAGGAATTTTTTGATCTTCGAGTAGTTCTCGATCACGCCGTTATGGATCAGTGCGATCTGGCCGTCGCTGCTGATATGGGGATGGGCGTTGGCATCCGTCACACCGCCATGAGTCGCCCAGCGAGTGTGGCCCATGCCATAGCTTCCGTTTAGCTTGTGCGTTGCAGGCTCTTTTTCGAGGTTGGCGACGCGGCCGATCTTTTTCACGAGATCGAAGCGACCCTCCTGCAGGATGGTCACCCCGGCGGAGTCGTAGCCGCGGTACTCTAGGCGCTTGAGGCCCTCGAGGATCAGGGGAGCTGCTTTCTGTTTACCGACGTAGCCGACGATGCCGCACATGGTGGGGGAAGGGGATTAAAGGATGAAGGACGCGAATATTTAGTCTACGAAAACGATTGGCGGTTTCTCAAGAGTAGAGCGGTTGCGCGGTAAAAGTTTCGTATTCCAACCGCCGCAGCGCGCGGTTGGAGAGTGCGCCTGCCAGCAGCGCACCGGCGCCGGCGGCCACGGTGAAGCCCAGGCCGTACCAACGTTCGTCAGCCATCAAGCCGGCTACAGTCACCATCAGATTGAGTACGGCAAAGAGTCCGCAGCACCACAATGCCTCGCGCAGGCGGTCCAGATAGAAGAGTACGGTGAGAAGGGCCAGGAAAAGCACTAGGAGGCAGACGCCGACGAGCGTGACTTGAAACACGATCGTCTGCACGGCGCCGAGCCCCAGTGCAGCTAGCAAGTGATCGGCGCTCAGGATGAGCGCGAGGGTGACGCCGCCTTGAAATTTCAGCAGCCTCGACAGGCCATCGCGCAGGGCCTCCACCATCTCCGCCTTGGTCGCGAGTATCTCGCGCAGCTTCCCCTTGGCCACAACGAGCCGGAAAAACTCCGAGTAGCGATCGGCAAATGTCGTCTCCAGCGTGAGGAGGAAAACGGCCATGCCCGGAGCGACTGAGAGGAAGCTCAGAAACACCGCCTGATCGTAGAGCGGCGAGGCCCAGAGTGCGCCCGCCACTTGGTGGCCGTGCGGGGAGAGCCACCAGTGGAGCGGCTTGTCGATCCAGATACCTAGATTGTAAACCAGGCCGCAGGCAGCGAGAGATGAGTGCCGCTTGAAATAGCGGAGAAACGCGAAACTCGGCGCGCCATGCGTGCCGTACTCACGGTACACGACGCGGATCATGGCGAGCAGCAGCACGACTTGGCCGAGGAGAAAGCCCGCCATCGTGCCTGCGACTCCGAGTGGCAGGGTGAGCCCCCAGCCAGCCCCGAAGCTCACGGCGTAGCCGAGCAGGAAGCACTTTATGACTGCGGTGTAGTCCCGCACCGCCGTAAGGTAGATGGCGCCTATCCAGATCGCGGATACGATCATCAACACGCCGGTGGCGGAGAATTGGAAGAGCGGCGCGGCCGGGACGAAGCCGAAGAAGAACACGACGCCGAAGATCGCGTTGGCCGCGAGCGAGAGCGCGAGCCCGCCAAGGAAGGAGGGGAATACCTGCTCCGGTTTGCGCTCGTAGACGGCATCGGCCGCAAAGCGGGAGAGCAGCAGTTGGAGCGGACCGGTGAGTATGAGCGAGAAGCCGAAGATGTGCGTCACCGCCACAAAGAACAGATCGAGTTCCCTGGCTGCCCCAGTGCGATTGACCACGAGGCCCAGCAGCGCGAGCGTGACCATCGAGAGCACCCACGGGCCGCTTCCGATGAGCGCCGCGAAACCGTAGGCCTGCAAGCCACCGGCGAAGGTGCGCTTGGCCATGAGTTTCGTGAGTTGAAATCCGATGCCGGCCATTAGGGTGCGGTGGGTTGATCGGCGGGCGAGGGGAGTTGTGCCCAGCCATGATCGGTGTAAAATGAGCGGTACTTCCCCATGATCTCCGATTGGCGGTAGTGGCGTTCGGCGCGGGTGCGACCGGCCTGGCCCATTCGGAGGAGGTGATCGGCACTGGAAATCACGCGCAGCACGGCGTCGGCAGTGTCGAGCGGAGAGCAGATCTTGGTAAGGAGCCCGGCCCGCCCGATTGCCTTGTCCTCAGGAGTACGGCCGAAGATGAGTTCTCGGCACGCACCTACATCGGTGGCCACGCATGGGATGCCTGCGGCGAACGCTTCGAGGATGATCAACGGCAGCCCTTCGCTGATACTGGTGAGCAGGCATACGTCGACGCTGGAGAGGATCTCGCGAATATTCCTCGGTCCGAGGAATAGCACCTTCTTCTCGAGACCCATTAGAGTCACCATCTGCTTGCACTCTTCGAAGTAGTCCGGGTCTTCCTCCGTCGGCCCGATGAGGTGAAAAACAGCGCGCGGTTCGCGCGCCACGACGGTGCGCGCCGCTCGAATGAGCGTCTTTACATCCTTGATCGGCACGACGCGACCGACAAAGCCGATCACAATCTCCTCACCGAGCCCCGCAGAGAGGCGCGCGGTGCGCGTTTGCAGCGCCGGGTCGAATTTGCTCGGGTCGATGCCGTTGGGGATGACTTCCAACCGGCGTGCCTCGGCGCCAAACTCAATCTGGAGGTATGTGTTGCCCTCGAAGAGCGAGACGATGCGCTGCGCGCTCGCATACGAGACCTGCCCGAGGAACATGAAGAGATCGATCCAAAGCTGTTTGAAGACGCCCATGCCCTCTCGCACGTCGAAGTACTTGCTTGGCGGATCGTAGATCCAGCTCGCCTGGCTGATCTCGGCGATGCGTTCCTTCGTGTAGATGCCGTGTTCAGTGATGAGATAGGGCGCACGGTGATAGCGTGAGGCGATCGCACCGAGCATGCCTGCGTACCCGGTGGAAACGCTGTGGTACGCGCGAGCAGGGGGGATCTCCTTACGATGCGACAGAGCGATCCACACCGGCAGGTGCACGAAGCGCGCGGCCCAGAAAAAATCGATGAAAGATTCCTCGGCGGCGAATTTTTCCGCCGCCTCCGTCAGCAGCATCCACGCCTCTTCATCGCGGAGGAAATTGCCGAAAGTCACCGGGCTGCCCGTGGCCTCGATGATGTCGAGGGTATCGATCACCTTGAGAAATACCGCCTGCCGCTCCGCGTCGTCCTGCGCGAGGTAGAAATCGCGCAGCACGGTGTAGAGCGCATCCTTGTGCTCGCGCCGCAGGGGCGCAGGTATGAGCTGATCCGGGGGCAGCTTCTCGAAAAGAAAAACCTCCGTGAGCGAAATGACGTTGGCCGGCGGTGTATAACGCTTCTGCTTCGCCTGCTCGCGAGTGCTGCCCAGGAAGAAAAGCGCAAACGTGACCTCGGGCAGTTCAGTGACGATCTGGTGGACCCAGGAGGAGACGCCGCCTTGCACGTAGGGATAGGTGCCCTCCAGGATCAGGCAGACATCGGCGATCTTGGCGTCGGGCGTGCTCATGCCGAAGCGGGTGCGCCGAGCCAGAAGCGGGACAGCTCCTCGATGCGTGGGTTGATGTAGCGGGCTCGGGCAAACTCCTCAAAGAGCGCCCGGAGCCGCTTCCAGTCGCCCTCGAGGAAGGCCAGCTCCATCCGCCAGGGGAGGACTTGTTGCGCGTCTGACTTGCGTTGTTCGAGCCGCTCCAGCCAGAGGCGTGCGGCGCCCGCATCGCGGGCGCGCAGCGCATATTTGAAACCGAGAAACACGATCGCAGGGTCGTCGGGCGCGGCGCCAAAGGCCTTTTCGAGCAGCGCAAGCGCCTTGGCGAGATAGTGGGCGGCGGTCTCGTCGTCCCCTGCGACGTCGAGGTAGACAAGTTCGAAATACTGCTCGGCGAGCCGGGTGGCTGTTGCTGCGTCGCCCTGTCCCGAGGCGATGCGGTTTTCGAGTTGCTTGATGCCTTCTTCAAACCGCTCCAGCATCGTGCTCAGGATATTCTGCGCGTAGATGCGCACCTGTTCGTCGCTATCCTGGAGGCCTTTCCGGAGGAGCGGGATCGCGAGCTGCGGATCGAGTTCACGCAGCGCCAGCACGGCATTGCGCCGTAGTTGAGTGCGCGGGCTCTGGAGTATCTCCACGATTGATTGCCCTGAGGCTCCCGCAGGCAGCGCGTTATCCCACGCGCCTGCGGGTTGCTCGTTCCATACGACGTAGCGCTGCCCACTGTTGTCGACTGGCGGACGGCGAAGGATCGACGCGAAGCACAGCGAGGCGAGCGGCCCCACCACTGGAAACGTCAGCGCCCATGCGCCCGACTGCCACCACGCCGGACGCTGTCCCCGAGGGAAGAGTCGGGCTGCTCCTAAGCCCCAGGCGACCGCGCCCGCCGCGTGCGCGAGAAATGCCCAAGGCAGCAGACCCTCGCGAAACAGCAGCGGCAGCGAGATCGCCTGTAGCATGAATGCCACCACGAGCAGCACCGGCTGGAGGCGTGAAATGCGTGTGCTATCGCTCATGCCTTGGAGCTTGCGCCGTCGAGCTCGGCAAGGATCGCCTCGACATCGGTGACACGGCCTATCTCCACCCGGCGCACGTCGAGTTCGCTTGGCCATGGTCCGCTCTGGCGCACAAACTGCCGGCAGCGTTCGATGAAGATGCTCGCTCCGCGTTCGCCCACGAGGGGCAGCAGCACCGCGAGGTGCGGGTGACTGTGGCCAAGCTCGGCGGCATAGTCGCCGGCGCGAATGGCGCTCGCGATCACACCTTCGAAGCGCGCCTGTTCGCGCGGGCTGACGCCGGGCAGGGAAAAGACGACGATCGACGACGGCAGGCGGTGCCCCTTGTTTGCCTCAAATGCCAGCTGGAGCAGATGGCGGAAATGCTCGCGCGTGAAGATGCGCTGAAGGTCGCGGCCAGCGACGATGCGATAGCGGCCTGGGCCCGCTCCGGAAGCGAGGTCGAGCACTTCTCCCGCCCAACCGCAGATTAGCGAGATCAGATTTCCGGTCTGCGCGGTGAAGGAAATAAAGGGCATCCCCGAGACGACGAGCACGGCCAGAGTTTTGCCCGCGGCGTCGCGCAGCGGCGCCGCGAGCAGGATGGGATCTTCGCAGGAGGGTTCTCGCTGCTGGAGCAGCTCGGGCAGCGTTACCAGCGAAGATCGCTCGATTGCCAGCCGCACCACCGCGCTGGCCTTGCGGCCGAGGGACTCAGGCAGATGATTGTCGCGACCGATGAGCGCGAGCCGCGTCAATGCACCCTCGCCGGAGGGGATGGCGTAAAGCGCCGCGTCGGTGAGGCGGACTTGGCGGCGGAGAAAGGCGAGCGTAGCCGAAGGCAGGTCTTCGCGGGATGCGGCGTACAAGCGCCGCAACTCCGCGTCGAGCGTGCTCACCTCGCCGTCGCGGGCGGCAACCGCGCGGTCGAGCTCATCCTTCACCCCGCGCAGGTAACTGACATCGGCATCCAAACGGCGCACCGAGGTCTGAAGCTTTTCGAGCTGCGCGGCAGCTTGCGCCCGTTCGCGGCGAAACCACCCGTAGAGCTCTCCCGCGATCCCGCCGAGAAAGAGAAAGCTCGCGTGCAGATAGGGGGCTTGTGCGAGGGCTGCGCTGGGCGAGCCCGCCCCTCCGAAGCTCTGCAGCGCCAGCACCACGAGGCTCGTGCCAACGCCTGATAAGAGCCCCGCAGTGAAGCCGTAGCGGCCTCCGATCAACAGCGGGAGTAGGAGGTACGGCGAAGGATTGAAATTCGTCCAGCCGAGTTGGCTGCGGTCGAAGAGCGCGTTGAGCCCGACCAGCAGGCCGCCGATCAGGGCGGCGTCGAGCAGGATGGATTTGGGCTTGAGGGCGTCTTGGACGTTCATCGCGGCAGGCCTAAGGCGGATAACGCGGGTCTGGATTGCTTACTTCCTCGTGCGCGTGCGCCAAAATTTATTGCCGGCGACCGGTAGGTCGGTCACGAGCGCGTTCACGGCCTTCTGGCTTGCCGAGGTGAGCGACGCAAAGGCATAGCCTACGTTGCCGCTCGAACCCTGCCAGAGTGTCTGGCCGGTGGCCGCATCGACGAGCCGGAGCGTGATGCCGACTGCGGGGTCGCCATCGAGATCGGTCTTGTAGCGGTACTCGTGCACGGTGCCGATTACCAGATGCGAGACGCCCATCTGGCGCGCCAGTTCGGCGTAGCGGCCATCCGGCCCTTGGGCCTTGTCTGCGGCGGATTTCAGAAGAGTCTCCTCCGTCTGGAAGAGCGGTATGCCCGCTTCCACGAGGGCGCTGCCAGTCATCTCGGTGAGCGCGCGGCTCGCGTGCTCGTCGTCCGTCGCGTTGAAGAAGGGTGGCAGCAGCACACGCGTGACGGCGTGTGCGTGAGGGCTCTGGTTGCCCTGATGGACCACGGTGGCGCAGCCAGTGCTGAAAAGCAGCGTGGCAAGGAGTACGAGGAGTCGGCTCATGGTGAGGGTGGATTTAGTGATAGGCGCGAATGTAGAAGTTGAAAAGCGTCGCGGAGGAGCCGGCATTGCTAGCCGAAGCGCTGGAGGTGTAGCCGGCCTCGGCCGTGATCTCGATGCTCTTGCGCGGGAGAAAGGTGAGCGCTAGCGAGCCATTCCAGCCCACGGAAGAAAGCTCGAAGTCGTAGTCAGTGCCCGCGGTCACGCGGTAGATCCACGCATCGGCGAGATTGTCGGTGAGGGTGAGTCCTACTCCGTGCCGGTTGATTGCCTGGCTGACGAGATTGGACACGATGGTCTGCTGGCCAAGCAAGCCGGCCGCCGGGTCGACCAGCGGGCCTGTAAGGCGCGCGTCGAAACCAGTGTCTGGTGTAAACTGCCCCATCGATCCCCGGTAGCCCGCCGTGATGCGCGGCCCTTGTCGCCAGACGGTGTAGTCGAAGTTGATGTCGAGGCTAGATCCACGGCCGAGGCGTATGCCCTCGACGCGGACTTCCCTGGTCTGGGCACGCATGGCTAGATTCAGGTCGGCCTCGACCAGCCAGTTGAGTCCCAAGCCCACGGAGTGCTGGCGGCCGTCGAGAGCCTCAAGGGTGAGGCTATCGGTCGAGCGTGCGTTGAGGACGACCTCCACAAATGCCTCGCGTTGGCGGGCAAACGTCACCGTCGCACGCCCCCCGCCAAAAGCTCCTTCGCCAAACGCTCCAGCCCACAATTCGGTGCGCAGGCGGCGATCGTACACGGTGGAAAGGCTGGCGGAGACTTCCTGCCGATCGGCACGCGTGGCTTGCAGTCCTGGCGCGGCCTCGAGGTCCACGTCGTCGCGTCCATAGCGTACGTCGAGCCAGTGGCGACCGCTGATGTGCATGCCGTGGGAGGCTCCATAGCGCCATGCCTCGGCGCGTTCCAGCCGCACCCTCGATGCCGTCAGGTCCAGCCGCGGGAGATGCGCGCGATAGAGCTCGTCCAACGTGCGGCGTACCTCGTCGCGGAGTTGATCGCCGAGCTTATGATGGCGTAGCAGTTCCTGGTAGGAGAGCATCGCGCGGTGCCAGTCGCCCGCCGCGTAGGCGGAGGCGGCGAGGTCGGTTTCGTAGGGATACAGATTCCCTGCGAATTGCGTTTGCTTGAGGCTCCGCAGCACCTCGTTGGCGATGGCGTATTCCTTGGCGAGATAGTGGCCTGCGCCTAGAAAGTAGAGTCCTTGGTGGTCGGAGGGATAAAATTTGAGAAACGCGCGCGCGGTGCGCAGCACGGCCTTCGGATCCTTTTGCTCCACGTACATCGAGGCCAATACGAGCAGCGTCTGTCGATCGCTGGGATTGGTCTTCAGGATCTGCTCGGCGATCGCCTCGGCCACCTTCGGCTTGTTGAGCCGGGCATACAGATACACCAGATACCGCTGCTCCTCGATTCCGAGCGTGGGCGCGCGCGAGAGGATCTCCGCGTCGGGCAGGAATCCGGCTGGCTCGGCAGCAGGGATCGGCACGTAGGCGGCCGAGAGCAGCAGGGCGCCCAGAAGCAAGCGCTTCATCGCCCACCTCCTTTGTTTGTGCCGAGTTCCGCGTGCATCCGGCGGAGCGCCTCCGCGTAAGCGCGCTTGGCGCCGATGCGGTCGCCCCGGGAGAGCCGTATGTCGCCCAGTGCGCCCCAGTCGGTCGCGGAGGCGTTGCGCATCGCGGAAAGATAAGCGGCCTGGTATTTCTCGGCGTTGCGATGATCTCCCGCGGACGATGCGATCTCGGCAGCCAGTTTGAGCACGGCAGGAGTGGGCGCGGCGAGGAAAGGAGCGAGCACCTGCTTGGCCTCCTTGGGATGCCCCCTGAGGAGCGCGATGCGAGCGAGGTCTCCGGCGTGCTGGAAGTTCGCCGGATGGCGCGCCTGGAGCTGGCGGTGAACTGCCTCGGCGCGCGGATACTCGCGCAGTGCCTCCCATGCATAGGCCGAGTGCATCAGGAAATCCTCGTCCTCGAGCACCGCGGGCGAGAAGGTCTCCCGCAGAAATCGGCGTTCCGCGGCGGTGTCGTTGTTGAGCCGCATGAGTTCGAGGAAGAGCTCCGCCGCGAGAGGATCCTCCCGCAGCTTGGTGTGGAGCGCGAGTGTGCTCTGCGCTTCGCGGTACAGCCGGGCATCGGCGAGTGCGCTGGCGAGGGACATTCGCAGGTCGTCGTCCTTGGGGAAGACCTTCAGCCCCGCCTCGAGCGTCGCTCGGCGGAGATCGCTGCGGCTGTTGAGTTCGTACGCATACGCGAGCATCTTGTAGTCGCGTACATCCGGAGTCGTGGCTGTCTCCACCGTCTGGCGGAGCGCGCGGGCAAATGCTTCGTAGTCGCCCAGTGTCTCGGCCAGACGCGTGAAGGGATCCAGCACTTCCGGGGATCGGTCGCGCTGTGCCAGCTCGGCATAGATCGCCAGCGCCTCCTTGTTGCGGCCCTGATATACGAGGCATTCGGCGATCTCGCGTCGCAGCCCGAGATTATCCGGACGTAGCTCGGCCGCTCGTCGGAGCCAGGTCTCGGCATCGCCAAAGCGATAGAGCTCACGATGCAGGTGAGCATATTCGATCATCACATCCGCCTCCGGCCGCAGGGCCAGGTACTGTTCAAAGTGCGTGCGTGCGTTGTCGTAGCTGCCGAGCATCACCTCGAGGCGTGCCAGCCGCAGCGTGAGGTCGTCGCGGCCTGGCAGGGGCACCACGCGATTGAGTGCGCGCGCGAGTTCGACGTCGCGAAAGAGGCCCGGATTGAGCGCGATGAGGCGCTCCACCGCGGGCACATCGCCGCTCCGCAGCGCGATCTCCAGCCAGGTGTCAAACGCCGGGCCGGGTTGGCCTGCGTATTCGTGGATTCGCGCCAGCTCACGGAGGTCGTCCGTCCCGCGTTCGCTCAAGGCCGCCGCGCGCTGGGCGGCTTCCACCGCTCCCGCAGGATCGCCGGCGGAGACATGGAGGGTGCGCAGTTGCCGCCAGGTCGCCACATCGTCCGGCTGTGCGGCGAGCAGGCTGCGCACAGCGGGGATAGCTTCGGCCGGCGCGCCCGCCTGCAGCGCGACGGTGGCGATGTCGGCGACAAGCTTTACGTCAGCCGTCGCCGAGGCGGCGGCGCGGCTCAGGAGTAGTGTGAGCGCCTCGCGATTGCGATTGAGCTCGCGGAGGAGCAACAAGCGGAGGGCGCGTGCCTCTTCGCTCTGCTCTTCGCCGAGCGCCGCCAGCGCTTCAGCGGGCTGCCCCGCGAGCTGCCGCAAACGCGCGATTTCAAGGCGCTGGGCCGCCGTGCGCGTGGCCTCGGGGTGCGTGGAGGCGTAGATCTGCGCGGCCGTGGCGGGTTGGGAGCCGGCGAGGGCCGCCGTCGCCAGGCGCTCTCCGGCGATGGCGCGAGCTTTCTCCGGTGCGGCTAGCACCGCGGCCTCGAACTCGGGCCAGAGGGCGGCTGGGTCGCGGAGCTGCGCGAGCGCAGGCGCGATCAGCGCCAGGATAGATGGCGCGTAGCGAGACTCTCGCCACGCCGCGACGCCGCGCCGCGCAAACGCGTCGAGTGCTGCGCGGTCATCCGGCCGCAGCTCGAGACGCGCGATTTCCACTTCCAGCCGCAAATACCGCACGGGGTCGTTGGCCCGCTTGGCGGGTGAGACCTTTTCCAACTGCCGGCGCGCATCGCGGGGGTTGCGATCCCGGATGAGATTATCGATCAGCCGCGGATCGTCCGGCACGAGCTGGTAGATCGCGAGGCCGCAAAGCGCCAAAAGGAGACCTAGCTGCCACCAGGGCAGGATCGGTTTCATTTTGGGCAGCGAACTCATGGCGCGACGAGTTGTATATCCACATCCGCCCCCGCGGGTAAGTCGAGGGTGAGGCGGCCCGTAGTATCCGCTGTTTCACTACGCGTACTTCCTGCTATTCCGATGCGTACCGTGGCTCCGGATGGCAGGCCCGCGAAGACCGCCTGCACGGCGCGTGGCGTCGCCACCGTGAATCGCGCCGAGGCCGGCCCGTGCGTCGCGAATTGCAGATCGCCCGAAGCGCTTTCCAGCCGCAGATGCTCCTTTGGCTCGCTGCCAAGCGCCACGATGGCGATAGGCGACCCGTCGGTATGTACGTAGGCTTTGCCGTGTTCGATGCGCCAGCCGGTGATGCCACGCGAACGCGCCAGGTCGATTCGCGCTCCGCGAAGGGCTGGCAATCGCACCGTGCGGGAGTCGCCGCGATTGACGACCAGCCAGCGCTCGTGCCCGGCCCCGAAGATCTCCGTCCCCCGCGTGTCTCGGGCGATGCGCGCGTAGTGCGAGACCTCCACCGGGTGGGTCTGCTGGGTGCCCACCCAATCGTAGATTTTTTCCAGCGCGCTGAGGGAGGAGGGGTAGTCTCCGCTGTAAAAATGATAGTAGATGTTGATGGGCTTCAGCCGCCGGGGTGCCTCTGTCAGCTGGAAGGTCTCGATCACGTGCCCGAACGTGCCGAAAAGCGGGCCGCGCCAATTATTGGTGTACACGTTCTCGTTCTGGTTGGGCGCGTAGATCTGCAGTTCGTCGTCCCATGGCATGGTGCGAGGCGCTACTGCTGTGATCGTGCGGTTGCGCGAGCTGATGATGGTGTCACCGCCGTTGAGGTTCTCGAGGCCGAGCTTGCGGACGATCGCGAGCGCCTCGGGCGGCGGGCGGCAGTTGCCTGTCCACAGAAAGACTTTCACCCGTCGGTCTGCTGGCGCGAGCTTCTCGTTAATATAGCGCACCGACCCCTCGATCTCTCGCGCCAGATCCAGTTTGTCGTAAGGCACCTTCAAATCCAGGTTTTGCTCGTCGTAAAACGACTCGGTGCGATCGCCTGCGATCCAGAAGAAGGGATGCGAAAATGAGTGCGACGCCAGCTCCACGTGGGGGAGCTTGAAGATATCCCGCGCGATCGCTTCCAGCGCTGGCGATTCCGACATCTGCTGGGTGCGGATAAGCCCCCTTATCTCCGCTTCGATGATTGAGACGGTGACGGGATAGGGATACTTTTTGAGTATCCGGTCGCGAATGATCTCCGCCGAACGCTGGCCCGCCTGCACGCGGGAGAAATTCGAGAATCCGTCCCCGTCGATGTGCGTCAGCAGCATCCGTCGGCCTGTGCGCGTGGTCGCATCGGGCACCGGGCTGTCGAAATCGCCGATCGCCGCCTGGATGAAGGCGAAGGGGTCGAGATTCCAGAATTCGCGGAAATCGGGGCGCCGAAACGTCACGTACGGCTCGAAAGCCATGCCGCCCCAGGAACACGTAAATACCGAGTCGAAGCGTACCACGGGTGCGTTGGGCCTGCGCGCGTCCACCGCCATGAGCAGCCGCGCATCGGGCGGCGCTTGGATGTCCCGGTGGCCGATCGGCACCGGTGGCGATTGCACTTCGAAGTCGAAAAAGCCCGCCGCCTTCGCTTTCACCTCCAGGATCATCGGCGGCTGCACCGTATTGGCCGTGCCTCGGATTCCGAGCGCGGCGAGCAGCCTCGCTTGTTGCTCGAGATCGCGAAACGGCAGCCCGAAAAACACGATCTTCCTGCCCGCCTCTCGCTGCGCGAGCAGCCAGTCGATAAATGCTCCCTCCACATGCACCGGGATTTCGAGGAAACGCGGCAGCATGATTGCGCGGTGATCGCTGTCGAGATGGGGCAGGTCGGCCGCGGACTGTATGCGGAAGTAGTCCACCTCGTAGCCGAGCCACTCCAGCGGCAATTGAAACCGCTGGCCCACAAAAGACTCCGCTGGCCAGCGGACCTGCTCCTCCTGGATTGAGGTCAGGTTTCCGTAGAAGGCTGCGATGCGCCGTGCCGTTGGCCGCAGCGGGCCTAGGATGTCTCCATCCAGCGCCGGCGTCGAGATGAAGGCATGGAAACCCCGCGCCCGGATCTTCATTGCCGCCGTCGCAGCGGCTTCCGGCTGCTTGGGGTCGGCATAGTCTAGGATGTAGACGGAGCGTCCACTGGCAGAGATAGGCGCGAGCGCCGCGAGCAGGGCGTCCGTCTCAGCTTTCGGCACGGAGCGGTAACTTTTCGTCGCAAAGTCGTGTGTCTCGTAGAGCGACTCGACCATCACGCCATCCACCGCGTCTTTCACTGCTTCAAACGCGAAGAAGCCGCGGTTGATCACGATGCGCTTGGCGGGAAAGGTGCGGCGCAGCCGCTGGATCGTGGTTACCAGCCCCGCCACCGCTGCCGCTCTGCGCTCGGGGGCGATGGTTTCCACCGAGTCCAGCGTATCGAGGAAAAATCCATCGAAGCCCCGCTTGGCCGCGCCCGCCGCCAGCTGGTCGACGAGAAATTCGGGCCATCGCGCATCGCTGAGATCGATGATGTCCGACTTCCAGATTTCATTGCGCCCGGCAAACGAGAGCCCGCGGCTCACTATGGCTGCGCGGTACGGCGCGTCGTGCGCGACCTCGCCCACGCTGAGGTAGGCGAGCACTTTGTTCCCGCTCTGCTGCGCGGCGGCGAGATCCAGCTCTGCGTCGGGGTGGACGATTGAAAGGGGATGCGCCAACAGTGGCGGCGTGGGGACTTTGGCGGAGTAGTTGACGTAAAACGCCAGTGGCTCGGCTCTCGGTGCCGGTGCCGGCGAGACCAGCTGCGCGACAAGCGCCAGGGGACAGAATAACAGGGCTGCTAAGAGCGGGATGAGTCGTCGATTCATCCCGCACGGATCAATTCACCTAGGCCGTCCGCGATTGTCACCTCCGCGCGAAAGCCCAGCGCCTCGGCTGCCAGCGTTGGCTCGCCCCGGGAGTGGATGATGTCGCCCGTCCGGGGCGCGGCGTGTACCGTAGCCGGCGCCGCCGGATAGTGGCGTCGGAAGATTTCCACGATATCCAGCAGCGAGGTTGCGCGGCCGGTGCAGATGTTGGCCGCGCCCGATGTCACCCCGGCGCGCGTGGCCGCGAGCACATTGGCGCGGGCGACGTCGTGGACCGAGATGAAGTCCCGCGTCTGTTGGCCATCTCCATAGATGGTTACGCCTTTGCCGTCGCGATAGCGGCGATCGAAGATCGAGATCACGCCCGAGTACGGCGATGCCGGATCTTGCCGCGGGCCAAAGACATTGAAGTACCGTTGGCAGCGCGCCACAAAGCCAAAGGCCGCCGCATGTCCCAGCAGGATAGCCTCGCTCGCCAGCTTGGCCGCCCCGTACGGGCTGATCGGGCGCTTCTCGGTGTTCTCTCGGATAGGCAGGTCCGTGGTATCTCCGAAGATTGCTGCGGAAGAGGCGAAGACGATGCGCGGCACTTTTCCCTTACGCGCTGCCTCCGCGACCAGATGCGTCGCCTGGATGTTGAGCGCATAGTTGAGGTCCGGATTCTCCATGCTGTCCTGCACACTCACCAGCGCCGCCAGATGGATGATCGCGTCTGGCCCCACCTCGGCTACGACCCCCTCGAGAGCGCCGGGCACGGCCACGTCCATTTCGCGGAAGCTGAAGGCGCTCGAGCGCTGCGCACCCTCCAGATTGGCGCGTCGTCCCGTCCGAAAATTATCCACCCCCACCACCCGGTGGCCTGCGGCAAGGAGTTGGTCGGTGGTGTGGCTGCCGATGAAGCCGGCGGCCCCGGTCACAAGAATGTTCGCCATGGGGTGCGGAATTTTGCTGGCGAAATCTGCTAACGAGGCAAAATTCGTTCAAGTCTTATAGCAAACGACCTACCAGTTACCCCCAACCCACTTTTTATGACGACTCAGAAACGCGTATTGGCAGTGATCATGGGCGGTGGCCGCGGCACCCGGCTCCACCCGCTCACCTTGGAGCGCTGCAAGCCCGCCGTACCCCTCGCGGGCAAATACCGCCTCGTGGATATCCCGATCAGCAACTGCCTCAATAGCGACATCAACCGGATGTTCCTGCTCACGCAGTTCCAGACTGCCTCCCTGCACCGCCACGTGCAGAGCACGTATCACTTCGACCCCTTCGGTGGTGGCTTTGTCGATATCTTGGCTGCAGAGCAGACCGAGCGCGGCTCCGATTGGTATCAGGGCACCGCCGATGCCGTACGCCGCAACTTGCTACACTTCCGTTCGTTTCCGCACGATCTCGTACTGATCCTCTCGGGTGACCAGCTCTACCGCATGGATTTCCGCAAGATCATCGACGAGCACGTCGAAAAGGGCGCGGATGTCACCATCGCCACGATCCCGTTTCCGGTTTCCCGTGTCGAGGGCCTCGGCCTCGCCGCGGTCAACGACGATCTCTCCATCGCGCGCTTCGTCGAAAAGCCCAAGGATCCTGCCGTCATCGAGAGCGTCGCTCTCAGTCCCCAGCTCCAGGCCACCCTCCAGACCGAGTCCAAGGAGAAGCACTGCTTGGCCTCGATGGGCATCTACGTCTTCAACCGCCAGGTGCTGGCCGACGCGCTCGATAATACGATGACCGACTTCGGCAAGGAGGTCATCCCCGGCCTCCTCGGCAAGAAGAAGCTCTACGCCCACATTTTCGAGGGGTACTGGGAGGATATCGGCACGGTGAAGGCCTTCTTCGACGCCAATCTCGCGCTCGCGCAGCCCCTTCCTCCCTTCAACTTCTTCGAGCCCCAAGCGCCCATCTACACCCAGGATCGCTACCTCCCTGCTTCCAAGCTCAATAAGTGCGCCATAGATCACGTCGTCATCGGCGACGGCTCCATCATCACGGATTCCAAGCTCCATCACTGTGTGCTCGGCATCCGCTCCTATATTGGCGAGGGCAGCGATCTTGAGGATACCATCGTGATGGGCTCCGACTACTACGAGACCGAGGAGCAGCTTGCGGCCAATGTCGCGCAGGGTCGTCCCCACCTCGGCGTGGGGAAAAATTGCCTTATCAAGGGCGCGATCATCGATAAAAATACCCGTATCGGCGATGGCTGCGTGCTCATCGCCGCCGGCAAGGCCGATGGTACCTACGCCAACGGGCTTGTGATTGTCCGCGATGGCGTTCTCGTCGTCGCGAAAAATGCCGTTTTGCCGCCGGGCACCGTTGTCTGAGCCAGGCGCCCGCGACTGCCGCGTACCTGCCCCGTGAGGGGCGGGCTGCACGTCATGGTACCCAGCCCTTTCGGTCTGGCTCCCTGAAGGGGGCCGGTTCGCACCTGGGATCGCTGCCGGCCCGGTCTCTCGCCGCTTGCCTCACTTACGCCCGCCCGGGGGCGGGGTCGAAAAGGAGTGGGAGCGTCACCACAAAAGTGGCTCCGCCACCTGGCGTATCGACGATATCGATACGTCCTTGGAGTGCGGCCACGAGCTTGTTGGCGATGTGCAGGCCGAGCCCGGTCGCTGCTTCTCCCGCAGTCGGCTTTGCGGTGCCCCGTGTGAATTTTTCGAAGATGCGCGCGCGGTCTTCCTCTCGCACGCCGGGCCCATTGTCGGCGATACTCAGGATGAGTTCATCGCCCTGGCGCTTCAGCGTGATGCGGATGAGCCCGCGGCCATCGGCCGGAGTAAACTTGATCGCGTTGGAGACGAGATTGCTGACGATGCTCGACAGCGCCTCCGCGTCGGAAAGGTGGGTCACGGGCCTGGCGTCGACCTGGAGCGCGATGCGCTTGGCCGCGGCGGCCGGCTCGAGTTGGCGGCAGACTTCGGCGATCAAGGGGCTTATCTCCACCGGCACAAAGGCCAGCCCGGCCACCCGGTCGCTGGCCCGTTGCAGATCCAGGAGTCGGGCCATCATCTCCACCGTGGATTCGCTCGTGCGCTCTATCTCGCCCATGAATTCGGGGCCTTCTGCCGAGGTCCACAGGTGGGGCGTGGCGCGGAGTTGGCGGGCCAGCGAGCGGATTCCAGCCACGGGGCCGCGCAGGTCGTGGGCGACGATGCGCACAGCGTCCGTCAGTTCCTGATTGAGATGCTCCAGTTGGCGGGTGCGGGCGGCGACGATGGCTTCGAGGCGGGCGTTGCGCTCCTGAAGTTGGTGGGTTCGCAGTCGCAGTACGCCGTAGGTGGCGCTGGCTAGGATGCCGGCGTAGCCGAGCACCGCCCAGGAGGTGAGCCACCAGGGTTTGTCCACGGTGAGCTCGAGGCTGGCTTCCGTGCTGTCCGCGCGCCCGGGCACGCGCGCCTGGGCTTGGAAGCGCAGGGGGCGATAGGGTAGGTTGGTGAAGTCGCGGTGGGTTTCGCTGCTCCACGCGCTCCACTCGCGATCGAGGCCTTCGAGCCGGGTGCGATACAGCGTCTGGGGTCGCCCTCGGTAGTCCCCGGAAAAATGAGCCGCAGCGAAGGATATCCGCAGGGCGTTTTGCTCGGCCGGCAGATTGAGGCGGTTGTTTTCGGCCAGCCCGGCTGCGAGCAAAGTGCCCGTCTCGCTCTCGACCCGGCGGATTGTCAGGCGCGGCTGGGCGGGTGGGCGGGCCGGCTGCCAGCCTAGGTCGAGCGAGGCGAGCACTCCTTGCCCCGCCAGCCAGAGGGTGTTTGTCGCCGTCTCCTCGTACAGACTGTCGAACGCCACGGCCCGGAAAGGCGCGATCGAGCGGCTTGTGATCCGCCATCCGCCATCGTCTCCCTGCTCCACGAGCAACAGTCGCGCGGGATGGTCGATCGGGCGCAGCCAGGCCCCTCCTTTCGCGCTGCGGCCGGCCAGCCGGGCGCCCCGCACGGGTGCGCCGTCGAGGGAGAGTCTCGGCTCGGGCACGAAGCGGCCGCTGCCCGGCTCGAAGCGACGTATCCACTTGGCGGCTACGGCTAGCACGTCTTCGCCCACGGTCACGAGCTGCACGTGGTCGTTGCGCCCGGCCTCGGGCACCCCGTCGGCAGGTCCGAAAACCATCACCGGCGCGTCCAGCCGCGCTCCGTTGCGAAAGTCCGTCCGTGTAATCTCCCCGCCTCGGGTGATTCCCCACAGCCAGCCGTCGCCGCGATCTAGAAGTTCGTCCATGCCCGCGCTGGCGGCTGTCACCCGGCCTGCCGTTTCCCAGCCGCCCTTTGCGGGTTTGATCAGCCACAGGCCGGAGGAGGAGCCGGCGAAAATCCAACCTGGCTCGCGCGCAGCCGCCGTGATCGGCCCTATCAGCTCGCTCGTCCAGGGGCGGCTGGAATCGTCGGCCAGGATCTCGCGCAGCCCCCGTGTGGCCGCCACGAGCCGCTCGCCGACGACGAGGGGGCGATTCGTCCCGACTTGGAAGCCCGCGATGGCGTGAAACCGCCCGGAGGCTGCGTCGCGTCGTGAGACGCCTTCGGCCGTGGAGAGATAGAGCTGTCCTCGCCAGCTCGCGAATCGCCGGGCGTGGCTGCCCAGGCCTTGGGGGCCTCCGTGGAGCGCGAAGGGGCCATCGATCTCGATGCGCGCCAGGCCCTCCTGCATCGCCGCCCAGAGGCCGCCGCTGCCGTCCAGTGCGAGGTCATTGATTCGATTGCCCGGCAGGCCATGCGTGCGGTCCAGTCGCTGGGAGAGGTGGCCTTCGCGCGTGAAAATCATCAGGCCTGAGCGCTCCGTCCCCAGCGCCAGCCTTCCATCCGCCAAAAAGGCGCCCGCGCTGGCTTGATCTTCGCCAAATGCCGCGGCTGCTTCCGGGGAGAGGGGTCGCATGGGTGTGCCCGGGCCTTCCCATAGCATCGGCCCGCGTTGGGTGAGCAGCAGCGCGCCCCGCTCTCCGCCGCGTTGCGTGGCAAAGACGCGCATGCCGTCCGCGAGGGTGTTCTTTTCCGGTCCGAATGCCACGGGCTCCACCCCTGCGGGACTCACGCGCACGAGGCGGTCGAGGTCGGCGTAAAGAGTATCTCCCACGGTCCACACCAGCCCCGAGAGGGATGCCCCTGGCCAGGTCTGCACCGTGCCATCGGGTTTGAACAGCATCAGCCGTCGCTGGCCGCGCGCGTAGATGCCGTCGGAAGTCACGGCGACTCGGTTGATCGTCCCGGTCGCACGGGCTTCGGGCGGCAGCTTTTCGATCACGGAGATCGCTTTCAGTTCGCCGATCGCGGTGCGTTCGAAATAGGCCGCATCATCGTGGCCAAACACCCAGAGCCGCCCTGTGCTATCGAGCGCGAGCGCCCGGCCTGCGCCCTTTCCCGGTAGTTCGAGCAGCCGCCAGCGGTCGCCGTCGTACTCCAGCACCCCATCGTCGTTCGCGACGTAGATGAGTCCCTCGGGATGGATCAGGAGGCGGGTGTTCAGTGGCGATGCGCCGTAGTCCTCCGCCTGCCACACGCGCAGGAGCGGTGTGCCGGAGAGGCGGGGGTTGATT
Source organism: uncultured Opitutus sp. (assembly GCA_964480585.1). GTDB lineage: Bacteria > Verrucomicrobiota > Verrucomicrobiia > Opitutales > Opitutaceae > ER46. The sequence goes on along the minus strand of CAYZPV010000003.1, from coordinate 192,866 downwards.
TCGGCGCAGCGGAGCACCGCGACGCACACTACCCCCAGCAGTGCCGTGAGGACGACCCGGCGCATCATGGGCGAGGGCGGCTTCAGGCTGGCCGCCCCTGGCCTACGACGTACGCCACGGCATGGCGCACGAGTTCCGGGGCGCTGGCGAGGCGCAGCTTCACCTTCAGATTTTCCCTGTGCGCGGACGCTGTCTTGCGGCTGATGCCCAGCTCGTCCGCGATCTGCTGCGTCGACTTGCCGGCCCCGAGCAGGAGAAAGATCTGCATTTCCCGGTCCGTGAGCGAGGCGAGCCGGGTATCGGATTCAGGCTGGCGCAGCGGCGTGCGCGCCTTGAGTCGCGCGCTAAGATAAACTTCTCCGCGTTGCACGCAGCGCAGCGCATCCTGCAGCTCCGAGAGGTCTCCGCCCTTGGTGAGATAGCCGTTGGCGCCAGCCTTAATGGCTCGATGGGCGAAGAGGTCCTCCGAGTTCATCGAGAAGACCAGCAGCCGTGCCGTGGGCAGTGCGGCGCGTACCGCATGGATCAATTCTAGGCCATCCCCCGGTGTGCCGAGCAGCAGGTCGAGCACGACGATGTCGGCCTGCGCGGCGGCCGCGGCCTCAGCCGCCCCCACGGAGGTGCCGATCTCTCCACAAATGGAAAAGCCGGGCATGCCCGATACCGCCAGGCGGGCGCCCGCGCGGACAATGGGATGATCGTCGATGAGGAAAACGCGGATGGAGGCAGACACGGCAGCGCCCTCAGCGTGGCGCGAAGCGCAAATGCTTGGCAAGCTCTACCATTCCATTGGCGTGCCAGGATTCCCCTTCCGCCCAGCAAGCCCAGCCGAAAACAAACTCCCGCTACCATCCTGACAGCCCGCCCGAAAATCGCTAGAGTCACCTTGTTGGTCGTCCGCGTCGCCCAAAAACCCTCGTATCTTCATGCTCACTTCCCCGGCTCCCATGCGTCACTCGCCGCAATATTCTCCTCTATTTCCGCGTTATTTCGCCATCCCCCGCGCTCAGCCGGGAGAATTTTTCTCACCCACCCCGTAGGGTCGTCTGAAGGCTCCCGCTTCCGGAGCCTCGCACTTGGCGCCCGCAATTCCGACTTGAAACCTAAAACGATTTAGCTACCCACTTCCGGAATCGGAATCCCAAACCCCCTTCCGTGATCCCCGACCATTCCGAACATACCCGCTGGTTTGCCGCCGAAGTGCTGCCTCACGAGCCCGATCTGCGCGCCTATCTGCGCAGGGCGTTTCCCTCGCTCCACGATGTCGACGACCTCGTCCAGGAGACGTATGCCCGTTTGGTCCGGGCTCGCCATGCCGGCAAGGTCACGCATGCGCGCCCCTATCTCTTCAGCACCGCGCGCAATGCCGCCTGTGATCTTTTCCGGCGCAGCAAAATTATCTCCATCACCGGCATAGCTGAAATCGAGCGCTTACCCGTGGTAGAGGAGGGGCCTGCCACTGGGGAGGCCCTCGCTCATGCCCAGGATATCGAGTTTCTTCGTGAGGCCATCGGCGCGCTGCCCGAGCGTTGCCGCCAGGTCATCACCCTCTGCAAGCTGTACGGCCTCCCGCACCGCGAGGTCGCATCGCGGCTGGGTATCTCCGAGCATACTGTCAATGCGCAGGTCGCGCTTGGCCTCCTCCGATGCCGTAGCTATCTCCGTGCTCGCGGCTTGCTGAAGGAGCGTGCCCCATGAGCGCGGATATCGATCAAGTCGCTGCCGATTGGATTGCGCGTCGGTACGCCGGTCTCTCTGCGGTTGAGGAGCAGGCGCTCGCGCGCTGGCTCGCCGCAGATCCCCGGCATGCCGCAGCTTTCTCGGAGCTCGAGGCTACCTGGTCGGCCCTGGATCGCCTCGCGCTGCCGCTGGCTGAGCGCGGCCCGATCGACCCCGATGCGCTCGCGCCCAGGCCCGCGCGCGCCCGCCGCTGGTGGCGCTTGGTCCCCCTGGCCGCAGCGGCAGCCGTGGCGTTGGTCGCATTGTATGGCACCCGCGGGTACTGGGCTCCTGGGGATTCGCGCCTTTCCGAGGCAGTCACCACCTCGGTGGGCGGCTTTCGCCGTATCGCGCTGCCCGATGGGTCGATTGTGCGCGTCAATACCGACAGCGCTATCCACGTCGCGTACACGCCGCGCGAGCGCCGCGTGCGGCTGCTCCGCGGCGAGGCGCATTTCACCGTGGCGAAAAGCATGGAGCGGCCGTTTTTCGTCGAGGCGGGAGGCGTCTCCGTCCGCGCCGTCGGGACGGCGTTTAACGTGCGGCTGCGCGCGGCCGATCTCGAGGTGCTCGTTACCGAGGGCAAGGTCAGCATCGCTGATCCTGCGAAAGGTGAATCGCTCCTCGACGTGCGTGCCCCGGAGCAGACTCCGCTGCTCGTCGCCGGTGAGGGCGCTGTGCTTCCGCTGCCGGCGGGTGCGGCGGTGCGCCGCGCTGCGGTGCGCAGCGTCCCGCCTCCCGAAATGGAGCGGGCGCTCGCTTGGCAAGACAAGCGGATCGAGATGGTGTCCGCACCCTTGTCCGACTTCGTCGCGGAGTTCAATCGGTACAACCGCCATCCCATCCGCATCGTCGATCCCGCGCTCGCGGCGCGGCGCTTCGGCGGAAGTTTCCGCGCGGATGAGCCCGAGACTTTCATCCGCCTGCTGCAACTCCGCTTCGGCCTCAGCGTCGAGCGGGCGGGGGAGACCACCATCCTGCACGAGCGGCGTGCGACGGAAAAATCGCCGTAAACTTTTCCTAGTTACTTTTCGCGGGCTGTTCGTGGTTGGAAGCGCCGGGGCCAACTCACCGGCAAACCCCTCCATGATGACCTTTCGCTATTCCCCGCTTCGTTGTCTCGCTGCGCTGGTCGCGCTCGTGTTGCTCGCGCCCGGCTCGTCGCTTCTCTGCGCCGCTGACTCTGCGGCGCGCGATTATGATATTCCCGCCGGCGAGGCGCTCGTCACCCTCAAGCAGTTCGTCGCTCAGTCCGGAGCCCAGCTCATCTATTCTGCCGAAGAGGTCGGTGGCGTCCAGACGCGGGCGGCGCGCGGCCGTTTCGTCGCGCTGGCGGCGCTCCAGCAGATGTTTGCAGGCACCTCCCTCATCGCGGCGCGCGACGATGCCACCGGCGCGCTCAGCGTGCGCCGTAGCGCCCCGGTGCCGCTCACCGATGCGCGGCGCGGCTCGCTCTCGGGCACCGTGAGTAGCCTGCGCACCGAGAAGTTTCTCGAGGGCGTCCTCATCCGCATCGCTGCGCTCGATCGCCAGGCGCTCACCGATCAGCGGGGCCAGTTCACCTTTTCCGACCTGCCTCCAGGCGCCTACGATGTCGAGGCTTCCTACCTGGGCCTCAATACGCTTACCCGGCAGGTTGTGATCGAGGGCGGCGCCTCCGTGCGGCAGGCCTTCGAGATGGATTCGGAGGTGTATCAACTCACCAAATTCGTCGTCGCGAGCGAGCGCGAGGGCAACGCCGCCTCGCTCACTGCGCAACGCAATGCGGTAAATGTGAAGAACGTGGTCTCGATGGACGCTTACGGCAGCCTGCCCAATGACAGCGTCGGCGAGCTCGCGATGCGTCTTCCGGGCGTGGCCGGCAGCATCGACGACCAGGAGAACGTGCAGAACGTCATGATCCGGGGCATCCCTTCGGCGCTCAATTCCGGCATGGTCGACGGCAGCCCGATGGCGTCCAACAACGGTTTCTCGCGCGAGTTTCGCACCAACAATCTTTCGAGCGCTCTCTTCGGCGAGATCGAGGTCGTCAAAGCCCTCACCCCGGAAATGGGCGCTGATGGCCTGGGTGGTGCGATTAATCTGAAGACCCGGTCGCCGCTCAACCTGAAGGGCAAGCGCCAGTTTACCTACCGTGCCGCCGCGCGCTGGGCGCCTGCCTTCTACGACCATATCCCGCTGCGCCGGGAAAAGCCGGCTCATCCGTTGGTGAACGTGGGCTACCAAGAGGTCTTCGATGCCTTCGGCGGTAAGCGCAATCTCGGCGTCTCTCTCACCGCCTTTGCGAGCGACAACGTGGCGGGCTACTCCCTTGGTATCCGCGACTTCGCTTTCTCCACGGCTTCGCCGACCTACGTATGGGATTTTCGCGAGTCAGATGTCCTGGTAAACCGCAACCAGCGCAGCGTCGGCGCCAAGGTGGAATGGCAGGCCTCGGAGCGCACCAAGGTGCACGTCAATGCGCTCTATATCGGCGGCGGCACCCGCTACAACCGGCAGAATGTCTTTCGCGCGTTCACTGGGCGCACCCTCGCCGCGCTCGATGCCAATGGGCAGCCCACCGGCACAGGCGCAATCCTCCCCAACTATACGGACGACCTGACGACCGTGCGCAACGTCGCCGCCTCCACCGTCACACTCCTGTCCCAAAACCTCCCTTCCGGCTTTCTCGACGATGGCTTGCAGTTCAATGCGGGGGCCGAGCATACGCTCGGGCGCTGGAAAATCGACTACGAGGCCAACTACAATCACAGCAACGTGGATCGCGGCAATGGCCGCGACTCCGAGGCGCCAGGCGGCGAGTTCACGACGACGATCACCGGCGTGGGCTGGACGATCGATCGCCGTAGCTCCGATGTGAACCCCGTCTTCACCCAGACCTCAGGGCCGAGCATCTACGACGGAGCCAACTATCGCTCCGGCCAGTTGTTCTTCCGCGAGAGCAGTGAGCGAAACTCCCGCAACCTCACGGTGAAGGGCAACGCGAGCTACAACCTCCCTACGTCCATCGAGACGGTGCTGAAGACTGGCTTTAACATGCGCAGTTTCCGAGTGGAGGAGGTGACGGATGAGCGTCGCTTCAACTACATCGGCACGGCGCCGCTCTCGATCTTCGCTGAACCGGGCGGCCTGAGTTCTTACGAACGCCGCAGCGGCCGCGAGTTGCCGTTTGCCGAGGCGACGAAGGTCTACGCTGATGTGCTCGCCAATCCGACCCGCTGGTCCGAAGACCTCTATTTTGCCGAGATGCGCACCTACGCGGGCGGCCGCCACGTCGAGGAGAACATCGGCGCTGGCTACCTTCAGGCGCAGGCGCGTGCCGGCAAACTGCGCCTGCTGGGGGGTGTGCGCGCCGAGCGCACCGACGTGGAGAGCTTCGGCTATATCGCGTCGCGTACGCTTTCGACTACGGCGCAGCGCAACGTCGACCCCGTCGGCTCTGCGCGGCGCGACTACGCCAATCCGCGCCGTATCGAGGGCGGATTTACCGATTGGTTTCCAAGCGCTCACCTCGTTTACCGACTGCATCCCCGCATCCAGGCCCGGCTGAGCTGGTCGCAGAGCATCGGCCGCCCTCAGATGTCGAATTATCTGCCGCTCGAGACGGTCAATGACACGGCGCAGACGGTGACGATCAACAACCCGTCGCTGCGCCCGCAATACTCCAATAACTGGGACGCTGCGTTGGAGTTTTACTTCGAGCCCGTGGGTCAGTTGGCGCTGGGCTACTTCCGCAAGGATATCAGTGACTACATCTACTCGGCGCGCGGCGCGACGGTGGGCGCGGGCAACAGTAACGGCTTCAATGGCCTCTACGAAGGCTACGCGATCACGACGAATCTCAATGGCGGTTCGGCGAAGATCGATGGCCTCGAATTCAACTACCAGCAGCAGTTCAGCTTTCTCCCCGGCCCGTTGAAGGGTCTCGGCATGTTCGCCAACTACACCCGCCTGTGGACTGCTGGAGATTATGGCGACGCGGCTCCGCGCTCGACCGATGCGATCGCCGACTTCGTGCCCGAGACGCTCAATACCGGTCTCCTTTGGAAGCACCGCGGGCTGGGAGCGCGCATCTTCGTGAGCCGTATCGGCGAGTTTCTTGATACCTACGCCGCCGATCCCTCTCGGCTTCAGTTCAAGAAGGCGCGCACGACGGTGAATATCAGCGCCTCCTACCAATGGCGGCCGTGGCTGGAGTTTTCCGCGGATCTGATGAACGCGTTCAACGAGCCGCACGTTTTTTACCGCGCCGTCCCCGACCGGATCTCGCGGTATAGCTGGAATGGCACCACGCTTACTTTCAGCGTCAGCGGTCGCTTCTGAGTCTCCGCCCCATGCACTCGATTGTCATCTCCCATACCCCGCCGGGCCTTGGCCTGTCCTTCCGCTTGATCAGGCAGGCAGCGTTTGCCGCGCTCGCGGTGTTCGCCTGCTCCGCCAGTTTTGCGGCAGGGGCCGCGCGGCCGAATATCCTTTTCATCTACACCGACGACCAAGCTTCGTGGACGCTCGGCTCCTACGGCAATGCACAGGCCCACACACCGCACCTCGACAAGCTCGCGGCCGGCGGTGCGCGGCTGGAGAACGCGCTCGTGACGACCCCCGTGTGCAGCCCGGCGCGCGCCGCCCTGTTCTCTGGTCGCTATGGCAGCGAGGTCGGCATCCTGGATTTCATCGCGGCTCCCGGTCATAAGGAATACACGCCCGCCGTCGGCGGCATCGGGTTGGAGCCGAGATTCGTGCTCTTCCCTGAGCTGCTCGCCAAGGCCGGCTATGCCACTGCCCTCGTCGGCAAGTGGCATCTGGGCGACTGGACAAAGGATCCGGCTCGACGCTTCCATCCGACCAAGCGCGGCTTCGAATACTTCGTAGGGCTGACGGGTGGGGGCACCTCGACCAAGGACCCGATGATCGAACGCAATGGCGTGGAGCGGCGAGAGAGCGGCCTCACCGAAGACATCCTTACAAGCGAGGCCATGGCCTACCTGGAAAAGCGGGACGCATCGCGACCTTTTTTCCTGTTCCTCAGCCTGCGCGCGCCTCACACCGCCTACCTCCCGGTCGCACCAGAGGATGCTGCGCCCTATCGCGACTTGGACATGGCGATACCCAATCCCGAATACCCCGATCTCAATGTAGACGACGTGAAGAAGAGGATGCGCGACTATCTCTCGAGCGTCACGGCCATCGACCGCAACGTCGGCCGACTGCTCGCCACGCTCGAGCGGCTCGAACTCGCTGCCAACACGGTGGTCATCTTCAGCTCCGACCATGGGTACAATATGGGCCACAATGGCATCTGGCACAAAGGCAACGGTGTCTGGGCCACAAAGACGATGCCCGCCGCCAAGCCCAATATCGCCGCGCGCTACCGGCCTAATCTCTTCGATCACTCCCTCAGGGTTCCCGCGCTCGTGCGCTGGCCCGGTACGATCAAACCCGGCACGGTGGTCGCGCAGACCGTCTCCAGCCTCGATTGGTATCCCACGCTGCTGGCCATGGCCCGCGTCGCCGTGCCAGATGGAGTCACGCTCCGCGGGCGCAATGCGCTGCCCTTGCTTCGCGGCGAAAAGGTGGGCTGGGACAACGACTTCTATGCCGAGTATAGCATGCGCATCTATTGCCAGACGGATATGCGTGCCTATCGCACCGCGGACTGGAAGCTGGTGCGCGATTTCCTAAATCCTGACAGAGACGAATTGTACGACCTCCGCAATGACCCCGCGGAATCCAGAAATCGGATTGGCGAGACGAGCGATCCTGCGGTGCGCAAGGCCATCGCGACTCTCGATACGAAGATTCGCGCCAAAATGGAGGAACTCGGCGATCCAGTCCTCGCCCAGTTGAAGTCTAAACCATGAAGGCGATCCTTCGTACGCTCGCGTGCTGCCTGAGTGTCCTGACCGGAGCGGCCGTGTCTACCGCCGCTCCGGCCAAGCGGCCCAACGTTCTTTTTATCGCCGCCGACGATCTTCGCACGGATCTAGGCAGCTACGGCTCGGCCGTGGCAAAGACGCCCGCTCTCGATGCGCTGGCGCGTCGTGGCGTGCTCTTCGAGCGCGCCTACTGCCAGCAGGCTGTGTGCAATCCATCCCGCGCCTCGATCATGACCGGCCGACGTCCCGATACGCTCAAAGTTTGGGACCTGCGCACCCATTTCCGCCAGCACTTGCCCGAGGTGGTGACGCTCCCCCAGCACTTCAAGCAGCAGGGCTATACTGCGATCGGCATCGGCAAGATTTTTCACAACGAGTCTGGCGCGCGCCCGCCGGTGCCGTTTAGCGATCCGCGCTCGTGGTCGGAGGCGCCGGTGTTTTCCGATGGCGCGCACTGGCAGGATTGGGTGGTGCCCGGTTCCCCCTCGGGCCCCACCGTGAAAGGCGAGGCCGTGCAATGTCTCGACGTGCCCGACGATGCGTACTTCGACGGCAAGATCGCCACCGCCGCATGTGAGAAACTCCGCGCGCTGGCGGGCGGGAAAGAACCCTTCTTTCTGGCGGTCGGCTTTTGGAAGCCGCACCTGCCGTTTAATGCGCCCAAAAAATACTGGGATCTTTACGACCGTGCTGCGCTTGAGTCGCCATCGCCCGCCGCGATGCCGGAGGGTGCGCCAGCGATCGCGGGGCACCTTTGGAACGAGCTTCGCGGCTACCGAGGCATCCCGAAAAACGGCCCACTCTCTCAGGCGTTGATCGCCGAGCTGCGTCACGGCTATCTCGCGAGCATCAGCTTCCTCGACGCGCAGGTGGGCCGAGTGCTGGCGGAGTTGGACCGGCTAGACCTCTCCAAGGACACCGTGATCATTTTCTGGAGCGACCACGGCTTTCACCTCGGGGAGCACAATCTATGGGGCAAGACGACCAACTACGAACTGGATACGCGTGTGCCGCTCCTCGTCGCCGCGCCGGGTATCGCAGGCGGCAGACGCGCCTTGGGGCTCGTGGAACTGCTCGACGTCTATCCAAGTCTGGCAGAGCTTTGTGGCCTGCCCGCTGCGGCAGGCGTGGAGGGCCGGAGCTTCGTGCCGCTGCTGCGCGACCCTGCGCAGCCGGGCAAGACCTATGCGATCTCGCAGCATCCTCATCCCTCCTATGGCAACGCCACGCACATGGGCTACTCGGTGCGGAGCGCCGAACTGCGCTACGTCGAGTGGCGCGATCTCAAGACCGGTGCCGTCGCTGCGCGCGAACTTTACGACCACCGGCTCGATGCCTCCGAGTCGCGCAATCGCGTCCAAGATCCGGCTTACGCCGAGCGGATGGCGCCACTCGCGCAACGGGCTCACGAACTGGCCGCGGCCAGCGGCCGCTGGTCGGCCGTGACTTCCCTCAATCGATAAGCAATCTCGCTGCGCGCATGGCCTCCTCGCTACTTCGTATCTGTCTTGTCTTCCTCGCGTTTGTCGGTGCCCGCGCATTGGCGGCGGGGTCAGCCAAGCGACCAAACATCGTCTTTATCCTCGCCGACGACCTCAGCTGGCACGACCTGCGGACGTACGGTAATGCGTGGCACGACACGCCCAATCTCGACCGCCTGGCAGCACAGGGGATGCGGTTCACCCAGGCCTACGCCTCCGCGCCGATCTGCTCGGCCTCGCGCGTGGCGTTGTTGACGGGTCGGTCGCCAGCACGGCTGCACTTTGAGTTTGTGACCAAGGAGCCGGGGGCCAAGGTCGAAGCCCGCCCGATGGCAGTGCCAGAGTACCCGCTCAACCTTCCTCTCGAGGAAGTGACGCTGGGCGAGATGCTCGGCCAGGCCGGCTACCGCACTGGCTATTATGGCAAGTGGCATGTGAGCCAGCACACCGGAGGCTACCTCGGTTGGTCGAATACGCACGGGCCCTTCCAGCAGGGCTTTGCGGAAGGCGACAGCGAGTTTGGCAGCCACCCCTACAGCGAGCGCTCTCCCGAAGGGGCCAAAAAAGGAAAAGGCGAAAAGACCGAGCGCCCGCCGTATCCGCGGGGCGAGTACGGCGCGGATGCGCTGACGGACAATGCCATCGACTTTATCCAGCGCCGCAAAAGCGAACCCTTCTTCATGGTGCTCTCGCACTACTACGTGCACACCCCGGTGCGCTCGCGCGCCCAATGGCTGGTCGAGAAGTATCGCCAGCGTCTGCCGCGGGATGCAGGCGAGGGCCGTGCAGCTTTCGGCGCCATGGTGGAGACGCTCGATCATCTGGTCGGCCGAGTCCTGCAGGCTCTCGATGATCAAGGCTTGGCCGACAACACGATCGTGATCTTCACCTCCGACAACGGCGGCCATCCCGAGTACTCCGCCAATGGACCCGCGCGCGGGAGCAAGTGGAACGTTTATGAAGGCGGCATCCGGGTGCCTTTGCTCGTACGCTGGCCGGGCAGAGTGCCGGCGAACTCTTCCTGCCTGACGCCGGTCGTCGGGGCTGATCTCTTTCCGACGCTGGCTGCCATCGCGGGTGCGCCGATGGACACGAAGATCCCGCGCGACGGCGTGGATGTCTCCCCGCTGTGGCTAGGGAAGGCCACCGGGGTGACGCGCACGCAGCCGCTGGTGTGGCACTTCCCTTACTACCATCCCGAAACCGGCTACGCCAAGGCGCGCGACGGCATCGGCGTAGACGACTTTGCGGTGAGCAAGACGCTACCGCAAACGGCGATCCGTGCCGGCAGCCACAAGCTGATCCGCTTTCACGAAGACGGCCGGGAGGAACTCTATCACCTGGAGCGTGACCCGAGCGAGCAGACCGATCTCGCCAAAACTGAGCCGAAAAAGCGCCAGGAACTTGCCGCGCAGTTGGACGCGTACCTGACGTCGGTGAGCGCCCGCCTGCCCGTGCCCTAGGGCGAGGTAGGCACGCCTCGTTCATGCGGACGTGTAGTCTTCCCACACCACGTTCTCGTGGCTGAGCTCACCGCGTGGGCTGGTGCGGGCGACGCGATAGGCTGGGCGACTCGCTTGAGTGGGCTGGGGCTGGAACAAGAGCGGGCCGCCGTTGCCGAGCAGCGTCGTGGGGATCGAGCCGAGCGTCGCGGCGGAGTGAGTGGTATCCGGCACGGGAGACCAAGCGCCGTGAGCTGAGCTTTCGAGCGTGTAGGAGTAGCCCCGCTGGGAGTAGATGATGATCTGATACACCTCGGCAGTATGGCCTTTGACGAGGATCGGGCCCCACGCGCTGCGGACGGTCTTGGCGCGAGGTCGCATGGGCACGGGGGGAATGATCCTGGTCTGCTCGGTGAGGACGCCGCCGTTTAACGAGCGGGCGAGCCGCGCCTGCAGTTCGCTGCGCACTTGTTTCTCGCCGTCGGTGATCGTCCAGGGTGCGCCTTGGTCGACGGCCCAGTGCGATTTGTTGTGCAACTCGAGCGGCTTTCCCGTGGAGGCATCGACATCCGCAGCCAGGTTGTAGAACTCTTCCTGTTTCTGCACCGGGAGCGCCGGGTCTACGCCGCCGTAGTACTGAGCGTATTTGTACCGGGTGTCGCGGATCATCGCGATGTTATTGGGCGGGAGCGTGGCCTCGGGGATACCCTGACCAGCCTTGATGTCGGTATTGATAAAGTAGGTGTAGTCCTGCACTCGCCCGTCTGGATGCGTAAATAGCGGGGAGTAGTCGACGCCCTGCATGCCGAAGCGGCTGGGATCGGGGACGCCGCAGAACGAAGCGAGCGTGGGCAGCAGATCGACGAGCGAGACGAGCGCGTTGGACTCTACCTTATGGGGAAACAGCTCCGGATTGGACCAGACGAGGGGCACCTTGATGCTTTCTTCATAGACGTTAAACCACTTCTGCCGCTGGCCCCCGTGCGTGAGGCCCATCTCGCCGTGATCGGAGGTGCGGATGATCACCGAGTTTTTCCAAAGGGCAGAGCCCTCTGGCGCGATGAGGATATCGAGCAACTGCATGATCTGCTCATCCACCTTCTGCAGGAGATTGCCGTAGAAGTTTATATAGTGAGCGGGCTGGTCACGCGTGAGCGCGCCCTGCGAGTTCATCAGGTTCAGCCACTGGTTCTGGCAGGTGGGTTTGAAGTTGGCGTCGAGATTCTCCGATTCGGTGGCCGGCGTGCGGATATTCCCCTGCAGGTCGTTTTTGTCGTACCCACCATTATCGAGCGGGCCGGCCCAGTTCATCGGGTAGCCGAGCACGTCGTGCGGATTAATCAGCGAGAATACGAGGCAGAAAGGCTTGGGGTACTTTTCCGGGTGATCGCGCCGTTCCTTCAAGAAGGCGACGGCATCGGAGAGATAGCGGCTGTCGTTGTCGGCGGTGCCGCCGCCGTAGTTCTCGATCTGGGCATCCTGGCCGGCATCGGGCGCATCCCATTGGTGAAAGCCGTAGCGGGTGATGTCGGCGCTGTAGTAGTTATTGTCGTAGCCCAGCACCCCTTTGCTGAGGTGAAACTTGCCTTTGTAGAAGGTTTCGTAGCCAGCCTCGGCCAGGATGGTCGCGAGGTTGGGCAGGGTCTGATCGAGCTCGTTCTCGCTGGAGGAGAGGGGCTGAGGGAAGGGGCCGGGCGGCAACTGGCCGGGCGGCACCTCGTACATCGGGATATTATAGGGTGCAGCGGTAGTCCCGCGCGTGGGCTGATAGAACTCGGTGAGGGTGAAGTTGGAGAAGTTGCGCGTGGGGTATGTGCCGGTGAAGATCGTGGTGCGGGAGGGCGTGCAAGCGCAGGTATTGCAGACGGACTCGTTGAAGGTGATGCCATGCTTCTTGAGGAAGGTCATCGCCCGCAGGTGAGTCTCCTCCCAGTGGGGCGGAAACCACTGCGTGGTGCGCTGCTGATCGGTGATAATGAGGATGATATTCTTCCTCGTGGCGTGCGCGGCATCGGTGGACTGGGACATGGCGGGTGCGTGTTTGCTGCCTATGCACCACCCGAATATTCCCCGAAGCCATGAAACCTCCGAAGTTGGCGCTGATGGATGATCGCGCAGGGGTGCGCGAATGGAATTTATAGCAATCGAAGTTGTTCGGTTGCTGATGTATCATGCGCGGATAATCTAAACAAAGTCAAGTATACGATACTATATTGCAGCGCCACGCGGCCCCTGCGCGGCGCTGCAATATATCTCGTCGGAGATAGTGCGCCCCCTGAGCGGTGGGGGAAGCTACCGACTTTTCACACCCTCGCCCGGCATGATTTTGCGGCCAGTTTCGGGGTTCACGGCGTCGAGATTGGCGGCGAGATCCTGGTCGGTCACCGTCGATTGGACGCCGCCAGCCGGGACGTCGATCTTGGCCAACCAAAGGATCGCGTTCAGCGCGATGCGGCGGAAGTTTTCATTGCCCCAGTTCTTGTGATAATGGCCGCCGGTAAAGCCGAAGCCGCGGCCTCCGCTGCCATCGGTGCGCTCGTAGGCCCAGGCGACCGTCTGCGGGTCGCGTCGAGCGACCTGCTCGCGCATGGTGGGATTGCCCTGATGCGGGCCATCGCGCCGGGAGGTGATACGGCGGTCGGTAGGATCGGGGGTGGCGACGAGAATGGGCGTGAGGCCTTTTTTCCCTGCGACGAAGCGCATGTTGAAATACCATTCGTCGAGGAGCTTGAACGGGGCCACGCCGCGGGTGATGGGGTGGGTAGGCAATTCCTTGAAGTCGGCGTCCCAATGAGGATTCACCGACCAGTTGATCTCGAAAGCGCCACCGACCCAGGCGAGGAAATCGAGCTGACCGTTTTCGAGCGTGGGCTCGACGGCGTAGTGGAGGAGGCCGAGCCCCGTGCCCTTGGCAAGGACGGCGCGGAGCGCCTCGCGATTGCCCGGTTGGATGGCGAGATGGCGCGCGCCCCCGTCGCAGTAGATGACCACAGCGGCGACGCCGGCGAAGGCATCGGGCTGGAGCGGCCAGCCATTTAGGGCGACCTGCACCTCGAGTCCGGGGACAGAAGCAAGGCATTTTTGCAGGAGGAGCACGCCTGCGTTGTGCTCGTGGGCGCCGGGGCCGTGGCTGGGCAACCCAGCGATGAGCAGTACTTTTTTTCCGCTGGCCTGGAGGCCTAAGGAGGAGAAGACAGTGACGAGGCAGAGCAGAAAGGGACGGAGAAGGCGCATGGGGAGAAGACGGTAGGGGTAATGAGGATACGCGGTAAGCGCGCATGCGAGAATGGCGCTCCCGGCGTGGGCGTCAAATCGCGCGGGAAGCCGAATTTACGCCATGCTGGCGGCTGGACATTCGCGGGGCGGGGCATGGGATGAGGGCGTGCACCAAACGGGTCCGAAGATTGCGAATACTCCCGACTGTCCGGCACGTCCAGCCGTTGCGACGGCAGGGGCGGGCTCGGCACCGTGCGCACAGGTGTCCTCTTCCTCGTCGCAACCCGCAACCCCCGTGCGCCGACGCTACGCCATCGTCGGCCTTGGCTCACGGCATGACGTCTATCAGGACGGCATCGAGACCACGCATGCGCGCTGGGCCGAGCTCGTCGCCGTGTGCGACTCGAATCCGGGCCGGATCGAGCTGGCGCGCCGCCGCTCCGCGCGGAATGGAGCGCCTGCGCCTGCGGGTTATCTCGCGGCTGATTTCGACGTGATGCTGCGAGAGGCGCGTCCAGACGTGGTGATCGTGACGACCACCGATTCGAGCCACCATCACTACCTGGTGCGTGCGATGGAGGCCGGTTGCGACACGATCACGGAAAAGCCGATGACGACGACAGCGGAGGCTTGTCGCCAGATTCTGGATACGCGACGCCGCACCGGCCGCCAGTGCCGGGTGACTTTCAACTATCGTTATTCGCCGCCGCGCTCGCAAGTGAAGGAGCTGCTCATGAACGGCGAGATCGGCGATGTGCTCTCGGTGGATTTCCACTGGCTGCTCAATACCCACCACGGCGCGGACTACTTCCGCCGCTGGCATGCGCAGAAGCGCAACTCGGGCGGACTCTTCGTGCACAAATCGACGCATCATTTCGACCTGGTGAACTGGTGGCTCGGCGCGATGCCGCTCACGGTGATGGCGACGGGCAAGCGAGAGTTTTATACGCCGGAGATGGCGCGCCGGATGGGCCTGAGCGGGCCGCATGAGCGCTGCCGCACGTGCCCGGAGAAGGAGCGTTGTGGGTTCTACCTCGACTTGGAGGCCAGCCCGTTTTTTCGCTCGGTATATCTCGAGCATGAGCACCACGACGGCTACTACCGCGACCGGTGCGTTTTCCGCCCGGAGATCGACATCGAGGATACGCTCAACGCTCTTGTGACCTACGATACGGGGGCGACCCTGAGCTACTCGCTCAACGCTTTCAACGCGTGGGAGGGCTATACCGTGGCCTTCAACGGCACGAAGGGCCGCATTGAGCACAGCATCGTGGAATCAACCTACCAGGATGGCACCGACACGCTGAAAGGCCCCGTGGTGAAGGATGTGGTGAAGACGCGCGTGATCCCGATCCGCGGCAGCGCGTACGATGTGGAGCCATGGACCGCGGAAGGCGATCACGGCGGCGGAGACCGCATCATGCTGGAGGATATTTTCCTGCCTGAGCCCGGGGCGGACAGGTATTTGCGCGCGGCTGATGAGCGCGCAGGCGCGTGCTCCATCCTGGTGGGACTAGCGGCGAATCGCAGCTTGGAGACAGGGGCGAGGGTGAAGGTGGGAGAGCTTTTGCCGGGCGGGCTGCCTCGACCGGAGTTTGCGCCGATGCCCAGCCGCGCCGAGCTCGCGCCGATGCCTTCGCGGTCCAGCGAAGCGGTGACCAAATAACGGAGGCTGCGCCGAGCGGACAGACTTAGGCGACGGAGGGAGTGTCCGCGCGATAGAGGTCTCCGAGGCTTACGCAGCGAAACTGAAGAGGGGCGGCGGTCAGTTACGCCATTTCGGGGCCTATCGGGCCACAGTTTCCGAGTTGAAGGGGTGACGGGTGCTATCGTCGACCTCGGGCAGGTCACGGGCGTGGGGGTCGGGGGCGATGGGCGGGCGAGTATCGACCGGGATGCCGAGCGACTTCTCGATCTGCGTCACGGCGTCGGCGAGGGTGACGACGACGGACGAGGCCCGATAGGCGGAGAACCGATTCTCCAGTTCCGCCTGCGGAGTATGGTGCTGCCAGATGGCGACGACGATGGGCAGGCTGGACGTGCGCTGGCGGAGGCGGCGGCACACGTGGCGTGCGGCGCCGATGGCCGAGGGCGGGAGGGCGGAAATATAGGTGGCGCGGATGTGCGGCCGCGCCGCGGTATCGAGCGTGGCCTCAAGGCGGGCGGAGAGAGGGGAGACCTCCGCAGCGATGCCGCGACGACGCAGCAGATGACAGCACATCTGAGCCACCACTTCGTCGGCTTCGTCGCGGGCTGGCACCCCGAGCACTTCAGGCGCACCGGCTGTGCCCGTCGCAGGAGCCATGGGGCCGATGGCCTTGGCGCGCGCGTCCTCATCCTGCCGCTGAAGCTCCTCGATGAGCTCGAGGCTGGCCTGGAAAATGAAGCTTTGGCGCTCCTCGGAGAGCGCGCCGCTGTGCCTATCCTGCTCGGAAAGCAGGAGCGCGGGGATAAACATCTTTTCGTAGAAATCCTCCAGGGAGTGCTCGGCGATGTAGGCGTTGGCCACATCCATCATCTCCTCTGTATCCATGGAGAGCATACGCTGGTAAAGCAGGGCAGGGGGCTCGATGGGCGGCTTGCTGCCCAGGAGCATCGTGAGAAAGCTCATCCCCGGCACATAGTTCCCCAGCACGAGCACGCAGACGGTAAGCGGCGTGGAGAGAACGAGACCAGCAGGGCCCCACACCCAGGTCCAGAAGACGGCGGCCACAAGCAGTGCGAGATTGGAGATGCCGGTGCTCGCGCCGTAGAGCACGACCTCGATGAGATTGTTGCTGATGAGCTCCATCACCACGAAGAGCGCCAGGGTGTAGAGCAGCATGGACCAGCCCGGATCGACTGCGATGGCGAGGGCCACTGGAAATGCGGCAGCGATCCAAGGGCCGATGAAAGGGATGAAGCGCAGCAATGTCGCGAGAAGGCCCCAGAGCACGGCATTGGGGATGCCGATCCACCAAAGACCCAGGCCGATGGGGATGCCGTACGTGGCATTCACCACTAGTTGCATGCCTAGGTAGCGTGAGACTCGCGCGGCGGCGTCATCAAGGGCCTGGGTGGCGACATTGAGTTTGCCGGCGCTGACGATCTGGAGAAACCGGTCGCGCAGGTCCTCCCGCTGAAAGAGGATCGCTACGACAAACACGATCACAATGCCGGCGATGCCCAATGGGCGAAGAAAGGGAGTGACGATGTCGCGCGCGATCTCCCACGGAGTGGGCTCGGTGGGCTTTACCTCGACGGGGACAGGCTTCTGCTCGCCCGGAGCCTCGGGCGTCACGGGCTTGTCGGGCGCGGCGGATTTGATCTCGCGCCGGAGATTCTCGACCATGCCGGACATACGCGTCATCACCTCAGGCGTGCGCGGTGTCTTCAGTTGGGTAATCTTATCGTGCAGGTTTTGCTCGTAGTTGGGGAGCGCCTTCACGAGTGAGATCACCTGGCTGGTGACGAGCCAGGCCACGCCACCGATCGCGGCGAAGGCGACCGTGACCGTAAAAATAATCGCCGCGGTGCGAGGGAGGCCAACCCGAGTCAACCGCACGACCAACGGCGACAGGAGAAACGCCAGAAGCACCGAAAACGCGAGGGGGATGAGCACATCCTCAGCAGCGCGAAGTACCCCGACGATCAGGATGAACGTAGCCAGCCGCAGGAACCAGGAGATCCGGTCGTTTTTAGTCCGGAGATCCATAGAAGTAAGAGCGCCCGGAGGACTGGTGCGCCCGGCCGGCAGGGCTGGAGGAAGGTGCCATCCCGCCTATGGTACTCGGGGCCACCCCTCGGTGGCATGGGGTCTCGGCCCACGTGGGCTTGGGGCGGCAGCAAAGTGCTGCCCTTACTTATTTTTTACCCTTGGGCCGCGTTTTGGAGCGGGTGGCGCGCCGCTTGATCTTGGCGATATTCTTCTCGACGGCATCGAGATAGGGATTGGGCCCGTGGGGGTAGGGGGCCGCAAGAAAACGATACATCGCCTGAAAGTCGCTCTCGAGCTTGGGCAGCACGAATTTGCGCCAGAAATCCGGGGTGCGCTCGACCAACTCGGCCGCCGATTGAAAGGTGCGACGAGACGGGGGCAGCCCTACGAAATTGTCGGATTCGCGAAACTCATTGAAGAGAATCTCCAGCTCATCGGGATAGTCGAGCGCTGCCATCTGACCCAGATAATCCGCAGTACCGAGCGCGCATCCGATCAGCCGCTCGACAGGGTGCCGGAAGTGAAGCAGGCCGATCTTCTTGGTGGGCCCAGTGCAATTGATGGCACCGAGCACGGCTTCGATCTCGTAGTCGGTGGCGCCGAGATTGGGGAGATAAGACGCAGCAAAGGCGCAGCTCCGAAGAACATGGCAGAACGTGTACTTCGCCCCCGTGCCTCCGGTATCGGAGCGGAGCTTGAGGTAGCCGGCATCGTGAAGAAGCACGGAGGCGACGCCCAACTCGAACATGCGGGCATCGACACGCGGCTCTACTCCCGCAGCGTGGCGGCCCTCAAGGAGCAAGGTAATGCAAACAGTTGCCTGAAGAGTGTGTTCGAAGTCGTGGTACCGCACATCGTTGGCCATGTAGTCGGGGTGACGGCCCGAGAACAGATCTTCCACGTCGGACATGATCCGCTGGATCCACTGCATACCGGCGCCTGGATACATGGCAGCGAACTTGGCGGAGACAAAAGCGGAAACCGCTTTTGCATTCTTGGTGTCGACAGGAGGAAACATAGCCAGCGCTGGAGGGCGAGGAAGAGCGTTCGCAGTCGAAGCGAAGGCCGCGAACAAGTGGCAATTAAGGATTTGCGGAACGGTCCAGCAAGAGCAAAGGTCAGCGATAACTACGGATATAATGATTGCGGGAATTACGGGCGGCATCGGATGCGGCAAATCCACGGTAGGACGGGCATTGGAGCGGCGCGGTTTTCGCCGACTGGACTCCGACCAGATCGTGAAGGAGCGGGTATTGACCGCTCCCGAGGTGATCGCGGCGATACGGGCCAAATTTGGGGAGGCGATGGTGACCAAGGGCGCAGACGGGCGACCATCGATCGTGCGCCATGCCTTGGCAGAACGGATTTTCAACGACGATGCGGCCCGGCTATGGCTGGAAGAGCTGACGCATCCACGCGTGGGAGCGATCCGGCAGGCGGAGATCGCGGCTGCGCCGGGCGCTCGGTGGGCGGTGGAGATTCCGCTCTTGTTCGAAAAAGGCTTGGCGAATTGGGTTGATTTCACGGTGTGCGTCGCGTGTGCTCCCGCCCAGCAACTCGCCCGACTGGAGCAACGCGGCCTTCCGCGCGTGCTCGCCGGGCAGCGAATTTCCAAGCAACTGCCGCTGGAGCGTAAAATCGAGCTATCCGACTATGTCTTATGGAACGAGGGCACCCCCGAGTTCCTGGAGGCGCAGGTCGACCGCTTGGCCCAAGCCCTCCCGGCCGCCTGAAACTTCGCTCCGGGACTCCGCGTCAGACGCAGAGCGTGCCCGCCGCTTCTTTTTTCCGATAACCTCGACATGGCCCTACCTCCCAAATCCGACGACGACACGCCGTCTATCAAGAAACCGCGCGCAAAAAGCCCCCGCACCCCCAAGGCGAAGGCAGCGAGCGAGGACAAGCCTGCCAAGCCCGCCAAGCGGGTAAGGAGCAAGAGCGCGGCCGCGAAGGCCGAGCAGACCGAGTTTCCGGGGGTGAGCGAGTCTCGGCCGACCCCGCCACCTCCGCCGGCCCCCGAGCCGCAGGTGCGCGAAGTCCGCGAAGAGGCACCGCCCGCGCGCGAACGCGAGCCGGAGCGTATTTTTGAGCCGACTCGCCCGCCGGAGCGGGAGCGCCAGCCCGAGCCGCAGGCACGCGACGAGCGACCTGAGCCCCGCCAGGAGGCTTCCGAGGCTCCCTCGGCCGCAGCCGATGCCCGGGCCGAAGAGCGTGGTGACCGAGGTGGCGAGGAGCGCCCTGCGCAGACCCCGCAGGAGCAAGGTGGCGACCGAGCGCCGGGTGGCGAGCAGCCTCAGCAAACTCGGGGGGACCAGCAGCACCCACACCAGCGCCATCAGCACGACGACCGTGGCGGGCGCGGTGAGTGGAAGGGCGGCGGCGGTGGAGGCCACTCCCAGCATCAGCAGGGCGGCGGCCAGCATGGCGGCGGCGGCAATGACCGGTTTTCGTGGAAGCATGGCAAGCGAAAGCGCGGCCGTGGCGGTAATTGGGAGCAGGGTGGCGGCGGCCAGCATGGCGGGCATGGCCAGCACGGCGGGCAGCATGGCGGCGGCCGCGAGCGGCCTCCCGCGCAGCAGCCCCCGCCGAGCGTGGTGACGCCCACCGGCGACATCCCGCGCGAGGCGCGGTTTGCCGATCTCGCCGCGCTCGATGCGCTGGCGACCGAGCTCGCAGCCGGCACCGGCGAGGCAATCTGGCTCAATCAGGTTTACGCCAAGACGCTGGCGGAGCTGACGAGCTTTGCGCGCGAGCTTGGCGTGCCCTTCGAGGGCGTGCCCAACAAGCGCCAACTCCTTACCGAGATCTTCAAGTTTGCCGCTGCGCAGAAGCGCACGGTCCGCGACCTCGGCTACATCGACCAGAATGACCGCGGGTACTTCCTCGTGCACGAGCACGTGAACTACCGGCTGTATCCAGAAGATGCGTACCTGCCCGAAAGTCTGGTGAAGCGCTATGGCCTCAAGCGCGGTCATAGGGTCGAGGCTGTGATACAGTCGCCGCAGGAGGGTGAGCGCTGCCCGTCCGTCGTGCGCATCGAGAGTGTGATGGGTCTCAGCCCGGATGCTATCTCCAAGGTGACGCCCTTCGAGGAACTCGTGCCTTACTATCCCCTCAAGCGCATCCTGCTGGAGGATGCCGACGTGGTGAAGGATGTATCGATGCGCGCGGTGGATATCCTCACGCCCATCGGGTTTGGCCAGCGCGGGCTGATCGTGGCGCCGCCCCGCACGGGCAAAACCGTGCTCCTGCAAAACATCGCCAACTCCATCTCCGCCAACAGCCCGGAGGTGAAGTTGATCCTTTTGCTGATCGACGAGCGCCCCGAGGAGGTGACCGATTTCCGCCGCCACACCAAGGGCGAGGTGGTCTCCTCCACCTTCGACGAGACTCCGGAATCGCACGTGCACTGCGCCGAAATGGTCATCGAGATGGCCCGCCGGCGGATCGAGCAGGGCGAGCACGTCGTGATCCTCCTCGACTCGATCACGCGCCTGGCCCGCGCTTACAATGCGCTGACCACCGGCGGCAAGACGATGTCTGGCGGTCTCGAATCCAACGCGCTGCAGAAGCCCAAGCGGTTCTTCGGCTCGGCCCGCAATATCGAGGGCGGAGGCAGCCTCACGATCATAGGCACCGCGCTGATCGATACCGGCAGCCGGATGGACGAGATCATCTTCGAGGAGTTCAAGGGCACGGGCAACAGCGAGCTCCATCTGGACCGCGGGCTCGTCGAGCGCCGGATATTCCCGGCGATCAACATCGATCGCTCCGGCACCCGCAAGGAAGAGCTGCTCTACCATCCTGACGAGTTGCAGCGCATCTTTTCGCTGCGCCGCGCGATGCAGGGCCTCGGCCCGATCGAGTCGATGGAGATGCTCATCACCCGGCTCAAGAAAACGAAGTCCAACACCGAGTTTCTCCTGAGCCTGGCGCCGAAATAAGCCAGACAGGCCCCAATGTCCTCCAGCCCCAATTCTCCCGCCCCCGCCACTGCCGCAGACGACTTCGTGATCCAGCTCGCCATCGATCGCGGGCTGCTTCATCCCGCGCAAGTCGATGCGGCGCGCGCGCTCATCGCGGCGCATGCCGATCCCGCCAAGCCGGCACCGCGTTTGTTCGATGCCCTGATTAAGCAGGGCATCCTCAACGCCCGGCGCGTGGCGGAGCTGCTGGCGAATGAGTTTGGGATGCAGATGATGCCCGATCTCACGAATGCCCGCATCGCGAGCGACGTGCTGGAGCTGATACCGCGCGCCGTGGCCGCTCGCCACCGCGCGCTCCCCATCGCGCGCGAGGGCAACCGGGTGCGCATCGCCATCTGCGATCCGCTCGATACGGATGCACTCGATGCGCTTGGCTACGTGGTGAAGATGCCCATCGAGACGGTGATGGGCACGGCAGAGGAGATCCTGGCCTGCATTGACCGCTTCTACGGCAAAGATGCCAGCTCCATCGACGAGCTGCTCAACGATCTCTCCGCCTCCGATGGCGACGATGCCACGACGGCCGTGGAGAATCCGGGCTCCCCTGCAGCGCAAGCTGACCCGGATGACGACGCCCCCGTCGTCAAGCTGGTGCACCAGATCATCATCGAGGCCATCCAGCGCCGCGCGTCTGACATCCATATCGAGCCGCTCGAGAAGCGCTTCCGCGTACGCTACCGGATCGATGGCGTGCTGATCGAAGTGGAAAATCCGCCCAAGCGGCTCCAGATGTCGATCATCTCCCGCCTGAAGATCATGGCGAATATCAGCATCGCGGAAAAGCGCATCCCGCAGGATGGCCGCATCCAGATCGCCTCGGGTGGCAAGCAGCTCGATCTTCGCGTCTCCTCGCTGCCCACGGTGCACGGCGAGAGCATCGTGATGCGTATCCTCGATAAGGAGGGACTCTCGCTGGGCCTGCCCGAATTGGGATTCCTGAGCGATGACTCCGCGACGTTTGAGAAGCTGATCGCGTTGCCCGATGGCATCCTATTGGTGACGGGCCCGACCGGCTCCGGCAAGACGACCACGCTCTACGGCTGCCTGCACTTCATCAACAAGCCCGACCGCAAAATCATCACGGTCGAGGACCCGGTGGAGTACCAACTCGCCGGCATCAACCAAGTGCCGGTGCGACATGATGTGGGCATGACGTTTGCGTCCGCGCTCCGCGCGATGCTCCGCCAAGCTCCTAATATCGTGATGGTCGGTGAGATCCGCGACTTGGAGACCGCCGAAATCGCGATCAATGCGTCGCTGACGGGGCACATGGTATTTTCCACGCTCCACACCAACGATGCCCCCGGCGCCGTCACGCGCCTCATCGATATCGGCGTAAAGCCTTTCCTCGTCTCGACCTCACTACGGGCGGTGATGGCTCAGCGCCTCACGCGCAAGATCTGCAAACACTGCAAACGCCCCTACACCCCCGACTCCAACGAGGTGCGCTCCCTCAATATCACTCCCGCGCAGGCTTCGGCGGCCACCTTTGCCAAGGGCGATGGGTGCTCGAATTGCAATGCGACCGGCTACCGCGGCCGGATGGGCATTTTCGAAATCCTCGTGATCAATGATGAGCTGCGGAAGATGATCTACGAGAATGTGGGCACCATGAAGATCCGCGAGAAGGCCCGCTCGCTCGGCATGCGCACCATGCGCGAGGACGGTGCCCGCAAGGTGATGGCTGGCCTGACCACCATCGAGGAAGTGGTCTCCATCACGGTCGGCGACGCGATCTGAGGACACTCCCCACCTCTCCCCACCGATAGCCTCACCCCGATCTCCTAACTTCGCTCTCCGAGTCATGAGTTACGAAATGAACGACCTGCTCGATCTGATGGTCGACCAAGGCGCATCCGATCTTCACCTGCAAGTGGGACAGCCGCCCACCATCCGTCTCAGCGGCAGCATGACGCCGATCGACGGCCCTGCGCTCACGCCTGCCGACACGGAGAAGCTCATGCTCTCCATCACGCCTGATGGGCATGTGAGCAATGTGAAGCTCAACGGGGGCGCCGACTTCGGTTTCGCGTTTGGCGAGAAGGCGCGGTTTCGCGTTTCGGTGCTCAAGTCGAAGACCAACTACGGCATGGTCCTCCGCCAGATCCCGTACAAGATGTTTGGCCTTCGCGATATCGGCCTGCCGGACAAGATTCGCGAGCTCCTCTATCGGCCGCGCGGGCTCATCCTGGTGACGGGGCCGACCGGCTCCGGCAAGTCGACTACGCTCGCTTCGATGGTTAATTACATCAACGAAGCTCGCGACGGCCACATCATCACGATCGAAGACCCCATCGAATACTACCACACTCACAAGCGCTGCGTCGTCACCCAGCGAGAGGTGCACGTGGATGTGCCGAGCTTTTCCGAGGCTATCCGTCGCGCGCTGCGTCAGGATCCCGATGTCATCCTCGTCGGTGAAATGCGCGACCTCGAGACCATCGAGGCGGCGATCAGCGCTGCCGAGACGGGTCACCTGGTTTTCGGTACTTTGCACACCAATAGCGCGGCCAAGACGGTCGACCGTATTGTCGACGCATTCCCGGCCAATATGAAGGATATGATCCGCACGCAGCTCGCGTCGTCGCTCGTGGCCGTCATTTCCCAAGTGCTCTGCAAGAAGATAGGCGGCGGTCGCATCGCGGGCTACGAGATCATGGTCAATACGACCTCGATCGGCTCGCTCATCCGAGAGAACAAGACCTTCCGCATTACCTCCGACATCCAGACCGGCGCGCATCTCGGTATGATCACCATGGATACGCATCTGATGAGTCTCGTGAACCGCGACCTCGTCTCCCCCGACGAGGCGCTCGAGAAGGCTCAGGACCCAAACGTCATGCGCGAAAAGCTCACGCAGATGGGCATCAAGCTGCGAGACCTCTGAGCAGGCGGCATCCCCATCATAAATTCACCCCGGGCCCCAGCACCCCATGTTTGCCAGCCACAGCACCGCGATTTACGACTTCCTCAAGGAGCAACGCATCGTCGAGCCGGCGCAGCTCGATGAGCTGAATGAGGAACACAAGGCCACCGGCAAGCCGCTTGCCGATGTGGCGATCGACTTGGGGCTGATCGAGCGCGAGGAACTGCTACAGCGCATCGCTCACCATCTCGGCTATGACTACCTGAAGGAGATGCCCACCCAGTTTCCCGGCGAGGCCATCGCTGCGATCAATGGGCAGTTTGCGCGCGACTATGGGATCATGCCGCTGCAGGCCGACGCGCAGAATATCGACATCGTCATCACCGACCCGTTCAACACCCATGCGGTCGACGACCTGACTTTTGCGCTCGATCGCAATGTGCGACTTTTCTTTGCCGATCCCGACAAGGTAGAGGTGCAGATCAAGCAGCACTACGGCGAAAACCAGGACAGCATCGACGACGTCCTCCAGGAGATCGACAGTGGCAAGATCAACACCGGCGCCACCTCGCCCGGCCGCGAGCTCTCCGAGCGCGATATCGAGTCGATGGCGGAGCAGACGCCGATAATCAAGTTCGTCAATCTCGTCATCGGCCAGGCTATCCGCGACAAGGCGAGCGACATCCACTTCGAGCCTTTCGAACACGAGTTTAAGATCCGTTACCGCATCGACGGCGCGCTCTACGAGATGGCGCCTCCGCCCAAGCAGCTTGCGCTGCCGATCACCTCGCGCGTAAAGGTACTCGCCGGCCTCAATATCGCCGAGCGTCGTATCCCTCAGGATGGCCGCATCAAGATCACCATCGGCGGCCGCGCGGTCGACCTGCGCGTCTCCACGCTGCCGACCCAGTTTGGGGAGAGCGTGGTGCTCCGCGTGCTCGACCAGTCGGCGGTGCGTCTCGACATGTCGCAGCTCGGCATGCCGCAGGACGTCTTCGACGGCATGCAAGAGATCCTGCGCCGGCCCAATGGCATCTTCGTCGTCACGGGGCCGACCGGCTCGGGCAAGACCACCACGCTTTATTCCGGCCTGCGCGTCATCAACACCGTCGATCTCAAGCTACTTACCGCGGAAGACCCGGTGGAGTACGAGATCGAGGGCATCATGCAGGTGCCGGTAAATCCGCACGTCGGTCTCACGTTTGCTCAGGCGCTGCGCTCCTTCCTCCGTCAGGATCCCGACGTCATCATGGTCGGCGAAATCCGCGACCTCGAGACCGCGCAGATCGCCATTCAGGCGTCGCTCACCGGCCACCTGGTGCTCTCCACGCTGCACACCAACGACGCCCCCGGCGCCGTGACTCGTCTCGTGGATATGGGCGTCGAGCCCTTCCTCATCGCCGCCTCGCTCGAGGCCGTGCTCGCGCAGCGCCTCGTGCGCCGAGTCTGCTCGCAGTGCAAGACGGCCTACACCCCGCCGGCTGATCTGCTGGCGCAGCTCAGTATCTCCAAGGAAAACGTCGGCAACCGGCAATTCTTCTACGGCAAGGGTTGCCCCGTATGCAGCCAGTCCGGCTATAAGGGCCGGATGGGCATCTACGAATGGCTGCGCATGACGGAGGCGATTCGGGACCTTGTGACCCAGCGTGCGCCGACGCTCCAGATCCGCAGCAAAGCGATCGAGCAGGGCATGCGCACGCTGCGCGATGACGGCCTTCGCGCGATCTTCGACGGCCACACCTCGATCGAGGAAGTGATCAAGTATACCTGAACCCCATGGCCAAACCCACTCTCAGCGCCAAATCTCCGCTCGGCGCAGTACCCATCCCTGGCGGCGCCGAATCGGCGCAAAAGCGCGCGGCCTCGGCGCTCACGGCCAATCAGGCGCCCGTCGTCGTGCGCCGGCGCTTTTTCAAACCGAAGATCAAGTCGAAGCAGCTGGCCGTTTTTACCCGGCAGGTGGCCATCCTGCTCAAGGCGGGCATGCCGATCCTTCGTACCCTGGAGGTGCTGATGCGCCAGGAGAAGAACAAGGGCTTCAAGTCTGTGCTCGAAGACATCGCCAACGTGATTCGCTCTGGTGGCAACGTCTCCGAAGGCCTCTCCGCGCACCCGCAGATCTTCGATCGCCTTTACGTCAACATGGTGAAGGCAGGCGAGGCCGGTGGCGTGCTCGCGACGGTGTTCGAGCGCCTCGCGACCTTTATCGAAAAGGCCGAGAAGGTGAAGGGCAGCGTGAAAGCGGCGATGGTGTACCCGATCATCATCATCTGCATCGCCTTTATCATCGTGGGCGTGCTCATGGTGTTCGTGGTGCCGAAGTTCGAGGATATCTTCCAAAGCATGCTCAAGGGGCAGCCCTTGCCTGCACTCACCCAAGGCCTGCTAAGCGTCAGCAATTTCATCAAAAATCACTTCCTCATCGTACTGGGCGTGATTGTAGGAGCTGTGGTGTTCTGGAAAATCGTCTCCAAGTCCAAGCTTGGTCGCAAGGCGATCGACTGGGTGATGATCCACATGCCGCCTTTTGGTGATCTGTTCCTGAAGGCCGCGATCGCCCGCTTCAGCCGCACCTTTGGCACGCTCCTCGCCTCGGGTGTGCCGATCCTGCAGTCGCTCAACATCACGCGCGACACCAGCGGCAACGTCCATGTCGCCAATGCGATCGACGTGGTGCACGACCGCGTGAAGGAGGGCGACAACGTCGCCAAGCCCCTTGAGAGCACGAAGATTTTCCCCGGCATGGTCACCTCCATGATCGAGGTCGGCGAGGAGACGGGCGCGATGCCCGACATGCTTACCCGCATCGCCGATACCTATGATGAGGAAGTCGACAACGCCGTCGAAGGCCTCACCTCGGTGATCGAGCCGATCATGATCGTCTTCATGGCCGTGATGGTCGGCACGATCGTTATCGCGCTCTTCCTGCCGATGGTGAGCATCATCGAGAATCTGAAGTAAGGGATTGCTGTAGCCCTGCCCGTGAGGGCAGGGACGGAAGTCCTCTACCTCTCAGTCGCTGCCCTCACGGCAGGGTTTACTACGTTTCTAGTCGAAGCGCTGACTGCGGTAGACGATCTCGAGTGGGTTGCCGGAAGGGTCGTCGAAGTACACCGCGTAGTAGGTCGGTGATTCGTAGTCGGGGCCTTCGATGGCTTGTGCGCCGAGTTTGCGGAGTTGCTCGGCCAGAGCATCCACTCGTTGCACGGAGTCGGCCCGGAAGGCGATGCGCGAACGGTTGGGCCGGTGGTCCTTGTCTTCTGTAATCCCGAAGAACTCCGATGCGTCGACTCCGGGGGCTTCAAATTGAATCCATCCGTCGATATCGACATATACCGTGAAACCGAGCAGAGGCAGCAACGCACGGTAGAATGGGCCGGCTGCGGCGAGGTCGCGCACGCGGAGGTCGACGTGATCAAAAAGGCGGGGCATGGCATCGACCCTACGCGACATCGCTCTGTCCGTCCAACGGCGATCCATGATCGCTCCTCGGGAGAGATGCGATGTGCGAAAAAAAACGCCAGCCGATGAGGGCTGGCGCTGGAGGGTGGGGGAGTGTCTGCGGCCGGAAGCGGGCGAGTACCCAAAGACTGGGGCGTCGCCCTCAGGCCTTCTTCTCGGATTTCTTTTTCTTTCCGTTCTTCGGCTCGATGTTGAGATAGGTCTTGTTGAGCATCTGGCTCTCGTAGAGCTCCAGCATGCGCACGCCTTCGCGGGGCTTCACTTGGTCCTTGCGCGTCGCGGCGTCGATCTGGGCCTTCATCTTGCGGCACAGCTCCTCCTGCTGGTACTGCACGCCCTCGATCACATCGGCGATGCGGCTGCCGCTGAGGGCCTCTTCGATATAGAAGCCGTTGGGCTCGTCATCTTCGAGGAAGACGTGCACCTCATTCACGCGGCCGAAGAGGTTGTGCAGGTCGCCCATGATGTCCTGATACGCACCGGTGAGGAAGACACCGAGATAGTAGGGCTTGTTGTTCAGCGGGTGCAGCGTGATGTAGTCCTTCACATCCTGCAGATCGATGAAGGAGGCAATCTTGCCGTCGGAGTCGCAGGTGATGTCGACAAGGATGGCGTTGACCGTGGGCTTCTCGTTGAGCCGGTGGAGCGGCGCGACGGGGAAGAGCTGCTTCAGCGCCCAGTGATCGAGAAGTGACTGGAAGACCGAGAAGTTGCAGACATACTGGTCGGCCAGGAGTTTGTTGAGATCGTGAAGTTCCTCGGGCTGGTAGCCGGTCTTGCGGCCTTCCTTGGCAATCTCTTCGCAGATCTGCCAGAAGAGCGATTCAGCGGCCGCGCGGTTTTCGAGATCCAGATAGCCGAGGTTGAAGAGCGAGAGGGCCTCTTCCTTTTTCTGCACGGCATCGTGGAATCGCTCGAGCCGCCCTAGCTTGCCGCCCTTGTTCTTGAGCATGGTCTCGAGGTCTTCGACGACCTTGTGCTTCTGCTTGGGCTGATGCTCCTGGCCGAGCGACTCGCGCTTGTTGATGCGCTCAAAGACCTCGACGACGAGGAGGGAGTGGGGGGCTACGATCGCACGGCCGGACTCGGTGACGATATCGGGCACCGGCACGTCGGAAGCGTTGCAGATCTCGCGGATGTTAAAGACGACGTCGCGCGCATACTCCTCCATCGAGTAGTTCATCGACGACTCGAAGTTTGTGCGCGACCCATCGTAGTCGATGCCGAGGCCGCCGCCCACATCGAGGTAGCCCATGGGGAAGCCCATCTTGGAGAGCTGGCAGTAGAATCGCGAAGCCTCCACGACCGCATTCTTGATCGTGAGGATATTGGGGACCTGCGAGCCGATGTGGAAATGGACAAGCTTCAGCGCCGAGGTGAGCTTGGCCTGCTTGAGCTTCTCGCAGGCGAAGAGGATTTCGGCGGTGTTGAGGCCGAACTTGGCGTTGTCGCCCGTGGACATCGCCCATTTGCCCTCGCCGCGGGTCTGGAGCTTGGCGCGGAAGCCGATGAGAGGCTTCACGCCGGTCTCTTCGGAAATGGCGATAATATCGTCGAGCTCGGCCAGCTGCTCGACCACGATGATGATCTTCTTGCCCAGCTTGCGCCCCATTAGGGCGAGGCGGATGTAGTCGTGGTCTTTGTAGCCGTTGCAGACGATTAGGCGCTGGGCGCCCTCATGCATGGCCAGGGCGATCATCAGCTCTGGCTTTGAGCCGGCCTCCAGGCCATAGTTGTAGTCCTTGCCGGCCGCCACGATCTCGTCGACCACCTCCCGGAGCTGGTTGACCTTGATCGGGAAGACGCCCCGGTACTCGCCCTTGTAGCCCTCTTCCTTGATGGCCTTGGCGAAGCACTCGTTGAGCTGCGTCACGCGGTAGCGGAGCAGGTCTTGGAAGCGTATGACCATCGGGGCCTTCAGACCCATCCCCAAGGCCTCCTGCACCACATCGAGCACGCGGATGCCGCGGCCATCAACCAAGGGCTGCACATTTACGCAGCCCTCGGGATCGACGGAGATATGCCCGGAACCCCAGCGCTTAAAACCGTAGTGTTCTTCGGACTTGGCAGCCGACCAGGCGGAGGAGGATTTGCTTTTCAACGCGATGCGGAGAGTGGGGGACTTATGGCTTGCTATTGCGAGACGCGAATTAGTTAGATGCGTGTTTTCTTTTTACAAATCACTCAACACGCAAACACGAAAATGTCCTCTTTGCTCAGCTTCGCAGAAATCATCGCCCAAACGACCGCCCCTGCCCCCGCTGGTGGCGCCCCGGCGGCCGCCCCCGGCGGCAGCCCGCTCATGACGTTCCTGCCGATGATTCTGTTGTTTGCGGCGATGTACTTCTTCATGATCGCGCCGCAGCGTAAGAAGCAAAAGGAGCACGAGAAAATGCTCAAAGAGTTACAAGCAGGTGCCGAGATCATCACGAGCAGCGGCATCTACGGCACGATCACCAATACGAAGGAGCACACCTTCATCGTCCGCATCTCCGATAGCACCAAGATCGAGATCCTCAAGAGCCACGTCGCCACCGTGGTCAACAAGGGTGCGGATTCCGCCGCAGCGTCGACCGACAAGAAGTAAGGCCGCCTCGTTGCCGGGCCGCGCACGAAGCGTCGCGCGGCTCTGCGTGCCCCGGATCACCCCACTTTCAACCCAACAGACACATGTTCAAACGCAACCTCTGGAAGCTCGTGCTCTGCCTCGCCGTCCTCGGCTGGTCGATCGCGCAGCTCATCCCTGTGCAGGACGAGCCCTTCACGAGCTACGCCCGCACGCACGCGAGTGCGAAGAAGGACGAATTCGCCAAGCTGCTCGATGAAGCCGCCCAGCGGAAGAAGAACCTCCAGGCTCCCTCGGAGTACGTCGCCCTCCGCCAGATCGGCAAGGAGCGTAATCTCGACCTTTCGCGCCTCTACTTCCCGCACATCAATATCGAGGACAGCCTGCGCAATATCGAGAAGCGCAACGATCTTCTCCTCGGCGAGCTCCTGCGGCTCTCCAAGGGCAAGCTCCAGCTCGGCCTGGATCTCAAGGGCGGTGTCGCCTTCACTCTCGAAGCCGTCGCCAAGCCCGGCGAGTCCGAGAGTGAGCTCGAACGTCGCGAGAAGCTCCAGAAGGCTATCGAGATCATCGGCGATCGTATCAACGGCCTCGGCGTCGCCGAGCCTCTGATCCGCCCCGTCGGCGACTCTCGCATCGAGATTCAGCTCCCTGGCGTCAGCACCAAGGATAACCCCGAAGTCGTCGACAACGTGAAGGCGCCTGCGCGCCTCGACTTCCGGTTGGTGCATCCCACGCTGCGCCCTGGCCCCGGTGTGGAGACGCCCCCCGGCTACGAAATTTTGACTGAGGATCGCGAAAGCCGCACTGGTGAGACCTTCTCCGAGCAGCTCTTTGTCAAGCGCGTCCCAGAGATGACGGGTGAGGCGATGGAAAACGCCCGCGTCACCCTCAATCAATACAACAAGCCCGAGGTCAGCCTGGAATTTACCAGCGCGGGCCAGAAGCGCTTCGGCGAAGTGACTGCGGCGATCTCCGAGTCCGGCCGCCGCACCGGCCAGACGGGCCGGCTTGCGATCGTACTCGATGGCAAGCTCTATTCCTCGCCGACGGTCGAGCGCGAGATCATTGGCAATGCCGTCATCCACGGCAATTTCTCGGACCGCGAGGCGCTAAACCTGGCGAATGTCCTCAATAACCCGCTAGACGTCGAGTTGAAGGTGATGGAGCAGTACGAAGTGGGGCCCACGCTCGCCGCCGATTCGATCGTCAGTGCGCGCAATGCCTTCATCGTCTCCACCGCGCTCACGATCCTCTTCATGCTGGTGTTTTACACGGTTGGCGGCGTGGTCGCCGCGATCGGCATGGGCATCAACGTGATCATCACGCTCGGGGTCATGTCCTCGATCGGAGCTACGCTCACGATGCCTGGTATCGCTGGTATCGTGCTTACTCTCGCCATGTCGGTCGACTCGAACATCCTGATCTTCGAGCGCATGCGAGAGGAGCTCAAGCTCGGCAAGTCGCTGGGCACCGCTCTCGAGGCGGGCTTCGACAAGGCGTGGTCTGCGATTCTCGACTCCAACGTCACGACGCTGCTCGTCGCCCTCATCATGTGGGGCTACGGCTCGGGTCCGGTCAAGGGCTTCGGCGTCACGCTGGCCATCGGTATCTTCACCACGATGTTTGCTGCGGTCGTCGTCTCCAAGCTGCTCCTCGAGTACCTCATCCACGGTGGCGTCCTCAAGAGCATCAAGATGTTCTCGGTCCTGCAGAACACGAACTTCGACTTCCTCAAGTATGCCAAGCCGGCCTTCATTTGCTCGTGGCTCGTCGTCCTCATCGGCGCCGGTGTGGTGGTGTACAAGGGCAAGGATATCTACGGTATCGACTTCATCGGTGGCGACATGGTCACCATGAGCTTCGCGAAGAAGGTATCACTCGAGGATCTGCGCAAGGCCTCCACGGCTGCCGGCCTAAAGGAGGCCAACTTCACCTACCAGCAGCCGCTCGGTGCCAGCCGCGAGGTGTTGAAGGTCACTACGCCCTTCGAGCAGGGCCAGGCGACAGCGCTCACCCTCCAGAAAGCGTTGCCGGATGCTCAGCTCACGATCGACGGTGTGCAGAAGATTGGTGCCTCCGTGGGTAAGGAGATCCAGTGGAATGCCCTGGTCTCCGTGGTTCTCGCGCTTCTCGGCATCCTCCTCTACGTGGCCTTCCGCTTCGAGATCGGCTACGGCATGGGCGCAGTGGTCTCCACGGTCCACGACTTGTTCATCACGATCGGTTTCTTCGTGATGTTCGACCGGCAGTTCAATGCCTCGATGGTCGCTGCGATCCTGCTCATCATCGGCTATTCGATCAATGATACGATCGTCGTCTTCGACCGTATCCGCGAAGAACTGAAGATCAACCCGACGGGGACGCTGCGCGAGATCGTCAATCGCTCGCTCAATCTCACGCTCTCCCGTACCATTATCACCGGTGGTACAACCTTCCTCACTGCGATCACCCTGATCGTGACGACGAGCGGCGATGTGAATGATATTTCGTTCACCCTGCTGATCGGTGTGCTCACCGGCACCTTCTCATCGCTCTTCATCGCTAGCCCCATCTTCTACTGGTATCACAAGGGCGACCGTAAGCACGTCGAGGCTCACCACGACGTCGCGCCCACCTACGAGTGGCAGGGCACCAGCAAGGCCTCGGAATAATCGGAGGGTAGGGCGCGTCATCCCGCACGCGCCGTATCGCCCCTTCGCCTGTTGGCGCGGGGGCGTGGCGGCGGCCCCGGCGGTGGTTCGCCCTCCCTTTTCCAAGCCATGCGCTGGACCCATACGCCGTTCCCGGCCGATGAGGTCGAGGCGCTGAGCAAGCGCGCCGGCGTCAGCCGCGTGCTGGCGGAGCTGCTGCTGCGCACCGGCCTGCGGGACGATGCAGCCGCCGCGTTCCTCGCGCCCGCCCTCGCCGGATTGCAGGATCCCTTTTTGCTTCGCAACCTCGAGCAGGCCGCCACGCGCCTGCGCCAGGCCATCGCGCAGCGCGAGCAGATCGTCGTGCTCGGCGACTACGATGTCGATGGTGTCAGCAGCACCGCGCTGCTTGTCACCGTGCTCCGTCGCTTCGGGCTCAATCCGCGCTTCGTGGTCCCCCGCCGCAGCGAGGATGGCTACGGCCTCTCGCGGAGCGCCATCGACCGCGCGCTCGAAGGCGGCCGGCCCCAGCTCTTCGTCGCGCTCGATTGCGGCACCAATTCCCATCCCGAGACGGCGTATTTGCGCGGGCTCGGTATCGATGTGCTCGTCATCGATCACCACCGCTCCAAGGAGCCGGCGTTGGATCAGGGGCTGCTCATCAATCCTCACGTGCACTCGTGCCCGCGCGATAGCGACCATGCTTGGCGGCATCTTTGCACGGTAGGTCTCGTCTTCAAGCTCTGCCACGGCCTGCTTAAGCAGCTGCGAGCCGAGAATCACCCGGTCGCCTTCCGTATAAAGCTGCGCGATCACCTCGATCTCGTCGCCCTCGGCACGGTCGCCGATCTGGTCCCTCTCACCGGGGAAAATCGCATCCTCGCTCGCCACGGCTTGCGCATCCTGCAGGAGACGCAGCGGCCCGGCCTGCGGGCCCTGATGGATGTCGCGGGCGTGAAGCCCTCGCTGGGCATCACGCCGACCGACATCTCTTTCCGCCTCGGGCCGCGTATCAATGCCAGCGGCCGCCTCGCGGATGCGGCGCTTTCGGTGGAGCTGCTGCTCAGCGATGATCGCGCCTTTGCCAGCGACACGGCCCGCCAGCTCGACGTGTTCAATCGGGAGCGGCAGGAGATCGAGCGCGCCATCACCCTCGAGGCTGAGCAGTCGATCGAGCGTGATTACATGTCGCACTCGGGCGTGGTGCTCTTTGCCGAGAATTGGCACCCGGGCGTCGTCGGCATTGTGGCCGGCCGTGTCACCCGGAAGTACAATCGTCCCTGCGTCGTGCTCGGCAATGAGGGGGAGTTTGCCAAGGGATCTGGCCGCAGCGTCGATGGGATCAATCTCGTCGAAGTCCTCGGCACGTGTTGCGAGCATCTCACGAGTTGGGGCGGCCATCCCATGGCCGTGGGCGTGGCGCTGCCCAAGGCGCATCTCGATGTCTTCCGCGGTCGCTTTGCCGAGGCCGTCCGCAATCATGTGGGGGGCGATATCGCCGAGGCCCGCCTTGAGATCGCCGTCTGGCTCACGCCGGAGCAGATCAACGAGCGTCTTATGGATGAGCTCGAGGCGTTGCACCCGTTTGGCCAGGGCAACCCCGAGCCCGTCTTTGGCGTGCGCGGCGTGGTGCTGCGGCACCCCGTCGAGGTCTTCAAGGAGCATCACTTCCGCTTCCATTTCGAAGACGGCCGCGGGCGCCGACTCCATGGGGTGGCTTGGAAGATGGCCAACCGCCTGCCGCCCCAAAACACTCCGATCGACCTTGCTCTCGAGCTGAAGTGGAATCACTTCAACGGACGCAAACTCCTGCAAGTGGGGCTGATCGATTGGCGCAAATCGGGATAATGCGATCTTCGTAAAATATCGCTTGCGCTCTGTCCCGAATCCTTGCTTCTTCTCGCCTCCCATCACGCACTCGTAGCTCAATTGGATAGAGCATCTGACTACGGATCAGAAGGTTTGGGGTTCGACTCCCTACGAGTGCGCCACTTTAGCCCCTCGGAGATCTAAAAGATACCGAGGGGCTCTTGTTTTTATCTACCAGTCCTACCCGTTATTGGCAGAAGATAGATGCGCGCTCAGGGTAGTGCAGGCGGGTTGCGAGATGCCCGTCGAAGGGGGATGTGGGCGCTAGTCTCGGCTGACTGTCGCGAGCGACGCCCTTCTTACTTGAAATTAGGTGTACTTTTTTTGCGGCGGCGGTGGAGTGGCTCGGTGTCCCTACCTGCCCTAGATCCATCGTTCCGTCGGTTGCCGGCGCGACTCATCGCTCTTTTTGCGTTTCTTCTCGGCTTTGTACCGGCTCGCGCGCAGACCCCGCCAGTCATCTACGATATCCAGACTCCGCTGACGGTGGACGATGGCATCCGGCAGTCGATCACCCTGTACGCGGATACGTCGGGTGGCTCTGCGGTTTCCTGGCGGCTGCAAGTCGGCACCAGGTCCGTAGCCGTGGAGTACTCCGGTGGTCCTTGGTTCTCGATGTTTATCACTTCAACCTATCACCGCACGATAGGTAGCATCGGCCCGTTTGTGCGGGGCGATCATCAGCAGACGGTCACTCTCTTTGCGACCAACGCCTACGGCACCACGTCCAAGGTGATCGGGCCTCTCAATGTGGTAGGAGCCGCGCCGCGCGGAATATCCATCGCTCCAGCTTCTCAGCGGGTTACGGCCGGCAGCAGTGCCACCTTTGTCGCGAGTACGGGAGGGTCTCCGCCATTCAGATATCAGTGGCGGAGAGGCGGAGTGAATATCGCCGGCGCGACGAGCGAGACCCTTCTTATTCGGGGCGTGCAGCCAGCCGATGCCGGTGCATATGAGGTGGTGGTCACCAATAATT
The DNA here is from genome assembly GCA_964480585.1 of uncultured Opitutus sp. Lineage (GTDB taxonomy): Bacteria > Verrucomicrobiota > Verrucomicrobiia > Opitutales > Opitutaceae > ER46. The sequence goes on along the minus strand of CAYZPV010000003.1, from coordinate 157,077 downwards.
ACGGCTCTTCCACCGCGACTACCGCGCTCGAGGTCACCGTCGCTCCTCCCGTCGTCAGCCGTGCGCCGGCTGCTGTCAGTGTCGCCACCGGCGCGACGGCCGTCTTTGAGGTGGTGATGAGTGGCTCTCCACCGTTTACGTTCAAATGGCGTAAGGATCGCAACGACCTCCCCGATACCAATAATGCCAAGCTTACGATCGCCAACGTGCAGCCCTCGGATGCTGGCAGCTACGATGTCATCGTGACCAATTCCGTGGGCACGGTCGTCAGCCACGCTGCAGTGCTGACGGTGACAGGCTCGCCCATCACCATCACCGAGCAGCCTAGGGATGCGACCGTCAATCAGGGCTCTGCGGCTGAAATGGTGGTCGTCGCTTCCGCCAGTGGCACGCTTTCCTACCAATGGTATAAGGATGGCGTCGCGATTCCAGGCGCCACCGCGGCCCGCCTTGCGATTCCTGCCGTCCAGTCTTCAGCGGCGGGTGTTTACACGGTCGTCCTCACTAGTGGCTCCACGGCGCTTACGAGTGCCGCCGCTACGCTCACCGTCGTCGCTCCACCCACGATCTCAGCGGTGACTTCGTCCGGACGCACGCTGCTCGGCCGCTCGGCCTCGCTCCACGTCTCCGCGGCAGGCACCGGCCCTTTTACCTACCAATGGCGACGCAACGGCATCGTCGTCGACGGTGCATCCCAAGCTGCGCTGGCCTTGCCCGCGGTGGCAATGAGCGACGGAGGCAGCTACACGGTGACTGTTACAAATACCGCTGGCTCCGTGACCAGTTCCCCGGTTGAGCTCCCCGTTGTCCTCCCGGGGCGCTTGATCAATCTTTCGATTCTCACCGCTTTGGAAGAGGGCGAGGGCGAATTTACGCTTGGCGTTGTGCTTGGTGGCGCAGGCGCGGCGGGCGCCAAACCTCTGCTGCTGCGCGCCGCCGGCCCCTCGCTCGCACAATTTGGAGTCCAGAGTTTCCTCGCCGATCCCCGGCTCGAATATTTCTCCGGTGCGAGCAAGGCGGGGGAAAACGACGACTGGGCTGGCTTGGCGTTGGTGGCATCTGCTGCGGCTCAGGTCGGTGCCTTTCCGCTTATCGGCTCCACGTCCAAGGACGCCGCGCTGCTCGCAAATGGGGCCGGTGTGGGCGCTCACTCGGTGAAAGTCTCCGCGCCCACCGGCGGCACAGGCAGCGTGCTCGCCGAACTCTACGACGCCTCTCCAGAGGCTGCCATCACTCCGGCCACGCCGCGGGTCATAAACCTCTCCGTGCTAAAACCCCTCGGCTCGGGGCTTACCGCCGGTTTCGTGCTCGGCGGCACCACGGATGTCACCGTGCTCGTGCGCGTGGTCGGCCCCGGTCTCGCAGGATTTGGCGTCTCCAATTTCGCTCCCGATCCGCGTGCCGAGCTGCGCTCGGGTGCGCGCAGCATCGCGAGTAACAATGATTGGGCTGCTGCCGCCGCGCTGGCTGCGGCGTTCGGGCAGGTCGGGGCATTTCCCCTCGCTGCCGACTCCAAGGACGCCGCGCTTCTGACGACACTGAGCCCCGGTGCCTATACTGTGGAGGTAGCCGCCGCCTCAGGTGCCAGCGGTACGGTGCTGGTGGAGGTCTACGAAGTCCCTGCGCCTTCGACTTCCGTGCCGTAAGCACCCCAGCCATCTAGGGCCCGTGAGGACGCTGTGCGGGTCATCCTCACGGAGCGGGCGTGCACGGCTTGGATCTCATGACTCGCACAGTGGAGGCTGGATTTTTAGCGAGCTTTGCCGCTGGCCGGATAGGCCGGCGCACCAGTTCGCCGCCGCAGTTGGCGCACACAAATCCCAGGCGCTCTTTTGCGCAGCCGAGACAATAAGTGCACTCGAAGGTACAGATGTACGCCTCGCGCGAGTCGGGTGGCAGGTCGCGATCACAACATTCGCAGTTGGGGCGCAGCTCCAATGACATGGCGGTGTTCGCCCAGATCCTGCCCAAACGCCTCGCAGACGCAATCTTTGTGCTCGCCTTGCGCACTTACAGCAACTGCTGCGGGTTTAGACTTTCTCGGCTATCACGGGATTGGTGAGCGCACCGATCTTCTCGATGTCGATGGTGACGCTGTCACCGGCTTTCAGCCAGATCGGGGGATTGCGGGCAAAGCCTACGCCATGCGGTGTGCCGGTGAGGATGACGGTGCCGGGCAGGAGCGTTTTGCTCGCGCTCAGGAACTCGATGAGGGTCGGCACATCGAAGATCATGTCGTCGGTATTCCAATCCTGGAGCGTCTCGCCGTTGAGGATCGTGCGGATGCGAAGGCTATTGGGATTGGGGATCTCGTCGGGAGTGACGAGCACCGGGCCGAGGGGACAAAAGGTATCGAAGCTCTTGCCTTGGCACCACTGGCCGCCGCCGCCATTGCGCTGCCAGTCTCGCGCGGAGACATCGTTGGCGCAGGTGTAGCCGAGCACGTATTTGAGGGCGTCGGCCTTGGAGACGTTTTTGCAACGCTTGCCGATCACCACGGCGAGCTCGCACTCGTAGTCGACGGACGTGCTGGCGAGTTTAGTTGGGAGCTCGATCGGGTCGCCTGGGTTTTGCGCGCTGGCGGGATTTTTGACGAAGAGCACCGGGTGCGGCGGAGGGGCGCTGTTGCTCTCCGCAGCGTGCTTCTTGTAGTTGAGGCCGATACAGGGGAGATAGACGGGGTCTACCGGTGCGAGTAGCTTGCCCGGCTTCACGACGCGATCGGTGACCTTGAAGTCGCCGTAGATATCGCCGGCGATTTCGCGGGCCGAGCCGTCGTCTTGGAGCGCGGCGTAAGCGGGTCCGGTGGGGGATTGGTGGCGGATGATGCGCATGGGGAAAATGGAGAGTTCGACTCGCTGGCGCTTTTGGCTACGACTTGACCTCCGCGTACGCTTCCATGCCCACGCAGGAGCACACGAGGTTACGGTCGCCGTACACGTTGTCGACGCGGCCTACGGCGGGCCAGAACTTGCTGGCGCGGGTGAAGCGGTCGGGGAATGCCGCAGTCTCGCGCGAGTACGGGCGATCCCATGTATCGCCGCAGACGACCTGGGCGGTGTGTGGGGCGTGCTTGAGCGGGTTGTTGAGCCTGTCGGATTCACCGGTAACTACGGCCTGGATCTCACCATGGATCGAGAGCATCGCATCACAGAAGCGATCGAGCTCGGCTTTGGACTCGCTCTCGGTGGGCTCGATCATGAGTGTGCCTGCCACGGGCCAGCTCATGGTCGGCGCGTGGTAGCCGTAGTCCATGAGGCGCTTGGCGACGTCTTCGACTTCGACGCCGTGTTTTTTCCAGCCACGGAGGTCGATGATGCACTCGTGCGCGACGAGCCCGTTGAGGCCGCGGTAAAGCACCGGGTAGGCGTTCTCCAGGCGCTTGGCGATGTAGTTGGCGTTGAGGATCGCCCGCTTCGTCGCCTCGGTGAGTCCATCAGGACCCATCATGCGGATAAACATCCACGAGATGACGAGGATCGATGCGCTGCCCCACGGAGCTGCCGAGACTGCACCGACGCCGCCGCCAGCCTGGCCGGGGGCAAAAGGCGAGACGACCGGGTGGCCCGGCAAGTAGGGCACGAGGTGCTTGGCCACGCCGATAGGGCCTACTCCTGGGCCGCCGCCGCCGTGCGGTATGCAGAAGGTCTTATGGAGATTCAGGTGGCAAACGTCGGCGCCGATGATGCCGGGCGAGCTCAGGCCCACCAAGGCGTTGAGATTGGCACCGTCCATATACACTTGGCCACCGTGGGCATGAATGATGCCAGAGATGTCTTGGATCGCCGTTTCAAATACGCCGTGCGTCGACGGATAAGTCACCATCAGGCACGCGAGATCCTTGGCGTGGGCGGTGGCCTTGGCGCGGAGATCTGCGACGTCGATGTTGCCCTGTGTGTCGCAGGCGACAGGTACGACTTGAAAGCCGCACATGGCGGCGCTGGCGGGGTTGGTGCCGTGCGCGCTGGTGGGGATGAGGCAAATATTGCGATGGCCCTCTCCGCGCGCCTCATGGTGGGCGCGGATGGCGAGCAGCCCGGCGTACTCGCCCTGCGAACCGGCATTGGGCTGAAGGGATACGGCTGCAAAGCCCGTGATTTCCACGAGCCATTGTTCGAGTTCCCGGCAGAGCTGGGCATAGCCGCGTGTCTGATCGGACGGGGCAAAGGGATGCAGTTTCGAAAACTCCGGCCAGGTGACGGGAAACATCTCGCTTGTGGCGTTGAGCTTCATCGTGCACGAGCCCAGCGAGATCATCGAATGGACCAGCGAGAGATCCTTGGCTTCCAGGCGGCGGATATAGCGCAGCATCTCATGCTCGGTGTGATAGCGATTAAACGTAGCGTGCGCGAGGTACTCAGAGGTGCGTGCAAACGGCGCGGCAAACGCAGCCGCATCGGCATCGAGCGTGGTATCGAGGCTGGCCGATTCGCTGAAGAATGAAAGGAGCAGTTCCACCTCATCGAGCGTGGTTGCCTCGTCGAGCGAGATGCCCACGGTGTACTCGTCGATTTGGCGGAGGTTGACCTTTTTGGCCTCGGCTGCGGCATGCACCCGCGCAGCCGATACATTTGAAATCGTGAGCGTATCGAACACTGGCTCCGCGTTTACCTTGGCGCCGACAGCGCGAAGGCCTGCGGCGAGCAACTCCGTCAGCGCCTTGACCCTACGGGCGATGCGGCGCAGCCCCTCAGGCCCATGGTACGCTGCATACATCCCGGCCATGACGGCGAGGAGCACTTGAGCGGTGCAGATGTTGGACGTGGCCTTGTCGCGACGGATGTGCTGCTCGCGTGTGCCGAGCGAAAGGCGCATCGCTGGGTTGCCTTGAGCGTCCTTGGAAACGCCGATGAGGCGCCCAGGCATCTGACGCTTGAACGCATCCTTCGTGGCGAGAAAGCCCGCATGCGGTCCACCGAAGCCCAACGGCACGCCGAAGCGTTGTGCGGAGCCGACCGCGCAATCCGCGCCAAATTCCCCCGGGGCGCGGAGGAGCGTCAGCGCGAGGAGATCGGTCGCAGCGATGCAGTAGGCGCCGACTGCATGCGCCTTCTCGAAAAATGCGCTGAAGTCGTGGATGCTTCCCGTGGTGTCCGGGTACTGCACGAGGACCCCGAAAAGATTCTGGGCCGCCGCGCAGTCAAAGGTCTTGTGGTCTCCCAGCACGACCGTGATCCCGAGCGGCTTGGCCCGTGTGCGGACGATATCGATTGTCTGGGGATGGCAGCGCTCGGAGACGAAGAAAATGCCTCCGTCTATGTCCTTCATGCGGTGGCAGAGCATCATGGCCTCGGCGGCAGCAGTGCCCTCGTCGAGCATCGAGGCGTTGGCGATCTCTAGGCCAGTGAGCTCGGTGACGACGGTTTGGTAATTGAGCAATGCCTCCAATCGGCCTTGGGAGATCTCCGCTTGATAGGGTGTGTAGGACGTGTACCAGCCCGGATTCTCGAAGATGTTTCGCTGGATGACGCCCGGCGTGAGCGTGTCGTAGTAGCCGAGACCGATGAAGCTGCGGAAAAGCTTGTTCTGCCCGCCGATCCGGCGGAGTTCGGCCAGCGCGCCACTCTCGCCCAGCGCGGCAGGCAGATTGAGGCTGCGACGGAGCCGGATGTGCGGCGGTACCGCGGCGTCGGCGAGCGCGTCGAGCGACGCGTGACCGATGGTGCCGAGCAAGGCCGCGGTGTCGGCGGCGCTGTCGCCTTGATGGCGGCGGGCAAAGGTGTCGGTGGGAGCGAGGAGGTCGCGCAGCGAGGACATGATTGAAACGGTCACGCTAGGCGGCGGGCATGGGTGCGCAATGGCGATTTGGCAGATGACGCGAGGGCCCCTGATCGCCTCGGCGTTGATTTTTTGCCGCCGCCCGTGGGATGCTCCCCCGATGCCCGATGAGCTGCCCTATCCCACGCGCCAGACGCGCGCCGTGTACGTCGATCGCCGCCTGGCGGAGCTGTACCCTGCTCCGGCCATCCCGCTCGATCACAAGGACGCCTACACACTGCTGATCGCCGTGCTTCTTTCTGCCCAATGCACGGATAAACGCGTCAATCAGACCACCCCCGCGCTTTTCGCACTCGCCGATACACCGCAGAAGATGATGCAGCAGAGCGTCGAGAGCATCAACTCCATCGTGCGCCCCTGCGGCCTCGCCCCGCGCAAAGCCCAGGCCATCCATGCTCTGTCGGAGATCCTCGTGACCAAGCACGGCGGGCGGGTGCCGAGTACTTTTGAAGATCTCGAGGAACTGCCTGGTGTCGGCCACAAGACGGCCAGCGTTGTCATGACGCAGGCCTTCGGCGTGCCAGCCTTTCCCGTCGACACGCACATCCATCGCCTCGCCCAACGCTGGAAACTCACCGCCGGCAAGAGCGTGGACCAGACTGAGTCCGACCTGAAAGCGCTCTTCCCCATCGAGCACTGGAACGCTCTCCACCTGCGCATCATCTACTACGGCCGCGAGCACTGCAGCGCGTGGGCTTGCGATGGCACCGTGTGCGAGATCTGCCGCACGCTGTTTCCTGGCAGGAAGCGTGCCGTAAAAGTGAAGAAGGCGTGAGCAGATTCTTGGGGGCGGGTGCCGCCGCGATACCGTTAGGGATTGCGCCGCGTAGCCTGCTGTCTTGGTTTGCGCAGAATGTATTACCCCTCTTTTCGTCGCGTCCGACTGGCTTGGATTCTGGGCCTCGCCCTGGTGGTCTCGATCGCGCAGGCCAAGACCCTGCGCGTCTTCGTCGTTGGCAACAGCTTTTCCAATAATGCGACGAAGTACCTGCCGCAGATCGTGACAGAGGGTGGTCACGAACTCATTCTGGGCAAGGCCCACGCGGGCGGCTGCTCCTTGGAGCGCCACTGGAAAGCCACCGAGGCGTGGCTCGACAACCCTGCTGATCCCAAAGCCAAAATCTATACCGACAAGAAATCCCTCCACGACAACATGGATGGACGCGTTTGGGACGTGATCACGATCCAGCAGTACTCCCTGCACTCGACCGATCCGGCCACGTACCAGCCATTTGCCGACAAGCTCGTCGCCCACCTCACGCAAGCACAGCCCGGTGCTGAGATCGTGATCCACCAGACGTGGGCGTATCGTGCGGATGCCGATAAGTTCGGCCAGGTTGCACCTAAGAAAAATGCCTTCACCCAGCGCGAGATGTGGGAGCGCTCGCGGGCCAACTACTGGGAGCTCGCGCGCCATCTCGGTGTGAGAGTGATGCCGGTGGGCGATGCCTTTTGGCGCGTCGATTCCGATCCGGCTTGGGGCTACAAGGCCGATAAGTCCTTCGATGCTAAGAAGGCCGGGCACCCCGCGCTGCCCGATCAGAAAAACTCACTCCACGTCGGATATCGCTGGAGCGCCGAGAAGAAACTCGGCAAGGACGCCAACCACGCCAATGCCGCGGGCGAGTACCTCGGTGCGCTCGTCTGGTACGCGATGCTCTTCGGAGAATCCCCGGAAAAGGTGAAGTTTGTGCCTCCGGGCGTGGATCCCGAGTTTGCTGCGCACCTGCGCAAAGTAGCGGCCGCCACCGTCCGCGATGTAGCGGCGGAAAATCAGAAGGTCGTCGCCGGAAGGAAGCGCTGAAGTGCCGAAGGGGTGAGGCCTTGCCTCGCCCACTTTCGCACCGTCACCTCCCGCCCTCAGGCAAATACCTCGTCGATCCGATCGCAGAGGTGATGGATGAGGAAAAGATGGGCCTCCTGCGCCGCCGGTCCACTCTGGCCGGGCATGATGAGGTCGCACGTCGCGAGTCCCTTGGCCTTCCCGCCGCCGCGGCCAAGAAAAGCGATGCTCTCCAGTTTCATCGCCCTGGCTGTCTGGAGCGCGGCGAGGATGTTGCCGGAGTTCCCACTGGAAGTGAGGACGACGACGAGGTCGCCCGTCTGCGCGAGGCCCTCTATCTGGCGCGAGAACACCTGCTCGTAGCCATAGTCGTTGCCGATGCACGAGAGCAGCGAGCCGTCCGACGAGAGCGCGACGGCGGGGAGCGAGCGGCGGTTTTTCGCGTACCGGCCGACGAGTTCGGTCGAGAAGTGCGCGGCTTCCGCGGCGCTGCCGCCATTGCCGCAGATCAGGAGCTTGTTGCCGCGTTTCAGGGCGGCCAGGATCATGTCACCGGCGCGGTCGATTTCCGTGCGGATCGTGGGCAGGGCCTGGAAGGTCTGGATGGTTTCGGCGAGCGAAGCGTCGAAAGGCATGGGGAAAGTAGTGAGTAGCGCAGTGCGAGTAGCGAGCATGTTTCTTCGCGTCGTTTTCTACTCGCTAGCTGCTACCGGCTGCTCGCTACTTCCAAATATCCATGCACCTGCGTAAACTCACTCTGCGGCACTTTCGCAACGTGGGCTTTGCCACGCTTGAGTTTGCCGGGCGGCAGCACTTTTTTGTGGGTGCCAATGGGCAGGGGAAGACCAACCTCCTCGAAGCGGCCGGCTTCATCACGGCACTGCGCTCTTTTCGCGCGACCGACAACAAGCTCCTGATCGGCCACGGCGAGTCCTGCGCGGCCATCGTCGCCGAGGTCGGGCATGAGCGCCTCCAGGAGACCAAGGTCACGATCAAGCTTCGCCGCGATGGCAAGGAGCTGTGGTGCGATCAAGAGCGCATCACCAAGCTCGGTGAGTATCTTGGCCGGTTCCCCACGGTAGTTTTTTCGTCGCAGGATATGTCGCTCGTGCGCGGCTCTCCGGCCGGCCGGCGGCGCTGGCTCGATCTCACTCTCGCGGCGATGGATGTGACGTACCTGCGCGCCTTGCAGACGTACACGCGTGCGCTCTCCGAGCGCAACGCTCTCCTCAAGGCCGGCCGAGCCGGCGGGGCTGAGCTCGGCGCTTTCGAGCGCACGCTCGCTCCTGCCGCCGCTGAGTTGATCGCGCGCCGGGCAGCGGGTATCTCTGCGCTCGGAGCTACGTTGGAGTCGGCTTACGCTCAAGTCAGCGCCGATGCGGAGGCCGCGGGCCTCACGTACGAGCCCAATTTTGCCGATCCCTCCGTGGATGCCCTGCTCGCCAAGCTCGAGGCGGGGCGATCCCGCGATGCCCAGTTTCGCACCACGATGGTCGGGCCGCACCGCGACGACTTCGGGTTTTCGGTCAAAGGCACCGCCGCCAAGGATTTCGCCTCGGAGGGGCAACAGCGTTCGCTCGTGCTTGCGTTGCGGCTCGCTCAGGCGGCCTGGTTTCGGGAAAAAAGCGGTGTCCGTCCCGTGCTCCTTGCCGACGATGTCCTCGGCGAGCTCGACCCGGCGCGTCGGCGGCGGTTCTGGTCGGCGATTGACCCGGAATCGCAAGTGATCGCCACCGGCACTCATCTGCCCGAGGCGGAGCTTGGCTCTTGGCAAGTCTTCGACGTGGCCGATGGCGCGTTTAACGAGAGGGCTGTCGCATGATGCAGTTCGATACCTGGCAATGGGTGCTCGCCGCCGCCGCGGCGCTCATCGTCGGCATCTCAAAATCAGGCATCGGTGGCCTTGGGATGCTTTCGGTGATCATCTTTGCCAAGATCATGCCCGCCAAGCAGGCGACGGGTCTCGTGCTGCCTCTCCTGTGCTTTGGCGACATCGTGGGCGCGTCGATGTACCGCAAGCACGCGAGCTGGCTGCATATATGGCGCCTTTTCCCGTGGACGGCCGCTGGGGTGGTCCTCGGCTATTTTGCGTTGGGTCGGGTGGATGAGCGCGGGGCTCGCTTGATGATTGGAGCGATCATTCTCGGTCTGGCGATACTCCATCTCGCGCGACGTCGTACGAAAGGCCACGAAGCGGAGCATGGCGCTTGGTTTGCACCTACGATTGGCGTGATCGCAGGTTTTACGACGCTCGTCGCCAACGCGGCCGGCCCGTTGATGGTGCTCTACATGCTCGCTATGCGGCTGCCCAAGATGGACCTCGTGGGCACCGGCGCCGTGTACTTCCTTATCCTCAATTTCTTCAAGGTCCCCTTCATGGTCCACTTGGGCCTCATCACTGCCGAGAGCTTCACTGTGAACCTGTGGCTCGCGCCGCTGGTATTGGGCGGGGCGTGGTTTGGGCGCAAGCTGGTGATGAAGATCGATCAGCGCGCCTTCGAAAACATCGCGCTCGCACTCAGCCTCATCGCGAGTTTGAACCTCCTCTATCAAGGATGGCGCGGATGAATGTCAGGCAGATGTGGGCAGCCAAGCTGGCGGGGAAACCCATGCCGGCGCCGCTGCCCGTGCCTAGCAATGGCGCCGCAAGCGTCAGCGTGCGCTTGCCCGGCTTGGTTGCCGCGCGCGCGCCCTTTGCGGGCCTTGTGCTCGGCATCGATCCTTCACTGCGGGGCACTGGCCTGGCGCTCATCGAGTTCACGGTTGGGCGCTCGCCGCTGCTCCTGCGCTGTCAGACGGTGCGCGTGCCGACGAAGCACTCTATGCCGGAAGCCCTGGCGGAGATTCATCGCGCGGTGTCGGGCTTCCTCGATGGTGCCGGCGTGCGGCATGTCGCGCTGGAGCAGACGATCTACGTGCAGAATTTCCAGACCGCCCAGATCCTCGGCGCCGCACGTGGGGCGGCCATCGCCGCCGCCGCGCTCCGCGGACTGCCAGTCTACGAGTATCCGCCCCTGCGTGTGAAACAAGCCGTCGTCGGCGCAGGCCGCGCCAGTAAGGAGCAGATGGCCCGCACCGTGATGGCACTGCTCGGCCACGGGCGTACCCTGGCTTTCGATGAAGCCGACGCCGCAGGCGTCGCGCTCTGCCATGCCTTTACCTGGCGGGAGTGAGAGTGCGCGGCACTTCGCTTCCCGCCGCGCGGGGCAGTGGGCTAGGGTGTCGGCAGTAGTAGCTCCGCGCCGCCATAGAGATTGAAGGGCGCCCAGTATTGCGGATGGCGGAAGCTGCCTGCCTTGCCCGCGATGAATTCGCGCTTCACCTTCGCCATCGCGATATCGCCGGGATCGCCTTCGGTCAGGTGCAGTCGGTAGAAGCGCTGCATGAAGTAAGTCGTGCCGGCATCGTTGACAGGCCAGAGCGTCGCGAGCACGCGATTGCCGCCAGCGGTGAGAAATGCGCTCGTGAGTCCCACTACGCCTTCGCCGGCGAAGATCGCGCCCAGTCCCGTCTCGCATGCGCTCAGCGTCACGAGTTCGGCGCGTAGTGGCAGTTGCTGGATCTCGGAGAGCTGCAGCAGGCCGTCGGCGTCGGCTGGCATCGTTTTGGTGAAATGTCCTTCGTAGGAGAGCGCGATGCAGGAGAGGGCGGGCAGCGCGGGCAGCGCTGCGCCATGGACGGCGAAGTGCAATACGCGCGCGCTGCGCAGTTCGCCTGCCGCGGCGAGTCGGCGCACGTTGCTCTCGTTCACCTCTCTCCCTTGGACGATGCGGCTTTCGGGCAGGAGTTCGCCGAGCATCTGCACCTCTGCCTGCGTGCCTGCGAGATTGCTCATCGGTCCCCCAAACACCCCGGCGTACGGGCTCCGCGTGCCGTCAAAGGCCGCGCTTCTCACCGTGGCCAGCATCTGGGAAAACTGGTTCTTCATCCCCTCGACGTTGCGCATGTCGTCCGTGTAGCTCTTGGGATTGTAGACCGCTCCGCCAAAAGCGAGCATCGGGCGGGTAAACGTCGCCGCTGGCCGGGCGGCGAGCGCTATCGTCGTGAGAAGCGAGGGCGTCAGTGTGATCGCGTGCTCGCCGATCAACATCTGGTTCCTCGCATCCGCAAGCGTCTCGAAAGGGAGGTAGGCGAGGAGTCCGCTGGGCGCTATGAGCAGGCGCTTGCGATTGCCGAGCGCCGGGCGCAGCGGTTCGAAAAGAAAGTCGTGCAGGAAGCGCATGATCGCGAGCTGCGAAGGGAAGCGGGCTGCGATCTCCTCCGGTTTGCAGTGCAGGCATTCGCGATAGTACGCGATGATGCCTGCGAGCGTCACTTCGTTGCCCGCGGCATAGCGTGAGGCATCCACATCTCGCTGCTGCGCCTTCAGGATTTCGGGGACTGGCAGCAGCTCCAGGGCAAATTTGAGACTCCCAGCGGCAAACTCGAAGCCTTTGATCCCGTCGCGCGTGAGTACGATGGCGGCGGGAGCGGTGCGGCTCCAGTCTGCATTGGCGTAGCTGATCACCGCCACATCGGGCGGCAGCCGTTTTTGCAATTCCTTGAGCTGGGATAGCCGCTGGGCGGCTGAGGCCTCCGCTTTGTCATTGCCCGGCTGCAGCGTCTCCAAGAGCAGGCGGCCTTTCAGCGACTCGGCGGCGAGGAGCGCCGCCCACGCGTCCCCGCGCCGGATGTGGGCCGCTACGAGCCGGCGATAGCTGTCGGATTGGTGGGCGAGGTAGATGCGGCGCTCCTCGAGTGTAGCCGTGTCGCGGGTGCGCTCGATCATGGCCGCGCTTTGTTCGAGATACCGCGCTGCGGCATCGTAGTGGCGGCCTTCGAATGCCAGCTCTCCGGCGAGGGATAGGATTTCGATGCGGAGTCGGGCCTCGGGTACGCTTTTCTCCGAGACGGCGGCGGCTTCTTCGAGAAACGCTGCTGTCACCTCTGCGGCGCGAGCATGGCCTCCTGCGAGCCAGCCGCGCGCCTGGCCGAGTTGAGCGAGTTTCTTTTCGCCGATCTGCGCGAGCTTGTCCGCTAGGGCGGCTGCGGTCTGGTAGTGGGCGTCCGCCGTCGCGTAGTCCCTTGCGGCACGGGCGCACTCGGCCGCCGTACGCAGTGAGGCAAGTAGGTTGGCGTCACCGGCCTCTACCCATGTTTCGCGCCGGCTGCGGCGCGAGATGCCCCTGATATGCAGGTCTAGTTCCAGCGCCTGCTGCGCCATCGGTTGGGCCAGCGTCGGAGCTCCTGCTTGGAGATGGGCGGCCGCCAGTTCGCGTAGGCCATCCACGGATTTGTCGTCGAGTCTGCGCGCCTCTTCGAATTTTTCTATGGCGCCCGGCAGGTCGCCCCAAGCGCGCCGATTGCGCGCCTCGTGGAGGATCAGCTCTCGCCGGGTGCCGTGCGTCTTGTCGTCGCGGGCGGCGCTCGCGGTGCGCTCGAGATCCCTCAGGGTATCCGATGCGAGCCGAAAGTCGCCCATTGCCCGTGCGATGGCGACACGGTTGAAAAGCGCCCCCACTTTGTCTCGGGGGGCGGTGAGTGCGGCGAGCGCGGCGTCGTTGTCGGCCTTGGCGGCGGCAAACTTTCCCAAGGCCAGGTAGATGGCGGCGCGGCCGTCGAGCAGAGCGCCGCGTCGCTCCGGCCCGAGTTTGGCTGCGGCGGCGCGCTCCAGCGCGAGGTTGAAGGCTTTTTCTCCATCTAGGAAGCGCCGCTCCGCGATCGTGATCCAGGCATCGCTCGCAGCTTGATCGGCAGGCGACCAGTTGCGCACGATCTCGGCCGCGCGCGCGCGTGTGGCGGCATCCGAGGCTGCCGCCATTGCCGCGCAGCCGCAGCCCAGGGCCATGAGCATGAGCGAGCGCATGTCTGTCACTTTTTCTTCTGCTGGGGAGTGGCTTGCTGTGGATTGGCTTGGCCGTAGGCGTACCGCGCGGCGTTGATAAACGTGGTGTCGTTTTTCTTGTTGGGCTCGATGTTGAGTACCATCGCGGCGTACTGCGAGGCTGCCTTCCAATCTCGGGCGCCATAGGCTAGGGAGAAGACGTTCTCCGCGAGTATCAGTAGATCCTTTTTGTCGTTGGTATGATCCATCGCGGCGATCAGGTGCCGGCGGGCATCATGGTTGCGATTCGCCTTCTTCGCGTGGTCGTAGGCAAACATCAGCACCGAGTAGCGGAGCCGTGAGTGCGGAGCCTCGCCCGGCTCCACGAGATCGAGTTGATCGATCTCTTTCATCGCCTCTGCCACCTTGTTTTGCTCCGCAAAGAAGATGGCTCGTGCGTCGCGATACTCCCGCTGCACATCCACGTCCGTGGGATAGAGCTCCGCGGCGCGCTCGCCAAAGGCCAGGAGGCGCTTGCGGAATTCCGGGTCTGGCCCGGCGCCGATCACGCCATTGCCAGCATAGAGCGTGATATAGACGAGGTAGCTGTCGAGGATGCCTGCGCTCACCTCCTTGTAGCCGAGTTCGAAGCCCTCCCGTGCGCGTTTCTCTTTCACGAGGGTTCGTATCTGCCTTGCACGGATCCCGGCATACCAGTTCTCGATCGACTCACGTTGGCCGAGTGCCTCCAGCATCTTCGCCTGTTCGCCGCGCACCTTGTCGATGAGCGGCAGGCGAGCATCGTTGTCCTTGGCCTTCATGATGGCGATGAGCGTTTCCCGTGCGGGATAGAGCTCGCGCTCGGCCGTCAGCGCGGCGGCATCCGGCTTGGGTGCTTCGCCGTCATAGCTCGCCAGGAGCGCGCCGTCCGTCAGTTTCCATCGGTGGATGCCCGCTTGTCCCAGTGCTACGGAGATGAGTTCTTCTCCGATCATTCCATACGCCACGCCGGAGGGGCCGGCGGTGACGTTGAAGCGTGCGATAAGGTCGCGCGAGGTGGCATCCCACACGCGTACGACTCCCTGTCGAGTCCCCGCGACCACGCGAGGCGCGGTGCCTTCTACGAGTTGCACCCAGGTGTAGGCCTCGCCGTCGATGCTGAAGATCGTCTGCTTGGGGTCCTTCTCCGAGACCTCGTCGAGCGTGACTGCGCCGCCGTATTTTCCATACCAGGCTACCGCGGCCCGCTTGCTGTCGCTGCTGAGATCGATGGAGAGAGCGCCAATGCTCATGGGCGCATTGATGAACTTCGAGTCTAGCTTGGTGCCTTCGGCGACGGTGTCTTCCTTGGGGAAGGCGAGGATATCCACCCCATAGCGCGGCTTGCCCATGCCGGTGATGTTGTCGCCCGCATACCCGTACGCGTAGGCCTCGCCTACGTCGTCCACCGCGACTGCGGTGATGCGGCTGGCTGCTTGGGCCACGCTGAAGGTCGTCTCTTTTTCGCCCCGCGCTACGGCCGGCATCACGCCAAGAGCGTAGACGCAGATGTCGGCGTGGCGCGCCGTGGCCATCCGGCCTTCTAGAAATGCGCTTTTGCGCGTCGCCTTTAGCTCAGGCTTTGGCGCAGTCGCTTTCGGGTCTATCTGGAAGATGCCTGCGGCGGTAAAGAGCAGCAGTGTGCCGTCTTTCCTCGGGGCGAGGGCGCGCAGGGCGTCGTCGAGTGCCACGGTTGTGCGGACTTTGCCGGTGCCCGCTTCTCGTATCACCAGGGTCTTTTCAGCCAGTCCGTAGGCAAACCACGAGCCATCGTGTGCGACTGCGATATCGCGGCAAAGTCCGATCGGGGCGACCTCGTCCACCTTGCCGATCCAGCGCTGGTAGGCCCCTTGGAATTCCTGCATCGCGATCGAGTGGGCGACCACGTCGGTGCGCCGCATGATATCGAGCCGGGCGATGTGTCGTTTGAGCACAAACGATCCTGCCTTTTCCTGCAGGCCTGCCGCGGTCTGCAAGGCCATTTGCAGCTGATTGGTTGGCGCGTCGGCAAAGGTGGTGCGAAACTTGTCGACCGTTTCGATGAGTGCCGTCCAGGCGCCGCCAGCCAGACCATGCTTCACGCGCAAATCGATGAAATGCCCCTTGGCGAGATCGGCAAATACCGGCCCGATAGCTTGCGCGTCCTTGAGAAATTGCGCGTCCCGCTCTTCGGGTGAGGCGGAGGCGCCGGCCTCGCGGGCTTTGTCGCCGAGGCCGAAAACTTGGAAGAAGAAGCGATTCTGCCCGCCCGCTGCAACGATGCGGCGATCCAGCTTCTCGTGGATCTGCGCGAGTTTGGGCTTATGTTCGTCGAGAGCGGTGATGTCTTGGATGATTTTGAACGACCGCATCATGCGTTCCTCGCCGTTGGCCACGATGCTCGAGTTGAATTTAGCTGCGGCCGTGAGCGGGGTGAGCGCTGTCTCGCAAAGTTTGAGCAGGCGCTCTCGATAGTCTTTAAAGTCGGGACCGAGATCGCCGACCGGATCCTTGTCGCGGCGATCAAGAAATTGCTCTAGTCGTGCGGTGGCGGCGCTGATGACGTCGGGTTTGGCCGTGAGGACACCGCGCTGGAGGTTGGCCTTGAAGTTGGCGGCCCGGAGTTCGGCGAGTTCCTTCTGTACCTGGAGCCACCACGCGATTTCGGTCTCGGTCGGCTTCGCCATTTCGGCCGTCGTATTGGCGGCGGTCGGCGTGGCCTGGGTGGCGGCAGGGGATTGCGCGCGCAGCGCTGGAGCGGTGATCGAGGCCAGCGCGAGTGTGACGTGGAGCGGGCGAAGTCTCATGGCTAGGGAGGCGGAGCGCTCCGCGCCATGCGGTCGCTCCGACGCTATGAGAACAGCTCCGCAAACGCGAGCCGGTCAACGCCACAGGTCTTTGCCTACGCAGGTATGCGTAGGCGGCTCCACCTGCGATTGCTCGTGTCGTTCGCTGCGGCGGCTCAAGCCACGCCGAGCCACTGCCGCAATACCTTCGCGTCCGAGCGGAAGGCTTCCACGATACCGGCTCGCTGGTCGAAAGGCACGGCCGCCAGTTTGCCCGCGGCGCCCTTGAAGTATTCGTTGTGAATGCAGATCGGGATAGGCCCGCCCGCCGCCGCGATCACCTTGGTGACGATGTCTTTCTTTACCCGACCTTGGCCGAGGGGAACCATTGTGGGATTGTCGCCCTCCCATTGGAAACTCTTCACGCAAAGCGCCACGATCTTTGGGGCGAGGAGCTGGATCGCGGTGGGCCAGGCCAAGCCTTGCTCGACCATCACATGGCGGGTGTCAAATGCCACGCCGAAGTGCTTGGGATCGACGCCCTCCAGCATCGTATCGAGATCCCAGCAACCCGCGCCGACGTACTGCGCACCGGCGTGAGTCTGGTATACCCACTGAAAGCCGATCTCTTTCGCCGCCGCAGCAAACTCCTTGGTCATGCTATGGAAGTTGGCGAGCTGTGGCTTGAGCGGCTTGGTCGCATCGTAGCGGAAGCCGCGGTGCCGTACCTGCGGGATGCCGAGTTGTTTGCCGACGCGCACGGCCTTCTGCCAATGTGGCTCGTCGGGCCGCACCGTATCGATGGCGAGCCAGAGGATGCGGCGATTCTTTTTCGCGAGCGCGGCGACCATCGGCGGCAGCTCGTCGGCGGTGTTCTCCGGCTTGATATGGCCGTCTTTGCGCAGCGTGAGCTCGAGATCGAGGCCGATCTCATCGAGCACGGTCGCCATTTGCTCGGGCGTGTACTTGAGCGGGCCGCCGGTGCCACCGTCGAAGAACCATTTTTCGAGAAGGCCGATCTGGTACGTCGGCTTCGCGGCGGCGGCGGCCGAGAGCAATGAGGGTGCGGCCGCGCAGGCGGCGGTGGCGAGGGCGGTGCGGGCGAGAAAATCGCGGCGGGAGAGGGTGGGGTTCATGGGGAAAGAAAGGACAGGCTGCGGACTTGAGGTTGGCTCCTCCTACACTTGCGCCGAGATGCGCGCGAGCAAGTCGTCGTAGCTCTCGAGCGCGGGGAACTGCGGAAACTGGCGGACGATGTTTTCTGGCGCGTGAAAGAGAAAGCCGTGGTCGGCCTGGCCTAGCATTGTGGTGTCGTTGAAAGAGTCGCCGGCGGCGATTACCTTGTAGTTGAGCGACTGAAGCGCGGCTACGGCTTTCTTCTTCTGATCGGCCATCCGGAGCTTGTAGCCGACGATGCGGTCATTCTCGACCACTAGTCTGTGGCAGAAGAGCGTCGGCCAGTTCATCTGCTTCATGAAGGGCTGGGCAAACTGCTCGAACGTGTCGGAAAGGATGATGACCTGGGTCCGGCGGCGGAGCTCGGTCATAAACTCGAGCGCGCCCGGTAGCAGCGGCAGGCCCGCGATCACCGACTGGATCTTCGGCAGCGTGATGCCGTGGCGGTCCATGATATCGATGCGGTAGAGCATCAGCTTGTCGTAGTCGGGCTCGTCCCGCGTGGTGCGGCGCAGCTCGGGGATGCCGGTGCTCTCGGCGACGGCGATCCAGATTTCGGGCGTGAGTACGCCCTCCATGTCGAGGGTGACGATGCTTTGCTTCACAATTGCCGGAGAGTGAAGCGGAGTTGGTCGCAAGGAAGCAAGCGCAGGGGTGGCGCAGGCGTGAAATGAAACGCCCACGCCCTTCACAGCGCGGCTACGCCCTCACTCGAACTGCTTCCGGAAAGCGGCAAACTGCCGCTGCAATTCCGCCAGTTCCCTATGCAGGTCGGCGACCTGTTGCTCCAGCGCGGCGATACGGGCGTCCTCTGCGCGCACCTGCGCGGTCGCGGGCTCGAGGGTGGCGGTCTTCTCGGGGGTCGCGCTGACTTCTGCCGGACCGGCGAGGAGTTGCGCGTAGCGCGATTCCTTGGTGCCGGGGGTGCGAGGTAGCTTGGCCACGAGTGGCTGCGGTTGCCTTGCCGCGAGAGCGTTGAGTGCAGCCTCGACCTCCGGGAGATTGTCGAAAGTGAAGAGTCGCTCGGCGCGCGTGCGGAGCTCGCCGATGGTCTGCGGACCGCGGAGGAGCAGTACGCACAGGAGGGCGACCTCCGCCGGCGTCAGCAGGAGGCGGTCGGTGAGGGTGTGCTTGTACTTCGCCACCCGAGCTTCGGCCCCGGAGAAGAGCGTGGCCAGGCGCTTGTCGCGCAAGCGATCGAGTGCCCGCACCGTCGTCGTTTCGTCGAGCGACATCACCGGCTCACGACTCGTGAGCTGGTTGCAGGCATTCACCAACGCGTTGAGCGAGAGCGGGTAGTTGTCGGGCGTGGTGATCTGCTTCTCGACGAGCGAGCCGAGCACGCGAGCCTCGATGGGGTCGAGCGGTGGAAGCGTGTCGTCCATGAAGGCGAGGCGTAGGCGTCCTGAAGCGGTGCGTTCGTAATGACGCGCCTTACCTCATTTCTTGGGAGCCCACGCGTCTTTCAGTGTGATGGTGCGATTAAAGACAAGGCGTGTCGGCACGGAGTCCTTGGCGTCGAGCGTGAAATAGCCCAGGCGCTCAAACTGGTAGCTTTCGCCTGCCAGTGCGCCGGCCAGAGAGGCTTCGAGCTTGGCGGTGACGATTTCGAGCGAGTTCGGATTGATGAACTTCTTGAAGTCGTCGGTGGCGCCGGGCTCTGCGACGGTGAAGAGTCGGTCGTAGAGTCGCACCTCGGCATCAAGCGCGGTGGCGGCGCTCACCCAGTGGATGGTGCCCTTGACCTTGCGGTCGGCGTTGGGCCCGCCGGCACGCGTGGTGAGATCCGCCGTGCAGCGGATCTCCTTCAGCGTCCCGTCTGGATTCTTCACGAGTTCGTCGCACTTGATGATGCACGCATACTTGAGTCGCACGTCGCCGCCGGGCTTCAGGCGGAAATATTTCGGCGGCGGCACCTCGGCAAAGTCCTCGGTCTCGATGTATACCTCGCGGGTGAGCGCGACCTTGCGGGTCGTGGGCGTCTCGTTCTGCGGATCGTTTGTGGCGTCGCACTCGATTACCTCGCCCTCGGCAATGTTGGTGAGGACGAGCTTGAGCGGGTGCAGCACGCTGAGGCGGCGCTGCGACGAGGCGTTGAGCTCTTCACGGATGCAATGCTCGAAAACCGCTATGTCGGTAAGTCCGTCGAATTTCGTGACGCCTACGGTCGCGGAGAGCTTGCGGAGTGCGCTTGCCGGGATGCCGCGGCGGCGCGCTCCGGCGAGCGTGGGAAGCCGCGGATCGTCCCAGCCGTTGACGAAATTTTCCTGCACCAGCTGGATCAGCCGGCGCTTCGAGAAGACCATGTAGCTCAGGTTGAGCTTCGCGAACTCGTACTGGTGGGGGAGCGCGCGGGGAAGATCCAGACTGCCGAGGATCCAGTCGTAGAGCGGGCGGTGCACTTCGAACTCGATGGTGCAGATCGAATGGGTCACGCCCTCGATGTAGTCGCTCAGGCAGTGCGCGAAATCGTAGAGGGGGTAGATGCACCATTTGTCGCCCGCGTGGTGATGGGCGACGTGGCGGATGCGGTAGAGGAGGGGATCGCGCAGCCAGATATTGGGCGATGCCATGTCGATCTTGGCGCGGAGCGAGCGAGCGCCATTGGGAAACTCCCCGGCGCGCATGCGGGTGAAAAGATCGAGATTCTCCGCCACGGTGCGGTCGCGATAGGGCGAGTTGCGGCCCGGTTTGTCGGGTGCGCCACGATACTCCTCGGTTTCCTCTGGCGTGAGGTCGCACACGTAGGCCTTGCCTCGCCTGATGAGTTCGACCGCATAGGCGTAGATCTCCTCGAAATAGTCGGAGGCGAAGAACGGCTCGGTCTCACCCGTCGTCGCCGGCGCAAGATAATGGTCTTCCCTGCCATTGACGCTCTGTCTGGCAGGGTGCGCGCCTTTGGCCTTGTAGCCCAGGCAGTGATCGGCCCAGCCCGCGATCAGCCACTTCACATCAGTCTCGATGGACTGCACGTACTCGACGTCTTCCTTCACGGGGTTGGTGTCGTCGAAGCGGAGGTTGCACTGGCCGTTGTTTTCCCGGGCGATCCCGAAGTTCAGGCAGATCGACTTGGAGTGGCCGATGTGCAGGTAGCCGTTGGGCTCGGGAGGGAAGCGCGTGACGATCTTCGGATAGCGTTGCGCAGCGACATGCTCCGCGACGATATCGCGGATGAAATCGCTCGGGGCGGGAGTGGGCGCTGCGCTGCTCGTGTGGGTCTCGTCTGACATGGAAAATGGATCGCCGAAACTTGGGCAGGAGCTTGCGTCTGGCAACGACGGTTTTCCACCCGTCGCCGAGTCGCTCGCCTCACTCTGTGGCCGCAGCCCTCACTCGAGCTCTCTCGCTGCGAGGCACTTTGCGTAGCCGCCAGCGTTGGTGCGATCCCACGATGAAGCCCGGACAGCGTTTGCTGCCACAGCGGCAGGGATGCTGCCGCCACTCCATGAAGGGAAACCCATAGTCGAAAGTCAGCTCCTCACCCTTTGCGATATCCCTGCGCGCGATGATCCATATCTTCCCGCGCACGATCTCCGAGCGGCAGTTGGGCGCACAGGAGTGGTTGATGAGACGGGCGATGTTTTTATGCGTCCTGCCGTCGATGTCGTGCTTGGCGTTGAGCGTGAAGATGTACACTGAGCCATCCTTGCCCTCCTTCAGCCGGATGAGGCGCTCCTCCTCCCGCCGGAGTGCCTCGACCTTTGTGATGCGCTCGCCGGTGTACTCGATGATGCGCGTGCCCTCGGGGATATCAGTGCGCGCGTAGACGCCTCGGCCGTGGATCGCGGAGTTGGCGGCGCGGATCCACCGTGTGGGGGTGGCGCTCGGCTTCGGCTGGGCCATGGGCATCGGCGATTAATTAAACCTCAGCAGTACAGCTTGACGCGCGTTGCGCCGGACTCATTGATGGCGTGCTCCACTTTGCGGGTGTAGCACAATGGATAGTGTAGCGGTCTCCGAAGCCGTTGATCCGAGTTCGACTCTCGGCATCCGCACCAAATTTCGGCTCAGCCTTTTATCAGGCTTTGCCCGCTGCCTTGGCCTTCCGGTTCTCCTGCCACGCGCGGAAGAACTCCCACACGATGGGCAGCACCGAGACGATGATGATGCCAAGGATCACCAGCTTGAAATTCTTCTGCACCACCGGGATGTTGCCGAAGGCGTATCCGAGGTAGGTGAAGGAATAGATCCAGATGAAGCCGCCGATCACATTGTACGCGAGAAAGCGCGAGTAGTTCATCCTGCCGACGCCCGCGATAAAGGGGACGAACGTGCGGACGATCGGGACAAAGCGGGCGAGGATGATCGCGCGGCCGCCGTACTTCTCAAAGAAGGCGTGGGCGCGCTCGAGATGTTTTTTGCGCAGGAAGATCGAGTCCTCGCGCTTGAAGACCGCGGGGCCGATCTTGGCGCCGATCCAGTAGTTGAGCGTGTCACCCAGCACACCGGCGATGAAGAGCAGCACGGCCATGTAGTGGACGTTGAGCCCAGTCTCCGGTCGGGCGCAGAACGTGCCGGCGGCGAAGAGCAGCGAGTCGCCCGGCAGGAAGGGCATCACCACTAGGCCGGTCTCGACGAAGATGATCAAAAAGAGAATCGCGTACGTCCACGCGCCGTAGTCGGCGATGATTTCCGCCAAGTGGCGGTCGATGTGGATGATGAAATCGATGAGCTTCTTGACCAGATCGAACATGGTGTAGGCAGGATACGGAGAGTCGGATGATGCGGGGGAGACAGGCGGACAAAAAAAAGGCAGGCAGCGAACTGCCTGCCGGGAAAGGGGCTAGTATGCCTTAGACGTCGGGCTTGGTCTTGCGGAGACCCTGCACGCGATCGCCCGGTTTCCACTGGTTGCGCTTGCGGAGGATTTCCACGCGCTCGAAACGCTTGAGGACGTTACGCTTAACGACGAGGCCGGAGGCGCCTTGGAGACTTTTGTGCTGCGACATGGTTTTGAAAAGGGATGGTTGCGACTGTGAAAGGGTCAATGCGTAGAGTTCGCCGCGGCCCATGACAAGTATTTTTCGCCCACACGTTGCGCCGGGACGATAATCCACTCGGGCGTCTCGTAGGGATGGCTCGCAAGGACGTACTTTTCGAGCGCAGCCGCTTGTGCGGGAAGGAGCTTGAAAAGTAGCCGAATCTCTTCGCTGCGTTCGACTTGGCCCTGCCAGCGGTAGTGGGAGGTTATCGGGCCATCGACCTGCACGCACACGGCGAGATTCCGCGCAATCACATCGGCAGCCATACGCTCGGCTTCGCTGCGTTGAGAGAGAGTTGTCCAGGCAAGGAGCATGATGGAGAGCGATTTGCGACAGAAGGCGGTGGGGGCAAGAGGAATTCCCCCTTGACGTCGAGGGTGAGGGCGATTGCTCTTAACGGTTTTCCACTACGCCATCTCCTGCCATGCGAGACGAGTATATCAAAGACGCCCTCAAGTCGATTCCCGATCCCAACGTTCTGATCAACGTGGTTTCCCGCCGCGTGAAGCAGCTCAAGCGGGGTAATCGCCCGCTGGTGGAGTCGCTCGAGAAGCTCTCGCCGGAAGACACGGCGCTGCGCGAAGTCATCGAGGGCAAGATCAGCCACGAGCTGGCCTAAGCTCCCCGCACTCACCGTTTGCAACTTTCGGCGGCCTGGTCTGCTTTAGAGCAGAACCGGAGCCGCCTTTTTTTCGGAAAGAACCAGCCACGCCGGGCCACACCTGTCCCGATACGCCAGATTATACGAGTCCAGATCCTCACATGGCCGCGCAGAAAAAAGACGCCAAGCGCTACACCGAGATCCGCAATTCCAAGGCGGGGCGCGACTACACTGTGGACGAGCGCTTCGAGGCAGGCATCCAACTCCGCGGCACCGAGGTAAAGTCGATCCGCGCGGGCAAGGCCCAGATCAGCGATGCCTTCGCGCGGGTGGAAAAGGGCGAGGCGTGGTTGTACAACGTCCACATCGATACCTACTCCTTCGGCAGCTACAGCAACCACGATACGAAGCGCATCCGGAAACTGCTGCTGCATCGTCGTGACATCGCAAAGATCAAGGCCGCTCTGGATACCGGCGCTGGACGCGCGCTGGTGCCGCTCAGGATGTATTTCAAAGAGGCGCTGGTGAAGGTCGAGGTCGCCCTCTGCACCGGCAAAAAGCAGCACGATCGACGCGAGGATCTGAAGAAGCGCGCCGATCAGCGCGAGGTCGACCAGGCCATGAAGGCGCGGCGGCGCTGAGCTGGCGCAGGACGCCGAGGGTACGTGGGCGTCAGGTGCTTAGAGCGAGGTCGCATCCGCGCGATTCGCGGGCGCGGGCGTCTCCGCCGGCCAGACGCGCGCGATCTCATCGGCGAGGCGGAGGTAGCCCACCGGCTTTGCGATAAACGCCTTGAGGGTTGGCAGGCCAGGCAGTTGGTCGGCAAACTCGCTGATGTTGTTTCCGGAAATCATAATGAAGGCAGCCTGGGGGACCAGGGGCGAGGCGTTGCGGATCAGCTCCACGCCGTTCATCTGCGGCATGAAATAGTCGGTCACAACGACGCCCGGATCTAGCTCGGCCAGCTTTTTCAGAGCATCCAGCGGGCGCGAAAACGAGTAGACTGTACAGTCGAAGTGATCAGCCAGGAGCTGCTGCATCAGTTCGGCATAAGATCGCTCGTCATCGACGAGCACGATCGACTTTACGGCTGGCTTCACGACGGCTGGGGATAGGCTTGCGATCTTGCGCAAATCGCTGACGAAACGCAATGCGTGAGACACGCACTTGCTTTGCGGAAATCGCGTAGAAGGATTGCCGGATGCTGCACATCGTCCTTTTCCGACCGGAGATTGCACCCAATACGGGTAACATCGGGCGTATGTGCGCGCTGACCCGGTCGCGATTGCACCTTATCCACCCGCTGGGTTTTGTCATCAACGACCGCAATCTCCGTCGAGCGGGGATGGATTACTGGAAGTCTCTCGATGTGCACGAACACGCTGACTGGTCGGCCTTCCGAGCGAACCCCCACGCGCCGACGGGCAGGCTGTGGCTTTTCACGACCAAAACCGAACGGAGTTTTTGGGATGTCGCTTACGCGGATGGCGATGGTCTGGTGTTTGGCAACGAAGGCTCGGGCGCGCCCGACTGGTTGCATGAGGAATTGCGCGAGACGAAGACCACCATCCCGCATGCCAATCCGTCGCTTCGTTCGCTCAATCTCAGCACTGCGGCCGGCATTGCGTGCTATGAAGCTGTGCGGCAGCTCACACATGCCAGGGGCCGCTCGCTTAGCGAATAGATAATTGCGGGCTGTTGACGGAGCCGGGATTGGCTCGCTGGATGCCGCCAGTCGCCTTGATTGCGGTGATCGCTTCAAGTTTTTGATCGAAGCGGAAGAGCGTGGCATCGACCGGGGCCGAGGGGGGCGAGATGGGGGCTGGCCTTTCCAGGGAGGTGCTACCCAAATAGAGCGTGCCGGTGGTGCGCACTAACGTGAGCGAGCCGGTGCTGTAAGAGGACTTGAGCGCCAGCGTGGCCGAGGGAGCTGGCTTGTCGGAAGGGGCAGGCGTCGATAAGGCAGCGCCACGGGCGGAGAGGACTGCGACTAGCGAGAGAACAAGCACGGTACGGAGATGTGTTTTCATAGCGACAAGGCGGGATCGCTCAGGGCTGGGCAGAGAAGCGCTGGTTGAAACGAAGCGTTGCAGGGCTAGCGGGCGCGGGTGGGGCTGCAAATTCTTGCAAGGCCTCCGGAGGCCTTACGCGCAGGATGAGACGTTGTTTATTGTTATCGGTGGTGACCGTTTCGAAGACCGTCTCCCTGTAATTGTAGAGAAATGCCGGTGGGTTGGCCGAGGTGATCGAAGGGATAGGACCTGTCTGGAGTAATCCCGGATGAGACGATGTGAGCTGGGGGCCTGCCAGCAAGGTGAGGCGAATCAAGTCGGGCTGTTGGCCGGTGAGATCGGCGCCATGGCGAGCGGCCGAAAACATCGCGGGCACCAACGCGGAGACGAGTATTGTGGAGGCGAGGATTTTCATGGGGCGATGATCCCTGAGGAGAAACTTAACGGAAAAGCGGTGACAGCGCAAGGGTTCTCGTTGTGCCTTCTTTTCTACGGACGACGTAGAAAACGGTAGGCATTGGGCTGGGCTTGCATCGCGGAGACGCTGCCGTTTCGGTGGTGCGACACCGCCCATCATGCCGCCCCTTGATCGTATTCTCGCTTTCCTGGCCGAGATTGGAATCGCCGTCCACGAGCGACCGCTACCCGATTCGACCTTCGTCCCCGGCATCTTCATCGAAAAGGGGGAGATCGTAATTGACCGGGCAAAGCTCGCGTATCCAGGGGATCTACTGCACGAAGCCGGGCATATCGCCGTGGTGCTGCCGGCGGCGCGCGGGGCGCTGAATGACAACCTAGAGAGCGAGCCCGGCGATGAAATGGCGGCGATCGCTTGGTCTTATGCCGCCGCGAGGCATATCGGAATCGATCCGGCGGTCGTATTTCATCCCCACGGTTACAAGGGGGGCGGACAATCGATCTTGGATAACTTCAATGCCGGCAACTATTTCGGCGTACCAATGCTCGCCTGGTACGGGCTGACAAGAGAGCGGCCCGAAGAGGGTGGTACGCTCGCGTATCCGCAGATGACCCGCTGGATGCGAGTAAACGCCGCGTAGGGACTAAGAGCAGGCGCACGTATTTCGCTGAAAAAGCGCCTCTATTTCCGGGCTATTTCGCTTTAATTCGCGATAATTCGTGCAACGTCAGATCTCACCTAGGCGTACGCAGCGGACGGTGCGGTCGCCCTCGGCAGGGATGAGCGGAGGTACGGCCGCCTTGCACTTTTCGAGCGCATATGGGCAGCGGGGGTGGAAGGTGCAGCCGACCGGCGGATTGATGGGCGAGGGCGGGTCGCCAGGGAGAACAATGCGCTGGCGGGTACGCTCGGCGTCGGGATTGGGTGTGGGGATGGCGCTGACGAGGGCGCGTGTGTAGGGGTGCAGCGGGCGCTCGATGGCGTCGACCGCGCGGCCGAGCTCGACGATCTTGCCCAGATACATCACCGCGATGCGATCGGAGATGTGTTTTACGACGGAAAGGTCGTGGGCAATGAAGATGAGGGTGAGGTTCATCTTCTTGGTGAGCTGCGAGAGCAGATTGAGGATCTGCGCCTGGATGGAGACATCGAGGGCCGAGACGGGCTCATCGGCGATGACGACCTTGGGCTGGAGCGCGAGAGCGCGTGCGATAGCGATACGCTGGCGCTGGCCGCCGGAAAACTCGTGTGGGTACTTTTGCATGAACCGCGGCGCGAGGCCGACGTGTTGCATGAGCTCAGCCACCTTGGCCGGGATCTCCGAGGGCTCGCAAACCCTGTGGACGCGGAGGGGCTCGGCCAGCGTGTCGAACACGGTCATGCGCGGATTGAGCGACGCATAGGGATCCTGAAAGACCATTTGGAGATCGCGCCGCACGTCGCGCACCTCCGCTACCGAGCCGGTAGTCAGATTTTTACCCTCAAGGACGACCGTGCCTTCCGTGGTCGGCACGAGTTGCATGATGGTACGGGCAAGGGTGGATTTGCCACACCCGGACTCGCCGACGAGGCCGAGGACTTCCCCACGTGCGACGGAGAGCGTGACGCCATCGACCGCGCGCACCGTGCCGACATGGCGCTTGAATATAAACCCCTGATTGATAGGAAAATGGGTTTTTACTTCCGTGAGCTGCAGGAGCGGAGAAGACATTTTAGAGAGTGAGGCCGAAGGCCGCCATTAGATTTCACCCTGCTGCGCGCGAAGGCAGGCATGGGCATGGCCGGGTACGACCTCAACGAGTTGGATCGGGCCGGTGGAGCATTTAGGCAAAGCGTACTCGCAGCGCGGTGCGAAGGGGCAGCCTGCCAGGGGCTTGGAGAGATCGGGCGGAAGGCCTCGAATCGTGTACAGCTCGGTGCCTTTGTCTTGGAGCGCCGGAATCGAGCGCTGAAGGGCGCGGGTGTAGGGATGCTTTGGCTTGTAAAAGAGAGTGCGGACATCGGACGTCTCGACGATGCGTCCGGCGTACATCACCTGGACCCGGTCGCAGAGACCCGAGACGACTCCGAGGTCGTGCGTGATGAAGATCACAGCCATGCCGATCTCGCGCTGCATCTTCTTGATGAGCTCCAGGATCTGCGCCTGCACTGTCACGTCGAGGGCTGTGGTGGGCTCGTCCGCGATGAGTAACTCGGGCTTGGTGATGAGCGCCATCGCGATCATCACGCGCTGACGCATACCACCGGAAAACTCGTGGGGGTAGAGATTGATGCGCCGGGCGGCATCGTTGATGCCGACGGCCTCGAGCATCTCGAGGGCACGGCGACGGGCGTCGTCCTTGGAGATTTTCTCATGAATAAGGAGTGGCTCGATTAGCTGGTCGGACACCCGAAGGTAGGGGTTGAGCGACGTCATCGGATCCTGGAATATCATCGCGACGCGTTTGCCGCGGATGCTGCGAGCTTGGGCAGGGGTGCAGTGAAGCAAGTCGACGCC
Source organism: uncultured Opitutus sp. (assembly GCA_964480585.1). Taxonomy (GTDB): domain Bacteria; phylum Verrucomicrobiota; class Verrucomicrobiia; order Opitutales; family Opitutaceae; genus ER46. The sequence continues at coordinate 129,223 of CAYZPV010000003.1, read as the reverse complement.
ATCGAACATCGCCGTGCCGCTCTCAATCCGGCCCGGAGGCTGGGGGATGAGGCCCATGATGGAGTAGCAGGTGACAGACTTGCCGGATCCCGACTCGCCCACGATGCCGAGGGTCTCGCCGCGCTCGACCGAGAAGCTGACGCCATCGACTGCGCGATAGACGCCGCTGCGGGTGTAAAAATAAGTGCGGAGATCGGAGACGGAAAGAAGAGGCACGGAGAAAGTCCGAGGTTAGAAAGCCAAAGCCGAAGGATATGACTCAGGAACGCGGGTTTGGCAACAGTCCACCGAGAGTAGCGATCACGGCCTCCGGAGATAGGTCGGCGAGGTTACCGCCGCCGGTGGGGGCTGAGCCAGGGGCCTGGGCTATGGAGGCGGTGGATGAAAAGACCGGGCCTGTGCGGAGAGGATTGGTGGGGCCGAAGAGCGCGAGGAGTGGCACACCCGCGGCATTTGCAAGATGCATGCCGCCGGTATCATTGGTGACGAGGAAGCGGCAGGCGCGGAGATGGTCGATGAAGGAGCGGAGGTCGGTCTTGCCCGCAAGGTTTTCGACCCGATCAGGTGGGAACCCCTCTGTGACAGCCGTGGCGATGGGAAGGTCGTTGGGTGTACCGAAGATCACGAAACGGTGCTGTGGGAGCGCGTTGATGAGCGCGCGCCAGTGAGCGACGGGCCAGCGTTTGGCGGGCATATTCTCCGAACCGGGGATTAGACCGATAGGCGCATCCGGGCCAGCCGAGGAAGCCTCCACGGGGGAACGCTCGAGCGGAGCGACAAGGCCGAAGTGACCTAGGAAATCCTGCCAGAGCTGGAGTTGGTGATGCGTGCGCTCGTCGAAGCCGGCAGGCACACAATAACGGTGGGAGAGGAGCGGGCGTTTTTTCCCTGGGCGCACCAGGCCGAAGCGCTGGCGACAGCCGGTGAGCCAAGCTTCGAGATCGCCGCGGACAGAGTTGGTAAAGAGAAGCCATACATCCGGATGATCGGCGCGCAGCCGGAAGAAGTGGGCAAAGTAGCCGAGACCCTGGGGCGGGAGCGGATGGTAGCGGTCGCCAAGCTGCCAGCGCTCGGCGAGGAGCTGAAACTGCTTCTTGCCGACGAGCACGATCTCGGCGTCGGGCCGACCGGCGCGGAGGGCGCGGAGCAGCGGCACGGCCATCACGACATCGCCCAGCCAGTTGGGCAGGCGTATCCAGATGCGCGTGCGGCGCTGCGGGGCAGAGAGACTGCGGGCAGCGAGATCGGCAGCGAGCAGATCGCGCTTGGACTCGAGCCGGAAGCGCCGGGAAGGCATGTCTTGATTGCGCCAACGATCATGCGACCAGAGCCAGGAGGCGCAGAGATTATCGTCGCGCTGGAGGAGCTCTTCGAGCCACCGATTGAGACCGAATGTCACGGCCTCGCTGGTACCATCGTGGGGGATCTCCTCGACGTCGACCTCGACACGCCAGAACGTCCGGCGGCGGGGGAAGATACCGTAAACACGAGCGGAAAACTTCTGGGCCATCACGCCAGGCAGCTCCGTGGTGGAGCAGACGCGGCCAAAGAGCGTTGTGAGCGCGCCTTGCAAGCCGGCATTCTGATCGAAAAGCACGCCGACCCAGCCCTTGCGGCGGAGAATCTTCAAGGCTTCGGCAAACCCGTCTTTGCGCGAGAGGAGCCGCATGCCGAAGCGCTCGCGCGAGGCCTTGACGAAGGCATCGGCGGAGGGGTTGTCGAGGGGGCGGAAGATGATGCCAAATTCCGGGTGCGGAGCGGGCACCAGCAGGAACTGCGCGGTCTGCGCCTCCCAGTAGGCGAGGTGGGGCGAGCATATGAGCGTGGCTGCAGGATCCGTGTGGTGCCGGGTGTGAGCCGAGACTAGCGCAGGGGTGGCGACGACGATACGCCGCCAGCGAGCTTCGGTGAGATAAGGAGTGGCGAGCGAGAGCAGGGCGGTCTCGATCAGGCGGCAGCAACTTTCGCGGCCGATGGTCGCATGCCACGCCGGGGCCTTGTGCGGAAAGGCGTGGTGGAGATTGGAGAGCACCAGCCGGCGGCGACGAGGCAGGCAGTGAAAGATGAAGGCACCGAGCAGGCGTGCGATCACCGCGAGCAGGGGCTCGGGCGTATGCGCAACGAGCCAGCCGAGTGATTTTAATGCGAAAGTGAGCACGCTTGCGGGATTTGTCTTTGATTCCTCCGGGAAAAACCATGAAACGTAACGGCCTCGCGGTTAAAAGCAGATTCTCTAGCAGGGCCTGCGCGCCGCTTTCCATGACCGAACTGCTGATCATCAAGCCCTCCTCACTCGGCGACATCGTCCACGGCCTGCAGGTTGCGACCTCGCTCAAAGCCCAGGTCAATCATCTGCGGATCTCGTGGGTGGTGCGCGATATCTTCGCGCCGATCGTGCGCGCTTGTGAGGCGGTGGATCAGGTCTACGTGTTCGAGCGCAATGCCGGAGCGAAAGGGTTTCTCAAGCTGACGAAGGAGCTGCGCAAAAAGACGTTCGACTACGTTTTCGACATGCAGGGGCTGTTGCGCACAGGGCTGATGACCTCACGGGTGCTGGCCACCAAGAAGGTCGGCCGAGCCGATGCGCGTGAGTTCTCCGGGGTCTTCTACCACGAGCGAGTCGCACTGCCGACGAAGGGCAAGGGCAGCCACGCGCTGGATATCCTGCTGCAGTTTTGCACGGTGCTGGGCGCCAAGCCGGAGCTGCGGGGCGAGCTGAAATTCAAGGAAGTCGACTCGCTCAACCTCAAATTTGCCGATGCCCGCGGGGGAGGTAAGCCGATCGTGATGTTTGTCGACAGTCGGCGCGCCGAGAAGACCTGGAACGGATTCAAGCAGCTGACCGAGCTGATCCTCAAGGAGTCGAAGTCGCGGAAAGTCGTGTGGGCCGGCAGCAACTACGTGCACGATCGCGGTGCATTTCCGGCCGATCAATTTTTCAACGTGACGGGCAATACGAGCCTCGTATCGCTGCCGGCGCTGGTGAAGCGAGCCGACTGGGTGATCGCCAACGACAGCGGCCCCATGCATCTGGCAGCCGCGCTCGACGTGCGCGTGCTCGGTATCTTTGGCCCGACAGATCCGCAGCTTTTCGGCCCTTATCCGCTGAAAAAGCCGAGCAATGTCGTGGTGCAAGCCCCGGTAGGGGACCTCAAGCTGCTCTCGGCGAAGGATGTCTACTCGCGCTTTCAGAAAGCGCGGGCACGGTTTGAAAAGTAAATCGTCGCGCGACGGCTTTAGACATCAGGAACCGCGGCGGCGCCGATTTGGTAAACGTGCGCTCGACGGGCTCGCGGAGTTATTGTGGACCGCTTGCCAGTTGCCTGACCCACTCGCTGTAGCCCTCGGGCGAAAGAGCGCGCGCCATCGATTCAAAGGACTCAAGCGCCTTGGGCATCTCGGCCGGAGCGAGCTTGCGTGAGGTGATGACGCCGGCCTCATCCACGTGAAACGCAAAGCCTTCGGAGCTTTCCTTGAGCGCGGCGGCGGGCTGCAACTCCTCAAACCACTTGTCGGGCCGAACGTAGTTGCCGACGCGCACAATAAGCCTGGCCTTGGGCGGCAGATCGAGGAAAGGGCGGGTGGCTCCCGCGGGCATCGCCCACGCCCAGAGGAGCGCGGTCTGGTAGCGCTCGGGGACGGACGTCACCAGCGCAAACGAGTCGTGGCTGCCCTCAAGCGCGGCGTGTACCTGTCGCAAGGCAAGGCGGGAGATCGCGCCGGACGCAACCCACGGGCGCAGCACCTTGAAGTGCGCGAGCGCCAACGGCACGAGCAGCACCGCAAGCGCGATGATGCGGCCGCGGGGCAGCGCGGCGCACGCGAGCCCGAGCGCCACGGCGAGACCGACGGACGGGAAATAGAGATGCCGCGGGGTGAAGTACCCTACCGCCATCAGCGGCACCACCGTGAGAAGATACCAGACCACCAGAAAAAAAAGTCCACGCGCGAGCTGCGGTTTGCTGGCGAGCCGGGCCACGAGCAGTGCAGTGAGGCCGACACCAAGGCACACCAGCCAAATCCCCTGCGCCCAGGCCACGGAAGGGGGAGACGCCCACTCCTCGCTGCCAAGGAGGGGCAGCACCGGCACGAGCCAAGCGAGATGGCTCGTGTGCCGATGCCAGGCATTGGCGTCGGCCCAGGCGTTGAAACCGGCATTTTCGCTGCCAAAGGCCTTCATCCGGCAGTAGGCGTAGAAGCCGAAGATCGTGGCGGCGCCGACGAGGATGAGCGCACGCCGCAGCCATGACGCCTTGCCGCCGCCATCGAGGATCGACCACTTGGCGAGCATGATGACCGGCGCCAGCATGCAGAACTCCTTGGAAAATATCCCTACGAGCAATGCCACGAGCGCGCCGACTGCCCAGCGAGGGCCGGCGTGATCCACATAGCGCTCGGACATAGCGATGAAGGCGAGCGCCGCCACCGTGCCGATGAGATCGACGCGCCCCGTGATCCAGGTGACCGCCTCGACGTGACTCGGATGAAGGGCAAAGATGGCCCCAGCAGCCACCGCGGCCCAGATGCGACCGCCTGAATAGCGCCATGCGAGCCCAGCGACGAGGCCGGTGGAGGCAAGGTGCAGCGCCAAGTTGGTGAGACGGTAGCCGACCGGGCTGCCACCCCACAGCCGCGAGTCGATAATATAGGACAGCGCGGCAAAGGGACGCAGCTCGCGCAACGGAAAGCCCCAAACGCCACCCGACCACTCCTTGACGAAAAGCGTGGGCCACTGGCTGAGCGGGAAGCTCGCGAAACGACCGATGTAGGTGAAGTCGTCGGCGAGGAAGCCTCCGTTTAGACTCGTGGCAAACACCGCCAAACCGACGGCGAGCACCGCCAGCAGGGCCGTTTGCGGCATTGCCTTGCCGGCCGTGCCGGGATCCGAGGTCATACCCCCTCAGCCGATGCGGCTTGGCGGTGAAGCGCAAGCATGCAGGTCGCCGGCGGTAAAAGCCGGCGAATGAGTGGTGTCGACGCGGGATACGTGCTAGGCGATGGCATAAAGCCCCCCATCTAGCCACTCTCGGAAAGGCAGGGGCAATGGGAAGTCTTGAATGAATGCCGCTCATAGGCCGGCTGAAATATTTTCGCCTGGTTAATGCGACTAAGGCGGAAGAGCGGCACGCCCGAGGCTAGGGAGTGCGGGCACAATGGTGACGATCGAGCAGCTCTACCTATCGCCCGGACATAATTTTTTCGGTCACCACGGCGGACCGGCGGGCGGCCACCCGACGCTGGCCGCGGAGGGGCTGCGCTGTGTGGCTGGCCGAGGGGTGGAGGGAGATCGCTTCTTCGACTACCGGCCAGACTATCCGGGACAGATCACCTTCTTCGCGGCGGAGGTTTTTCAGGAACTGCGGCTGGCGCTCGGTGTGCCTGAGGCAAACCCGGCGGCGCTGCGTCGCAATGTGCTGGTGCGCGGCATCGATGTGCGAGGGCTGGTGGGCTGCGAATTTGCGGTGCAGGGCGTGTGGTTTCGCGGCGCTTGCGAGTGCAAACCCTGCTATTGGATGAATGAAGCGCTCGGACCGGGGGCGGAGGAGTGGCTACGGGGGCGAGGGGGGCTGCGCGCACGCATCCTCTCGAATGGAGTGCTGCGGTGTGGCCGCGCAGAATTCGAATGGGCAGCCAGCGGCGCGCAGCTCCTGGCAGGGTAGCGCAGGCCAGCTACCCGCGCCGGGCAAACTGGGCGCGCGCCTCCGGGAGGGTTTCCCTGAGCAGGGCGAGGATGCGACGCTTCTCCGCGGCCTCGAGATACGCATAGCGGTGCTTCGGATCGGTGCTGGTAAGGGCATCGTGCAATCGCGCGAAAATCCGATCCAGCAGAGGCGCGGGCAGCGCGCGGAACGTCTCAGAGTAGATAAGATAGCTGCACCGCAAAGCAAACAGCCGGCCATCGAGCGAGAGATCCTTGAGGGAGGCTCCGTCAGTGGAGCGGGGTACCCGGGTGGCGAAAGCGCGGCGAAACTCCTCGCCGCCCTGCACGCCGGGCGGGAGCGGCGCTGCCCGATGAAAGAGGAGATGATCGACGACGTTTTCCGCAGCACTGGCGAAGACGCTCTTCACGCTGTCGTAGCTGGGCTCATCCGTGACGGGCTCGCCGAAGGACTTTTGGAGAGAGCGCTGGTAATCGATCATCTTGCGCGTGCGCTGGTTGGCATGCGTGAGGGCGTTTTGCATCGCCATCTGATGCTCCATGACGAGGAGAGCGACGACGTCGCTCGTGGGCGCGAGGTACCGCGACGTGTCGAAGAACTCCTTCAGATCGGAGGGGCGTCGCGTGCTGGGGGTAAACTCCAGTTTATCATCGCGCTCGCTGCCGAGCGTATTGCCGCGGTGCGGCTCTGTGCCGACGTAGCCTGTCACATACCAGCCGCCCCAGCGATCGGCGAAAGGTGTGGTGTCGTCGACGATGCCGGAACCGTGTCGCAGGAGTGGCTCGCCTTTGTCCGACGGGAAGACGGTGCGGGCGAAAACTCCCGGGACTTCGCGGATGAAGGTGCCGCCATGGCAGCGAAGGCAGGACTCTTCGCGGACAAAGGTGCGAGTCTTGGCGCGCACGTCATCGGGGTCGATCGAGTAGAATACGGGACCGAGCACGGGATCGACGGCGGCGACCTCGATCAAACCACCCTGCACCCAGCCGATGTAGACGGAGTCGGAAAAATAGAGGGCGCGGGGCCGGCTGGGGCGGATGAGATTGGCCTGGAGGCTGGTACGAGAAAAGACGACGACCTGGCTCGCGATCGGCACGCGCAGCTCGCGCAGCACACCCTCCAGGATCTCGCGATCCGAGCCGGCGAGCATGACCTCGCCACGGCCGATCCGAGCGAGCGCCTGCGTGACGGCGTCGTCGGGCTTGGCTTTGGAATAGTTGATCGGTGGCAGCTCATAGTCTGCCGCGCTCTGCGCATGGAGCGAAAGCGCAGCGAGCGGAAGGCCAGCAACGAGAACGAAACAACGCCGGATACGAGGCAGGCGCATCACGACTTGGGCACGCGATAGCCGAAGCGCTCAAAGACGGCGCGGGCTTCGGCGCTGCGGAGAAAAGCCATGACGCGGGCGGCCGCGGGATTTCCTGCGCCGCGCTTGGTGAGCACCGCCCCTTGATCCAGCGGCGAGTAGAGACTGGGATCGACCTCCAGCCAGCGCCCCTTGGGGGTGAGCCGTGGCGAGAGGACAAGGGAGAGTGCGACAAAGCCCACATCGGCGTTACCCGTCTCCACGAACTGAGCGGTCTGGGTGATATTCTCGCCGTAGATGAGGCGTGGTTGAGCTTGCTCCCATAGGTTGATCCGCGTCAGGGCCTCACGCGTGGCTTTGCCGTAGGGGGCGGTGACGAGATTGGCTACGGCGATGCGTTTCACGTGGGGGTTTTTGAGCAGGGCAGGCAGGGAACTGACGTCGACATCTGGACGAGTCGACCAGAGCACCAGCCGGCCGACGGCAAAGGTGATGACCGAAGGCGAACCAGCAAGCCCGCGGTCGATCAACTGTTGCGGATACTCCAAATCGGCGGAAAGAAAGAGGTCGAAGGGTGCGCCATGCTGGATCTGAGCGACCAGGCTGCCGGAGGCACCCAAGACGAGTTGCAGCTCCGTCGCGGGGTCGGACTTCTTGAACTCGGTCTTCAACTCCTCGAGGGCATACACGAGGTTGGCGGCTGCGGCGATCGTGACCTTGCCGGCTGCCAGGGCGGGCAGCTGCAGGCACAGAAAAACTAGCAGTAGCCAGCAATTGATCATGATTTGGGGGCGTGGGAAACGAGTTCGATAGCGATCACCTGCCGGGCTGAGCGAGCGCCGCGCCTATCGCCAGGCGAGATGATGCGGAGGGGCGCGGACGAGGGCGGCAGGATCTCGCCGTCCTCGCGGTCAGCGAGAAGGATCGTGCGATGGGAGAATGCCTCGTCGAAGTCGGCGAGCGAAAACAACACGGTGTACCCATCCTTGCAGCGGACCAAGACGCCCATCGCAAGCGCCGGGCCTCGGAACTTGTCGCCCAGCGGGACGCCCGCGCGAGCGAGGAGCTCGCGCACGGCGACGCCACCGTAGAGCTTCTCCGGCTTGCCTTGCATTTCTGCGAGCTTCACCTCGCTGCGGGGCAGCGCGGCAAATTCATCGGCCGTGAGGTTCAGTGAACTATCGGGGCCGACGACGGTAAGCACCGGGGAGGCTGCGAGACCCCGAAAGGCCGGGATGGCAAGCGCGAGGAGCAGCAAGGAGAGCCGCAGGCGTGGCATCGGGAGAAGCAGGATAGCGAGTTGCATCAGAAACGCCCGTCGAGGCGGACGACTACTCCCTTCCCGACTTGCCGGCGGCCTTCGCGCAGAGCGAGAGGTGCGATCCACAAGAGCGGAGGTGGCTGGGAGAGTCATGCTCGCCGCCTAGCGTCGCGGCCCTCGTTATACTGTGTCAAATATAACGAATGGGGGCGCTTATCGCATGAGCCGGCAAAGCGCGTCCCAGTCGTCGCGGGTGGCCTTGAGGCAGGCCTCCTCCATGCGGGTGTAGCGGGTGAGCACGTCTTCGCCGAGCGGGGTGAGCGAGGCGCCGCCGCCGGTGCCGCCGCCGCGAGCGCGCTCGACCAGCGGGGCGCGGAAGAGATCGTTCATGGCGGTGACGAGCTGCCATGCGCGATTGTAGGACATGCCCAGCTCGCTTGCTGCCGAGCGGATCGAGCCGGTGGCTGCGATGTGCCGCAGGAGCACGGCCTTGCCGGGCCCGAAGGCCCGGGGGCCGGCATTGGGAAACCGGAGACGGGGCTCGAGGATGGAGGCGGCGGCCATGGTGCGGACGGAAATTTACTTCCCGCTGCGCGCCGCGACCCAGTCGACGACGGCGGAGTCGTCGCCCTCGTGGCGCCAGAGAACGGAGAGGAACTCGGCGGGGAGAATGTTGTGCTCCTTCAGAAAGCGACGATCGCCGCCGCAGCCGTACATGAGGGACGGGGGAAGTTCGCCGCGGAGCTTGGCGCGGGCCTTGGGGAGCATGCGGGGGAGCCAGGCGATGCCGCGCACGGCGGCGGTCTTGGCGGGGAGGGAAGCCTCATCGAGACGCGCGGCGGAGGCCTTGCCGTGCTGGACATTGAGGAAGTAATCGCGCCGCACAATCTCGATGCTGAGGGCGTGCTCGAAGCCGGGCTCGCCGCCGTAGCCATGGTGGTCTTCGGCGTAATCGTAGATGTGCTGGGCGTTGATACCGTTGGCCGCGAGCCAGGCGAGTTCTTCAGGAGTGAAGTACGTATCGGCGCCGCGCTGGCCCTCGGCGTAGAGACCCACGGCCTTGTCGTACAGGGCGCGAAACTGCTGAGGGAAGGTGAAATGATTCATGCCAATCAAAACAGGAAGCTCTTAGTGGTATCCGTCAACTGGCGCGCGGCGAGCTCGCGGAAGAGCCCGGGCTGCTCCATGAGGTCCGCGTAGGTGCCGGATTGGGCGACGCGCCCTTCATTGATGACGTAGATGCGGTCGGCGCGGACGATGGTGCTGAGCCGGTGCGCGATGACGATGCGCGTGGCCTGGAGGCGCTCCAGACTGTCGCTGACCGCGGCCTGAGTGCGATTATCGAGGGCGCTGGTGGCTTCGTCGAAGAGCAGGATGCGGGGTTTGGCGGCGACGGCGCGCGCGATCATGAGCCGTTGCTGCTGGCCGCCGGAGAGCACGCCTCCGCCAGCGGGAAGCATCGTGTGCATGCCCATCGGCATCGCGCGGATATCCTCTTCGAGACCGGCGAGCGCGGCGGCTTCCCATGCATCGGTTTCCGTGAGGGGCTGCGTGCCGATGATGTTGGTGAGCAGCTCGCCGGGCATGGGTTTGCTGCTTTGGAGGACGACTCCGATCTGGCGGCGCACACCGGCAATATCCAGCTCGGCGAGGTCCTTGCCGTCGTAATGGATCGCGCCGCTGAGCGGCCGATCAAAGCCGAGAAGCAGCCGCATGAGGGTGGATTTGCCCGAGCCGGAAGGGCCGACGATGGCGACAAACTCGCCGGGCCGGGCCTCCAGCGAGACATCCTGGAGGACGGGGGGCGCGTCGGGGCTGTAGCGGAAGGAGACCTTGGTGATCTCGACGCGGCCAGAGAGGGCGCCGGGATCGGGCTTGTCGGTTTCCACCTCGGGCTCCGCGGTGAGGATGGGCCGCACGCGTTCGAAAAGAGGCACGATATTGAGCGCGGCGATGATGCCATGCGTCATCGCCAGCATCGAATACAGAAACGCGGTGAACGCGGTGAGGAAGGCGAGGAACTCGCCGGCCGAAAGCGCGCCGCCCCACCGGCGAGCGACGAGCCAGAAAAGGATGCCCGAGGCAAGGATCGGGTAGACAGCGTTAAATATCCCGACGCGGTGGGCGCAGCGCTGCGCAGCAAAGGCTGACTGGCGCTGAAGGGCGAAGTGGCGCGCCCAACTGGAAAAGGCGAGAAGCTCCGCGCCCGCGACGCGGAGTTTGGAGATGCCGGTGAGAAACTGAAGCACCATGCCCTCGAGCCGGCCCTGCAATCCGGCAAGCACGCGCTGGTGCTGCAACTGCATGGCGCCGAGCGCAGTGGTGATGAGCAGAGCGAGAGCGATCAGCAGGCAGGCGATGGCCGCTAGACCCGCATGATAGTAGAACAGCAGCAGCAGATTAAAGACGCCGAAAACATTGCCCAAAACCGTCGTTACGATGGTGGCCGAGGCGATGCGACGGATCTGATTGATGCCATTGGCGCGCTGCGCGAGATCGCCGGCGGTATGGCTGCGGAAGAACGCGAGGGGGAGCTTGATCAGGCGGTCGATCGCGGCGGCCTGGACATCGTGATCCAGCCGACTCTCGATGCGGAGCATGGCAAGCCCGCGGGTGAATTGAAAGACGGCCACGGCAAGTGCCACGAGGACGAGGCCTAGCGTGACGTGCGTCAGTGTGGCGATGCTGGCATCGGGTACGATCGTGTCGAAGACGACTCCCACCGCGACAGCGGGGAGGGTGGCGAGCAGACCACCGACCGCGCCCAGTGCGAGCACGAGGAAAAAATCGCGTTGGAGGCCGCGGCCCCCAAACTTGAGAAGCTCCCAGCCGGTGACGGCCGCATCACGGAAGGAGCGGTAGAAGACCTCGCCAAAGGGCTCCAGCGACGCCGCGAGCTCAGGCGTGACCGGCTGGCGAGTCCGGGTGCGCGGATCGTGCAGCTCGTATGAGCGGGTAGACGTGGGTAGCAGAGCGACGGGGTGGCGGCCGGCTGCGAGGTAAGCGAGCAAGGGGCCGTGATCGCGCCTCCACCAGCCCGTCTCAAGCGCTATCCGACGCGTGCGTATGCGGGAAGAACGGGCGATCGCCGCGACCGGGTCGGGCAGGGGCTCGCCTTTCAGTAATTCCACGGGCGGATGCAGTGCGATACCACGTCGCACGGCCACGGCGTGGCAGGCGAGGTAGTGCGGCTCCTCGACTGGGCTATCGAAGGCCGACGAAGCCTCATCGAGCACTCCGACGAGATCGGCAAATGCTTTGGCCGCGACCTTGCGGCCGGCAGCGGCGCGATCCTTCGCGCGATTATGCTCGTCGACGTCGGCGAAGCGGCGGTTGGCCGTTTCGCAGACGAGGATGGTGTGGGAGAAACGCCGGAGGCCGTCCCAGAACTCCGGGTAAGCGACGACCTCGATCGTCTCACTCGCAGCGATCACGCATGGCCCCATCGCCTGCAGCCAGCTATCCGGCGTGACGGGGAACAGCGATGGCGGATCGGAGGGCAGAATCTCCTCCATCCCGATGAATAGAAGGCTGCCCGAGATCGGCATGAGCCACAGTACACCGCGCTGGCAGCGGAAGCGGAAGTTGCCCTCGATATCCTGGCGCGCCGTGGCCTCGATGAGGAGCTGCGTGCGGGGAGCGACGTCGCGCGCGGCCCCCGCGGAGAGGCCGGCGACCCAGCCATCGAGCAGGCGCGCCAGCGCGGGCGCGTGCACCGGATCGCGCGCGAGCGCACGCAGGCGGGCAAATGGCACCCTCCGCAGCCGGGTGCCCACGAGGCCCACGGCGAGCAGGCCGCGGGATAAATCATCCTCGGGCGGGGCGATGCCGAGCAGGAGGTATCCGGCGGGGACGGTAAAGAAGTGCGCGCGCGCACCGGCGGGCTTGCCGCTCACCACGCTGACAGAAAAGATCTCGACGTCGCCCGACTCGACGAACCACGCCGCATCAGGCTCGGAAAGGAGAAAGGGCGTGTTGCCCCCCACGACCTCGAGGGCGCCTTCGCGGATGAAGAGAGAGGCCAGGGACTCGGCGCTCATGCGTGATTCACGAGTTCGAGGTACGGGCCGGGCTGGGCCAGGAGCTCCTCATGGGTGCCGCGTTGCACGATCTGCCCCTGATCCATCACGATGATCTCATCGCAATCGCGGATGGTGCTGAGGCGATGTGCGACGATGAGGCATGCGCAGCCGCGGCGGCGCAGGTGGGCGTCGATGAGTTTTTCCGTGATCGTATCGAGCGCGCTGGTGGCTTCGTCGAAAAGGAGCAGGGTGGGTTGATTGACGAGGGCGCGGGCGATCTCCAGACGCTGGCGCTGGCCGCCGCTGAAATTGCGCCCGCCCTCTTCGATGCGGCAATCGTAGCCGCCGTTGCGACTGGCGATCACATCGTGGATGCAGGCATCCTTGGCCGCCCGTACCACGGAGGCATCGGGCGCGGTGCTATCCCAGAGGGTGAGGTTTTCGCGCGCTGAGCCATCGAAGAGAAACACATCCTGATCGACCAACGCGAGCGAACTGGAGAGGACGGCGCGAGGGATCTCGGCGCGAGGCCGACCATCGAAGAGGATCTCGCCCTTCCAGGGCTCGTAAAGGCCGCTGACGAGCTTTGCGACGGTGGATTTACCGCAGCCGGTGCGGCCGACGAGGGCGATGCGCGCGCCCGGCTTGAGGTGGAGGGAGAAATTGCGCAGGAGGGGCGGATCAAGCGGGCTGTATCCGAAGGTGACGTCGCGCAGCTCAAGGTCGCCGGTGAGCTTGAGCCGGGCACGCACGCCTGGGGCGGGAGCGGACTCCGGCTGAGTGTGCGCCGAGTCGAGATGGTGCGACAGCACATCCTCGATGCGGACGAGGCTGCCTTGGATCGTCTGGAGTACGGAACCGAGGGAGACGAGGCGGTTTACCGGCTCGATGAAACTTGCCATCAGGCTCTGGAAGGCGACGAGCATGCCGAGCGTGAGGTGGCCCTCGATCACGAGATAGCCACCGAAGCCGAGGACGGCCGCGTGATTGAGCGCGGTGAGAAACGGGGGCACCGCAGCCAGAAAATGCGTGGAAACGCCGAGAGCCTGCTGGGCATTGAGGGCGCGGGCCTGGAGGCCTGACCACCGGGAGAAAAAGTCAGACTCGGCCGCGGTCGACTTGATGGTCTCGATCATCTGCAAGCCTGCCATCGTGGCGCCGACCACCTGGCCGGTCTCCTGGAGCAGTCGCTGGTTCTCATCGACACGGCGGCGGGAAATCGCGATCAGCACCACCAGATTCAAGATGGCGATGCCGACTCCGAGCAGCGTGAGCAGCACGCTGTAGTTGAGCATCACGAGGGCGTAGAAAACCATCGTGACCATGCCCAGGATGTTCGTGGCGAGCTGTCCGGAAAGCAGCATGGCCACCTGATCGTTGAGCGCCACGCGGCCGCCGACCTCGCCGGCGTAGCGCTGCGTGAAGAAGTTCACCGGAAGCCGCAGGATGTGCCAGAAGAAGCGGCTGGCGGAAGAGATCGCGAGCTTGGTCTCGAAACGCAGCAGATAGTGTTGCTGGATCCAGGTGAGGATAGCGCGGAGCAGCGCCGTAGCCCCCATGCCGAGAAGCAGCGTCGCCAGCCAGTCCGAGCGTCCGCGCACGAGGAACTCGTCGACGAAGATCTGAGAGAAAACTGGGACCACGAGGCCCGGCAGCACAAGAGCGAGGCTTACGAGCAGGATAAAGAGCAGGGGGCGCTCGCTCCCGCGCAGCCGTGCGAGCAGGGCACGCCAGGCGCTGGGGCGCCGGCCCTCGCGCTTGAACTCGGCGGTAGGCTTGAACGTCAGCGCCACGCCCGTGAATCCCTCGTCAAACTGCTCCATCGTGACGAGGCGGGGCCCGCTTGCCGGGTCATTGAGGAATACACGGTCCCGGCCAATCCCCTCGACGACGAGGAAGTGCTTGAAGTTCCAGAAGACGATCAACGGGAAGGACAGCTCCGCGAGGCCGGCGAGATCCTCCTTGCGAAAACCCTTGGCCTCCAGTCCGTAGGTACGCGCGGCGCGCACGATATTTACGGCCTTGCTGCCATCGCGGGAGATGCCGCAGGCGAGGCGCAACTCGGCGAGCGGCACGTAGCGCCCATGGTACTCGAGGATGATGGCGAGCGCGGCCGCGCCGCACTCGACGGACTCCATCTGGAGTACGGTGGGTGTGCGGCGTCGCTCGACGAGCGGCGGCTGAGTGGGCGCTGCGTTCACCGTTGACGGTCGAGAGCAGGGATCGCCAGGGCGATGGGGCGGCGTTCGGCGATCACGATGCTGGCGGCGCAGAGGGTACCTGAGCGCAGCTCGCCTGCCGGGCCGGCGGATGAAGACCACACATAGCGGCCCGGTGTGCCCGCGGCAGGGGAGAGGCTGACGCGCACGGCGATCGGCGCGCCTCCGCCTGAGAGGCGGCGCACGAGATCCTCGTTTTCCAACACAGTCTGCATCGCGGCGCGAGAAGCTGGGAAATCCGCGACGGATTTTACCCTGCCGACGAGGTAGCCGTATTCTGATTTAGGGTAGGGTAGCGGCGCCACCTGCACAGGCATGCCGACCGCGATGCGGCGACCCTGCGCCGCATCCAGATAGAGCAACGCCTCCACCTCACCCTCGGTGGGCTCGATGCTGAGGAGTGATTGCCCTGCGGCGATGAAGTCGCCGGGTTTGGCGAGCAACTCGAGCACCCGCCCCGGCTGGTTGACGGTCAATGGGAGTGTGGCCTCGCCTTCGCGGGCCGAGAGGCGACGTACTTCGGCTACCACCTGACCGCGGGCGACGATATCGCCGGCGGCTACCCGGATCTTGGTGACGAGAGCGGGCTCGGGCGCGGAGATCTTCCCCAATTGCTGGCCCCGGAGTAGGATGCCGTCGCCATGGAGCTTCGTGGGGATGCGGCCGAAGACGCTCCAAGCGAGCACCGCCAATAGCAGGACGCCGAGGCTGGCGAGCGCGATCCAAGCCCTCGACGGCGTCACCTCCATAAGGTCGTCGAGCTGCTCGGGAGAAGACAGCCGGTCGAGAGCGGCTTGGCGGAAGGGCGATCGCTGCGCGAACATGCTGGAAAGAGAGGGGAAGCGTGAAACTACGTAAACAGCGGCTCAAGGGGAATCTCTCGCGGAAGAGGCGATGAGACGCCCCGCAGTGTCGCGATCGGCACAGCGGGAGGGGCGCATGGGATGCTGCGCCCTTGGCGAGGCACTGGTGATTGCGCCTAGGGACTTTTCCTAGGCGGGCACGAAGTCGATCAATCGCTTGTAGCGGTCTACTTTGTCGACGACGACATCGAAGCGCTGATTAATCTCGAAGCGGCGCTTCCGTTTCCGGCCGACGAGCGCATCCCCGGAATTGTTGAGCGAATAGTAGTCGTCGCGTAGTGCCGCCGCCGATACGAAGCCAAAGGTCATCGACTCGATGAGCTCGATGAAGAAGCCGTTGGCTCGCACATCGGTGATGATCGCGGCAAACTTGGTCTTTGGTTTCTTGTCGAGTTCCCGTTCGAAGAACTCGAGGAGCTTCACTTTCACGCTGTCGCGCTCCGCCTCCGCGCTGTTGACCTCCGTGAGGCTGATATGCTCGCCGAGCTTCGCGACGCGCGGGAGATCGTAGCCCGGGCCGTGGCCGCCAGGCGCCGCGTGGCCGCCATGTTTTACCAGGTAGTGATCGAAGACCCGGTGCACGACGAGATCTGCGTAGCGGCGAATCGGCGAGGTGAAGTGGGTATAGTCTTTTTTCGCCAGCCCGAAGTGGCCATCGGGCGTATGCCGGTAAACGGCCTTCTTCAGGGAGCGGAGCAGCTGGGTGCGGAGGGTGTAGCCCTGCGGGTGTTTGTTGAGAATTTCGAGCAGCTTGACGAGTTCGGCGCGATGAGTGAGGTCTCCGACTCGAATCTCGTAGCTTTCAAGCAAGGTGCGCAGTTCCTCGAGCTTTTCGATATCGGGCTCGTCGTGCACGCGGTAGAGGGATGGGAGCTTGTGCGTGCGGGTCAGCCGGGCTACCGCTTCGTTGGCCGCGAGCATGAATTCCTCGATGAGCTGGTGACTTTCATCATGCTCGATCTTCTCGAGACGGTCGGCATAACCTTGCTCGTCGACGAAGATCTTCGTCTCGGGCATATCGAGATCGAGGCTGCCGTGGGCCATGCGGTCCTTACGGAGCTTGGCGGCGATCTTCCAAAGAGCCCGGATCCATTTTTGCAGATCGAGCATTTCACGCTCGCCGAGATCGCGGAGCGCGCGGCCAGTCGAGCCTGTCTGATGCTTCGGCGGGAGCGGAAGGGCCCGGATCTTGGCGATGTCGTTCTCGAACATGAAGGCGTAGGCCTGCTTGTACGTGAGGCGCTTGCGGCTGCGGATGACGGTATTGGCGTACGTCGTCTCTTTGAGTCGGAGCTTCTTGTCGAAGGTGAGAAACACGGCTTTGCACAGCCGATCCTGCGCCTCCACGAGTGAGCAGAGCCCATTCGACAGCTTCTCCGGCAGCATGGGGATCACCGTGCCGACGAGATAGGTCGAATTGCCGCGGCGCTGGGCCTCGCGATCGAGCGCGGAGCCGGGTTTCACGTAGGTGGATACATCCGCGATGTGGATGCCTACCCGGATTTCGCCGCCCTCGCGCTCTTCGTAGGAAAGGGCATCGTCGAAATCCTTCGCATCGTCGGGATCGATGGTAAAGACGGCTTCCTGGCGATAATCGAGGCGATGTGAGAGCTCTCGCGGCTGCACCGTATTGGGGATGGCCGCGGCCTCACGTTCGACCTCGGCGGGAAATTCCTTCGCCAGATCGTACTTGATGAAGATGCCGAGCAACTCGGCGCGGGGCTCGTGAGTGCGGCCCAGGCGGGAGACGATGGTGCCGGTCAGGGGAGCCTCGCGACGCGACCAATCCCCGAGGCGCACGGCGACCTTGTCGCCAGGTTTGGGCGCGGGGGAGAGGCCGCTCTTCGCCGGGTCGGAGACTTGTATCTCGTAGGAGAAGCGAGGATCGTCGGGCTGCACGATGAAGCTGCGCCGCCCCGTACGGAGATCGCCTACGATGATATCGC
Organism: uncultured Opitutus sp.; assembly: GCA_964480585.1. Taxonomy (GTDB): domain Bacteria; phylum Verrucomicrobiota; class Verrucomicrobiia; order Opitutales; family Opitutaceae; genus ER46. Next base: position 111,946 of record CAYZPV010000003.1, on the reverse strand, counting down.
GTCCGCGCTCGAGGACGCGAATGACGCCTCCTACCTTCTCGCCCGCGCGTTTGCCCTTACGGCCGGGAAACTCGCGCGCAAGCACGCGATCTCCGGGGAGGGCGACGCCGGTATCCTCGGGAAATACCTGGAGCGCCGGCTCATCGGCTGCGCCGCCAGAGGCACCTTCGCGGATGACAAAGGCGGAGCCGCCAGCGCGAAACTGTATCTTCCCCACCACCTCGCCGGGCCGCAGCTTCGGTACTGGTACCAAGGCTCGCTTTGGACTCTCGTGGGGCTCGAAAGTGGATTTCTCTTCAAGTTCGCCGGTCGAGGGCGGGATGTAATCAGCGACCGTGGTCGGGGTGTGCCGGGCCTCGACTTTTTGTTTCTTCTGCTGCTTCCCTCCGCGGGCTCCACCTTGGCGCTGGCTGAACTTGGCGAAAGGTGGCGGCGGAAGCTCGGCCGGTTTGCCCTTTTCTTTCTTCCCTTTTCCACCTTTGCCCCGATGGCCCGACTTGGAGTGAGGCTCGGGCTGGAGCATGTGAGCCTGCTCCGGTGAAGGCAGCCACGAGGCGGATTTATCCTCAGGTGGCGGCATCTTGGTCCGCCGGGCCGTCGGTATAAAGACAGGACGGGCTTGTGCCGCTGGTTGATGAGCACGGCCGCCCCCGGCGGAGGGAGCGCGCGCTTCGATGCGGCCATTGCGGGCGCGCGCAAAGTCGCCGCCCTTCAGTAGCAGACGGATCTCGTGGGCTAGGGAGGCCCGGTCGCGTTTCTTGAGGTCGAGGCGGCGGGAGAGTTCGAATTCGTTGGCCGGTTGGTATCCGGGCTGGCGCAGGAGCGCGAGCAGACGGTCGCGGAGTAACATGTGATATTTTGGCGGCGCTCAGGCACCTGCCGTGCTTTGGGATTGGCGTAAGGGAATAGGCAGCCTTAGCTGCGCGCGATGAAAATCGTTCATGTGGCGAGCGAGATGTTCCCGTATATGAAGACGGGAGGCCTGGCGGATGCTGTCGGCGCGCTGGCGGCGGCGCTGGGTGACAACCGGCACGAGGTCTCCGTCTTTCTGCCGGGATATCGCGCTGCGCTCGAACATAAAGACGCGCTCGGCGCGGAACGCAAACTGCGGCTCAAGATCGAGCTGGCCGATCAATATCTCTCGGGTGATGTGCGTGTCTTCTCGCCGCGGCCTAATGTCACGGTCTACTTGATCTGTCGCGAAGAGTTCTTCGACCGCCGCGCCCCCTACGGCAACGGTGAGCGTGATTATGAGGACAACGCCGATCGCTTCATCTTTTTCTGCAAAGGCGTCGTCGAGATGCTCCGCCTCGGCGATCTACAGGCCGACATCGTGCACTGCCACGACTGGCAGGCCGCGCTGCTCCCGCTGCTGCTCCGCGAGGCCGAGCGGCGCCATGGCGTCACGCTCGCGCTCAAGACGATTTTTACGATCCACAACATCGCTTTCCAGGGGCTCTTCCCGGCAAAGCTCTTCGCGCGCACCAATCTCCCTGAGGAACTCTATCATATCGACGGTCTCGAATACTACTCGCAGATGAACATGATGAAGGGAGGCATCCTCTTCGCCGATCGGGTGACGACCGTGAGCCCCCGCTATGCGAAGGAGATCCAGACGCCGGAATTTGGCTGCGGCCTGGATGGAGTGGTGCAGACTCGCGCCGAGGATATCGTAGGCTTGCTGAATGGCGTGGACAACGCGGTATGGAATCCCGCGGTCGATGCGCTGCTGCCCGCCCGATACTCGAGCGTAAATATGAGCGGCAAGCAGGTCTGCCGCACCGAACTGCTGACCAAGGCGGGCTTTGCCACCGACTTCAAGGGCCCGGTCTTTGGGATGGTATGCCGGCTCACTGAGCAAAAAGGGGTCGATTTCGTCCTGGCGAACCGTGATTTCTTCCTGAACAACGACGTGAAGCTCGTCGTCCTCGGCTCGGGCGATAAGCGCATGGAGCAGGAACTGCGCGACCTTGCTATGCGTGCGCCTCAGCGGGTTTACCTCTGCGCCAAACTCGACGAGACGATGAGTCATCTCATCGAGGCAGGCAGCGATTTCTTCATCATGCCTTCGGTGTTTGAACCGTGCGGTCTCAACCAGATGTACTCGCAGGTTTACGGCACGATCCCCATCGTGAGCCGTGTGGGTGGCCTTGCCGACACGGTGATCGATACCGATCAGCACCCGACGACGGGCACTGGCCTGATGTGCGATCCCAATGCCACTAGCCTGCGTGACGCCCTTCAGCGTGCGCTGCTGCTATTTGCCGACAAGGGCCGCTACAATGCGGTGCAACAACGCGGCATGGGGCGCGACTTCTCCTGGAAGAACGCCGCCGCCGCCTACGAACGCATGTATCAAGACGCGCTGTAAAACGAGCGTCCGCCTCCCGTCGTGGCGCGTAGCAGAGGCCGCATGCCTGCTATGTCCCGCGACATGAATAATGATCGAGCGAGCCGCCGCGCTCTATCCTCGAGCCAGCTTGTTCACGCCTCAGGGCTCCTACGCCGGGGAGTGATGCGCCCCGGCGTCCGCGCAGCGCAGTGCCTCTCCCTATGAAGACCATCCTCCTTTGGTTTCGCCAGGATCTGCGTTTGGAAGACAACCCGGCGCTCCAAGCGGCGCTCGTCGCGGCGCGCGAGCAGGGTGCTGCCCTTCTGCCCGTCTATATCCTCGACGATGCCGGTGAGTGGGGATGGCAGGCGGGGGGGGCTTCCCGCTGGTGGCTGCATCATTCGCTGGCCGCGCTAGACCGGGCGCTGCGTGAACGAGGCTCAAGACTCGTGCTGGCGCAGGGCGATACGGAGGCCATTTTGCATGAGTTGATCGGCGCGACGCAGTCGCGGAGCCTTTATTTTAATCGCCGCTACGAACTCTCCGCGGTGGCGCGGGATAGTTGGATCGAAGATGGGTTGGCTCAAGAAGGCGTGGAGGTGCGCACCTTCAATGGTGCGCTATTGCACGAGCCGCACACGATCGCCAACAAGCAAGGCAGGCCATTTCAGGTATTCACGCCCTACTGGCGGCATTGCCTGACGTTGCCGGTCGAGAATCCCGTGGCGCTGGAGAGAGGAGCCTTTCCCGCGCCGAAGGCGTGGCCGCGATCGCTCATCCTCGACGACTTGAAACTCTTGCCCACGATCCCGTGGGATGCCGAGTTTGGCTCCGCTTGGACTCCAGGTGAGGAAGGTGCGCAGAAGAGGCTCGCGCAGTTCGCCGCCCGCTCGATGGCGGACTACGCCGAGGGTCGTGATCGACCGGCCGAGGATGGCACGTCACGGCTGTCGCCTCATTTGCATTTTGGTGAATTGAGCCCGCGCCAGATATGGGCGGAGGTGAAGCGTCTGAGCCGATCAAGCGGAGTCTTTCCGCCGAGCAAAGGCGCGCAGGTCTTTCTCGCCGAGGTCGGCTGGCGGGAGTTTGCGCATCATCTGTTGTTTCATTTTCCGTATACTGCTGAGCTACCGCTGCGGGAGGAGTTCGAGCGATTCCCTTGGGCGGAGGACCCGGGTGGCCGCAAGCTGCGCGCGTGGCAGCGCGGGCAGACAGGCTATCCGATCGTGGATGCTGGCATGCGCCAGCTCTGGCGCACGGGCTGGATGCACAATCGCGTGCGCATGATTGCAGCGTCGTTTTTGCTGAAACATCTGCGCCTGCCCTGGCAGGAGGGGGCGCGGTGGTTTTGGGATACGCTGGTTGACGCGGATCTTTCCAGCAATACGCTCGGCTGGCAATGGAGCGCGGGTTGCGGCGCGGATGCTGCACCTTACTTCCGGATCTTCGCACCTGTACTGCAGGGGACAAAGTTCGATCCCGAGGGAGAGTATGTACGGCGCTGGGTGCCTGAACTCGCCCGTGTGCCGAGGAAATATGTGCATGCCCCTTGGGAGGCGGGTGCTGCAACACTCGCGGCCGCTGGCGTGAAGCTCGGCGAGACGTATCCGCATCCCATCGTAGATCACGCACAGGCACGTGATGCGGCGCTTGCGGCGTTTAAGTCGCTCCGCGCTGGCGCGGGGCAAAACAGCGAGTAGTTTTAACGCATGAAAGTCGTCGTCGCTGGAGCCTCAGGATTTGTCGGAGCCGCGCTGTTGCCGGCGCTGCGCGGAGCGGGGCATCGCGTCGTGCGGCTCGTGCGCCATGCGACGCGCGCGGAGGATGAAATCTCCTGGAATCCCGCGGGCGGAGTGCTGGATGCACGGCTGCTGGACGGCGTAGAGGCCGCCGTCAATCTTGCGGGCGAGAACCTCGCGGGCAAACGCTGGTCCGCCCAGCAGAAGGAGCGCATTTTCAGAAGCCGCGTGGATACGACGCGCACGCTTGCCGCCGCGCTCACGAGGCTTTCCCCCCGGCCCCAGGTGTTGGTCAATGCGTCGGCCGTGGGCATCTACGGCGATCGCGGCGATGAGCGCCTAGATGAAAACGCAGCCCCCGGACAGGGCTTTCTCGCCGAGATATGCCGAGCGTGGGAGAGTGAAACGGAGATCGCCGCAAACGCGGGCATTCGCACGGTGCGGCTACGCCTCGGCACGATCCTCGCCGAAGAGGGTGGGGCGCTAGCCAAGATGCTACCCGTCTTCCGATCGGGCGTAGGTGGCCCCTTCGGCTCGGGGCGGCAGTGGATGAGCTGGGTGAGTCGCGATGATGTCGTGGGCGCTATCCTGCATGTCTTGGCGACGCCCGCCGTGTCGGGGCCGGTGAATATCGTCGCGCCTGAGCCGGTGACCAATAAGGAGTTCGCCGCGACCTTGGGGCGCCTCTTGCACCGCCCTGCCGCTTTGCCTGCGCCGGCCTGGGGGCTGCGGCTGATGCTGGGTCGGGAAATGGCGGATGAGGCGCTGCTGGCGAGCGCACGCGCGGCACCTGCCGTATTGTTGAAAAACGGCTACGAATTTCGTCATCCGCGACTCGCAGCAGCCCTGCAGGCGGCGTTGGAGAAATCGAGCTAGGTCTGCGGCCTAGGCTGTTTTATCGATAAGCCAGCGCGCGGGCTTGCGCAGCTTATATCCCGCTGTTTGCGTCTCGCGACCTCACCTGGTATGAAATACCCTCTTCTCGTTACGGCAGCCTCGCTTGTAATTGCGTTTAGCGCCGCGGCGCAGACACTTCGCACCTTTACGAGTCAATATACCTTTGGCGACAGCCTGAGCGATAGCGGCAACTTGTATGCCCTCACGGGGCGGCAACTCCCGCCCGCGCCCTATTTCAACGGCCGCTTTTCCAATGGCCCGGTGTTTACCGAGCTATTGGGCAATCCTATTCGCGCCGCCGCGCCTTTGTCGACGCGTGGCACCAATCTCAATTTTGCGGTCGGCGGCGCCAATGTCGGTCTGTCCAATGGACTGCCGACAGTCGACGAGCAGATCGCAATCTACCTGCTCCAGGGCTTTGCACCGCAGCCCAACGATCTTTTTACGATCCAAGGCGGTGCCAACGACCTCTTGTCATTCATCCCGGCTGGCGCGGCTAATCCCACCCTTTTCCAGCAGGCAAGTTTCTCGGCCGGCCGTATTCTCGGGCTTGATACCGAATTTCTCGCGATTCTTGGCGCCAAGACCATCGTAGTGGGCGGCATGCCCAATCTGGGCGCCACGCCCCGCTACGCTCGCGCCACCACGACTCTGGCGCAGCAGGCGACGATCGCGAGCAATGCATTTAACGGCGGCCTCCTCACCGAAGTGAAACGCATCGCCGCGCGCTACACCGATGTGAACATCGTGTACTTCGACATGTATGCCGTGATGGAGCGGGTGCTCGTGGACTATCAGGCACTGGGCTTCAGCAACGTGTCGTCATTCTACCTTGCCCCCGCTGCGTTGGGTGGCGGCGCAGGGGATCCCAACAGCTACGTGTTCTGGGACGACATTCACCCCACCGCACGCACGCACGCTCTGCTGGCCTCCATCGTGATCGAGCAGCTCAACCCCGAGATGCCACTCGGCTTTGCCGGCAATCTTGGCAGCGCGGCGCTCGCTCTCCAGACGCTCACCACGGCAGCCGTCGAAGACCGCACGTCGCAGCTCGCCTTCTCCCCGCGCGCGGAGGAGCGCACGGATGTCTATGCTCGTTTCGACTACGGCGATGGTTCGCGCGCGCGCGATGGCTGGCGCTCGAGCTTTGACTACCAGGGCTATGTATTCTCGGCGGGTGGCGATGCTCGTCTCAGTGAGACGACCTTTGTCGGCGGCACCTTCAGCACCGGCCGGATGGAGGTCGATGTGCGTCGTGGCGGCGGCGACTTCACGATGGAGGATACGGGCGGGCGAATCTATGGTGTGTGGCGCGGCGGCCCGGTGTCTTTCATCGCTGATGGCGGCTATGGCTTTTTGCGGGCCAAGGATATCCGCCGTGCGACCTCTTTCGGCGGCCTTCGCACGCGCGGCAAGACCACGGGCGATCGCTGGGGCGCAGGTGTGAAGATCGCATGGCAGCTCCCCTGGCAGCAGGTGAATGTGCGGCCTTGGTTCGGGCTCCGCACCGAGCGTGTGACGCTCGATGGCTACACTGAGCGCGATGTGCCGGCGCTCTCCATGGTCTTCGACGAGCAGGAGGCGCGTAGCTCCACGGGCCAGCTGGGTATCGACGCTTCGTGGAGCCGCCGCTTCAACGGCAAGATACTCCGCCTCGATGGTCGCGCGGTCTGGCACGGCGAACTGGGCAGCAGGGAGCGCGCCCTCGTCGGCCAGCTCGCCGATAACTTTACTCGTCCCACCACGCTTCTGCTCGCAGACGGCGATGGCGATGGAGTGGAACTGGGCGGTGCGGCCACCCTCTTCCTGAATGCCCAGTGGAGCGCCTCGCTCGGCTACGGCATCGATATCCGCTCGTCGGAGAAGCCCGCGCAGCGCGGTACCCTCGCGGTGCAAACGGGCTTCTAACCTTCAGGTCGTCACTCCTCGAATTTCATCTCCCGCGTGTCGCGCTCCAGCCCGGTGCGCTGCGCCAGCGGTGTGTACAGCTCCGGGCGGCGGGCCTTGATCCACAGGCGTCCGGTGGCGTGCTCAAGCAGGGCGGGATCGAGGTCGGCGCTCACCATGTCGTCGCCCGCGGCATTCGTCTCCGAGAGGATGCGGCCGTAGGGATCGAGGATCATCGATCCCCCTGTGCGCACCTCGTCGTCATCGACGCCAACGCCATTGCTGAAGATGAGGAAGAGGCCGTTGTCGTGGGCCCGGCTCGGCAGCCAGCGCATGAGCCAGCCGCGGCCCTTGTCTCCGAGGAACTCGCGGCGGATCGCGTCCGGATCTCGGTGTCGATTGTCCCACACCTGGCGCTCGATCAGGCCCATGAGATGAGGATTTTTGCTGCGGACGGCGCCAGTCTGATGAGGCGCGATGAGCACCTCCGCCCCTCGGAGCGCGACCATGCGTACGTTTTCACCGATATTGTTGTCGTAGCAGATGAGGATGGCCGCGCGATACCCCTCGGGCAGATCGAAGACGGTGTACGCGCTCCCACTTCTCACGGCGTCGTGCTCAAAGGCATGCAATTTACGATGCGAGTGGATCGTGCCATCAGGCAATACCACGACATAGCTGTTGTAGAAGGCGGATGAGTCTGGTGCTGCCTCGGCTCCGCGCTCGAAGAGACCGGCTCCGATGGCGATGTCGTAGGTGCGTGCGAGCCTCGCTAGGTGTCGTATGCTGGGCCCGTCGGGAATCGGCTCGGCCAAGGCCGCCAATTCCGAAACGGCGAGATTGCGCACAAACCAATAGCCGGTGATGCAGCACTCGGGAAATACGACCAGCCGGGTGCCTTGGGCCGAGGCTCGTTGGGTGAACTGCTCGATCTTGGCCAGGTTGGCGTTCTTATCCGCCTGGATGCTCTCAAACTGGACGGAGGCGACACGGAGGGATTTGCGGGGCATGATGAAAGAGTCGGCTACGCGGTGAATTTCGGCACTGCGCCCGCATCCGACGCAGTTTCGAGCGGCATGCCGGCGGTGCAGAGTGGGCAGGCATCGGGTGGCCAGATAGTGAAGGGTAGGGTGGCAAGAGCCTCCAGCGGGAGGCCGTGGTCGGAGGCGAAGCGTCGCGCCGGGTCGCCAAAAACGAAAAGCGCTCCGAGCGCGACGGGGCGTGCGCGGCACGCGAGCAGATCGGTGTGCGCGGCTCGGATTGCCGAGCCTGCACTGATCGCATCGTCGACGAGCGCGATGGCTTTTCCGCCCAGCGCGCCGCGGTGGGCAGGTGGCACTTCGTAGCGTACGGGGAAGAGCCCCGCTGGATGGGCGGGAGCGAAGCGCTCCGCCGCCACGTAGGGTATCCCGAGCTCGGCCGCGAGGAGGCCTGCGAGCCGAGCTCCGCCGGTCTGCGGCCCGCATATCACCTCCGCGCGGTGCAGCGCCAGCCGCCGTGCGAGGGCGATGACAAAGGGTCGCAGTTTTGCCTGATCGAAAAATAGCCGATCCAGTTCATACCAGCGCTCAGCATGGTAGCCTGATTCCAGGCAGAAGTGCCCGTGCCGCGCGGCGACCACCTCAAGCAGGGCCTCGGTATCAGGCAAATCCATGTGCCCCGTCAGCCAGGCAGCCAGGGCCCGCTGTGGCGAGGCCGGATGCTCGGGCGAAGGGCTTTAGGCAGCGTGAACCCGCGCGTGGAGATTACGGCTTGGTTTCAAAGGACGCCAATTCAGCGCGCAGGCGATGTACGACGGCTTGTTCTTCGCGGAGCATCCTGAGCGCGGAGTCGGAGGGCGCATGGGTTTGTAGCCGATGTTGGGCGTGGCGGAGTTGCTCGACTTCGTCGCGCTCCATGCGGGCAAGTTCCAACTCCGCTCGAAGCAAGTGCGCTTCGCCGCGCTTCTGGAGCAGGGCCAGGGCGAGCCCGCCGCCCACGATTGCAAGAAGTGTGAGGCAGAGCGCTTTCACGGCGAGGATTTGAGCACAGGAGTGAAACCGTCGTTTCGCGCTTCGGGTGCTGGCGGCTCGACGGCGCGGAAGACGAGTCTCCCGCCTTCTTGGGCAAGTGGCCCTTGATTGGCGGATATCAGCGCCTTGATCTCGCTCTGCTTTGCTCTGATCGAGGCGAGCGTTTGCTGGGTGGCTTCGCCCGCAGCCGCGCGGTCGGCCGCGGAGAGCGAGATGTCTTTGGACTGCAGTGAGAGCGCTTTATAGCTTTTCACCAATGCGGATGCCTCCTTGTTGAGGAGGTCGATCTGCGACTGGATCGACTCGGTAAAGCTTGAGCCGGACATGGAGGCTGCTCTACGGCGGGCGAGCGCCTCGCGTGCCTCGGCGACCCCGCGCTCAAGGCTGGCGATATCGGCCACGTCTCGCTGCAGCGTTTCGTGCTCTGCGATCCGCGCCGCCAGCTGGAGGTTTTCGGCGCGGAGGCTGGCGAGTGCGCTTGCGTCTGGCCGTACGGCGGCGAGTTCGCGGCGTAGCTCGGCGTTGATCCGCGCCTGCTGGGTGAGCATCGCCCCGCCGCCTGCGATGATCGTGGCGGTGGCGAGTCCAAACGCGAGCTTGCCGACAGTGACGGCGCTCCAAAACGAGGCGGCCGGTGCGAGCGCGGTAGAGACTATGCTGGCAGCGAGACCGGCCGGGGCGGCGGTAGTGATTTGGGCGCCGAGGGCGGCGCCGAGCGCGGCGGCGGTAGAGGAGATGCCGCGCCGGGTGAGGCGGGCGGCGAGCTTATCGAGGGCGCGTGCGACGCGCATGCGCGCGGCGTTTTCGCTGAGGCTGAGTCGGTCGCCGATCTCGAGGAAAGGGCGTTGGTCGAAAAAGCGGAGCACGATCGCGTCGCGGTCGGCTGAGTCCATCTCTCCGAGCGCCTGGTCGAGCAAAGGTCGCACTTTTTCCCAGTCCGTAGGTGAGTGCTCAGGCGCTAGATCGATGTGCATAGTGTGAGCGATGCGTTCTCGGGCGCTGCGGCGGACCTCTGCGCGTACGAGATCGGTGGCCGCAAACTGCGCGCTGCGGTAGAGCCAGCCAGCGAGCACAGGGCGGCGCGAGAGCGAGCCCGCCTTCCGCGCGAGGTCGGTAAACACGGCTTGCGTGGCCTCCTGGGCCAACTGGCGGTTGCCATGCGTCTGACGGAGCGCCACGGAATACACGAGGTCGATGCGTCGGCGTACGAGTTCCGCAAAGGCAGCTTGCGAGCCATCCTCGGCGTAGCCGCGGAGGAGTTCCGAATCTTCGAGGGTGAGTGGAGTGGCGTCGCTCATGGCAGGTTATCCTTGTAACAGGCGCCGGGCATGGAGATCGCACATTATTTTTGCGGTGAGTGAGTCGGAGGGCGAGTTCGCTGTGGCGTCGGCGCTGCGGTACCTATAGCTCTGGATCATGAAGTTGGGTGTCGACGTTCTCTTCGAGCAGCAATCGCACTTGGTGCGCGGTCGGCGCATCGGGCTGATCACCAATCCTACGGGGGTGGATCGGGCATATCGGAGTATCGTGGAGCGGTTTCGCACCGAGCCAGGGGTGGCGCTGGCCGCCCTCTACGGTCCCGAGCACGGCGTGCGAGGCAACGCGCAGGCAGGCGAGTACGTGCCGTACTATGTCGATCAGCAGTTCAAATTGCCGGTCTTCAGCCTCTACGGGCAGACGAAGCAGCCGCCGGCTGATATGATCACCAATATCGACGCCTACATGCGTGAATACGACACGCAGCATACGGGCAAGACCGTGGAGCGCGAGATGCTGGGCGGCGTGGAGGCGATGGTCTTCGATCTCCAGGATGTTGGCACTCGCGTGTACACTTACATCGCGACGATGGCCTACGCCATGCAAGCGGCAGCGGAGTCGGGCATACCGTTTATCGTGCTGGATAGGCCCAACCCGATTGGCGGGGTCGCGATGGAAGGGCCGATGCTGGACTATCCCAGGCATAGCTCTTTCATCTCGCTGTACCCGATCCCTGCACGGCACGGCATGACGGTGGGCGAACTCGCAAAGCTGTTCAACGCCAGGTTCCTCACCAAGCCTGCCCAGCTCACTGTCGTCCCCATGGAGGGCTGGCAGCGCCATCAATGGCACGATGAGACCGACGCGCCCTGGGTGATGCCGTCGCCCAACATGCCCACGCTCGCCACCGCGACCGTGTACCCCGGCCAGGTGTTGCTCGAGGGCACCAATCTCTCTGAGGCGCGAGGGACGACGCGGCCCTTCGAACTCTTTGGGGCGCCGTGGATAGACGGCTACGATCTTACTCAGATCCTCAATGCCCTGCGGCTCCCCGGCGTAGCCTTTCGCGAGGCGTGGTTTACGCCGACGTTCTCCAAGCATGCGGGACAGCGCTGCGGTGGATGCCAGATCCATGTGACTGATCGCCATGCGTTTCGACCGGTGGCGACGACCCTCCATCTCGTGCATGCCATTCGCGCGCGCTACGGAGACAAGCTCGAGCTGCATGCCGACTATTTCGACAAAGTGCTCGGCCTCTCCGCCGTACGCGAAGCGCTGGAGCGCGGCGAGCCGGCGGAGGCGCTCGTGGCATGGTGTGATGTGGGCTTGCGCGAGTTTGCCCGCGAGCGCGAAACGTTTCTCCTCTATCCATGACCCCATACCCCATTCGGATATTGCTAAGCCTCGTCGCGCTCGCCTGCGCGCTATCGCCGGTGTGCGGCGCGTCCGCCAGGCTCAACGTCCTCATCGTCACCGTGGACGACATGAGCTGCGATTCAGTCGGCGTCTACGGCTGCAAGCTGAAGGATACGTCGCCTCACATGGATAAGCTCGCGGCCGCGAGCATGCGTTTCAACCACGCCTACGTGCAGGTGGGAAATTGCATGCCCTCCCGCAACGTCATGTTTTCAGGCCGCTATCCGCACAACAACAAGGTCGAAGGTTTCTACATGGTGCCCAATCCCGGCTACCCTGTGATGGCCGACCTGATGAAAGGTGCGGGCTACTTCACCGGCATCCGCCACAAGGTCGCGCACTCCACGCCCTACTCACCGTATCCCGCCTGGGATGTGATCCTCGACACGGATGCCGACGGCAAGCCGGCTCACCTCAAAAATCCGCGGGCGTACTACGCGACGACGAAGCACGGCATCGCGCTCGCGAAGCAGGCGGGCAAGCCCTTCGCGCTCAACATCAATATCGCCGACCCCCACAAGCCGTTTTACAACGAGCCCAAGCCCGGTGATCCTCACGTGCCCAGCCGGGTCTTTACCGCGGAGGAGGTGCCGGTCCCCGGATTCTTGATGGACGACAGGGTCGTGCGGGAGGAGTTGGCGCGCTACTATTCGTCCGTGCGGCGCGCCGACGACGCGCTGGGCGAGGTGCTCCGCGCGCTTAAAGAGTCGGGTGAGGATGAGCGCACGGTGATCTTCTTTCTCTCCGATCACGGCATGCCGCTGCCCTTTGCCAAGACCCAGCTCTACTTCCACAGCACGCGCACCCCGTGGATGATCCGCTGGCCCGGCGTCACCCAGCCCGGCAGCGTCGACGACCGGCATATTGTCTCGGGAGTCGATCTCCTCCCCACGCTGCTCGACATCGTCGGCGTGCAGCACCCGCAGGGCATGGATGGACGCAGTTTCGCTCCGGTGCTCCGCGGCGGCACGCAGGAGGGCCGTGACTACATGGTAGCCGAGTACAACGAAAACTCCGGTGGCAACCGCCACCCGATGAGGACCCTCATCACCAAGGACTACGCCTATATCTTCAATCCTTGGTCCAACGGCACACGCGTGATGGCGACCGCGACCAAAGGTACCGACACCTATCGCCGCATGCAGGCGCTCGCCAAAACTGACCCCAAAATGGCGGAGCGGCTCAAGTTCTTCGACTGCCGCGTGCCTGAGGAGCTTTACAACTATGCGCGCGACGAGGATGCGCTGCAAAACCTGATCGCCTCGCCGCAACACCGTGCCGAGCGCGACCGGCTCATCAAGCTGCTAGACGCCTGGATGGTGAAGACCAACGACCCCATGCTGAATGTCTTCCGCAATCGGGCCGACGCGACTGCGCGTGAAACCTACATGAGGGAAGTCGAAGCAGAGGCCGCCGAGCGCAACGGCTCGAAGGCCAAGAGGGGCAAAGGCAAGAAGAAGGGTATGGTGAAGGATCAGGAGTGAATGATTTCACCGTGGCCTGGGAGCCGCTGTCCATAGCCGTTGTGATGGCTAATCTCTCTGCGCTCGATGGCAGAGAGGTTACCGCCTGCGATGGAGGAATAGTGCTGCCGAACGGCAAAATGAAGCAGGGTAGGTCGTGCCACTACAGTTCGTTTCGCGTCGCTTTGGGTCCATTCCCCAAGTGGCAGCTGATCGGAAAGCCTGGAGCCTTGGTTATCTGGTGAGATACTCGCTGAGCAGCTCGACGTTTCTAATGAAGACGCCGCTGTCGATGTAGCGGAAACCTTGGGCAAACTTTGGCTGACCGACAAGGCGCTCGCCGGCATAGGTGCTGATCCAGCGGCCTTCGGCATCGAGAGCGGCGATGACGGAGCGGACTTTGTTTTCGAGATCGGCCGTAGGGTTGTCCTGGGCTCCTCGTCCAGTGTCGCCTGCCGCAGCCGAGACATACTCTCGCTCAAGCGCTTCGACCGAAGTCTTCTGCTTCCAGCCGTAGTGCGACGGAAGGTTCTTGTCGTCGTAGGTGAGAAAGTAGGTTTGCCCGTTGCGATTCATGTAGAGCGGCTTGTCGGTCTGGAGTTCGAAGTAGCGCGGCATTAGACCATCGGGCAGGCGATGCTTAGTGAGGTAGGCGAGCGCGCGCGGGATGGGCTCGAGGTACTTCTTTTCGCCGGTCTGGCGGTGGATTCTTAGAAGCGTGCGGATCGCATCTTCCGATTCGAGTCCGCAGATGGCGGGAGGCTCGAAGCGGCGGGCCCACGTGGGTTGCATGGTGTAGGAGTACTGCTGGCACCAAGCAGGCTGGGGCGGCGGCATCTGCGCGAGTATCAGGAAGTCCCCCAGCCGTCGGAGTGCGGCGAGGTATCGAGGATCCTGGTACACGTCGATCACGGCGAGGAGCATCTCGCTCACCGAGCCGGCGAGGCCGTCGTTGAGGGTATAGTAGTTCCAGTAAGGCTCGTTGGGCCAGCTGCGCGGCCATTCGGCTGGATAGCTGGCGGGCAGAATCGGGTGGGATGCTACGGGCGCGGTGAAACCTTGCGGGAATGCGCCATTGGGAAACTGGGCTCCGAGCAGGGCATCGAGCGCATAGCGCACGCTTTCGGAAATAAGGGGGTCTTTGAAGTCGAGGGCGCGATCGAGACGGGCAAGAAAAGCGATGCAGGCCTGCGTCTGGTCGTCATCGAGCGAGGTGTGATTGCGGCCCTTGGGGTTGCCTTTGCCGTTGCGGTAAAGTCCCGCCTTTGTGCCGGAAGGATTCCAGTCGAAGGCCTGTGCCCAGCCGCCGGACTTCAGTTGTCCATGCGCCAGCGCGCGACCTGCGTCGCGCGCCGCGACGAGGTGGCGTGGGTCGCGGGTGGCTGCGTAGGCACGCAGATAGGCGTCGCCTACAGCGGGGGTGCCTGGCGGCTGTGTGAAGGCCTGATCCTTGGTCGCTAGTCCTTCGCCCCAGCGCTGCTCGAGATCGAGGCTGTAGAAGTACACGTAGCCGCCGCCATGTACCGCGACTCGGCTGTGATAGTAGGCGATGGCGCGATCAAGGGTTTCACGGGCCTCCTGCCGCAGGTCGGCAGCGAGCACAGCCAGCGGGGCTAGAAGCAACAGCGCACCGGCAGGGAGTCGACGAAGTGTGCGCATAGCGGGGTAATAAAAAGGCCCGGCGCGCGAGCGACGGGCCGTGCGGGGCACGGAAAATCGAGCGCGTCAGCGGGCCACGTCTTTCAACATCTCTTTGAGATGCTTTGCAATGGCGACCGAGGCATCGACTTCCAGATAGCTGCTGCGGGCACGCCAAGTCTCGTAGCCGCCGAGTTGATGATGCTCCGGAGTGGGCAGGTAGCCGTTGTAGCCGTTGGCGAGCGAGATGGTAAAATGATCCTGCAAGGGTTTGGCAGCCTTCAGGTCGAGTCCGATCTCTACAAAGACCTCGCAGGGGATCGCCGCGATGGTGAGCGGGCCTATGCGGTGGGCTTGGAGCTTCACCGGTACGCGGTCGGGGTACTTGTCGAGCGCGAGCGACTCCAGTGCATAGATGGCTTTCCGGTCGCTGAACTGGCCGTCTTTGTCGCGCGGGTACGTTTCTACGATCTTGCGTGCGCGCTCGAGTTCGGTGGCGTCGGCTTTCCGGACGCCCAGGGTGAGATCGCGCTCGGCGGAAACGAGGGAGGCGGTGGAGTGCCACCGAAGATTGCCATAGGCGCGTAGCGCGGCGGAGGCGACCGCATCTGCGACGACCTTGATTTGCTCCCCCGGAGGCTTGCGCGCGGGTGCCACGGCTGCGGCGTAGTTGACGTTGTTGATGTTTCCGCTGGTCCCATTGCTCATGATGCCGACGAAAGGCGGCTTGCCTGCGTAGCGGGCGTCGCCCGTCTTAAGTCTCAGCGCAAGTTCGTTGGCAAACGCTCCGAAGTAGTCCGCGGAGATGGCGACCTGGCCGCCGACATAATGTAGGCTGTAGTTGGCGAGGACGGCTAGGGGGCGCCCATCGGCCTTGGCTCGCGCTGCGAGGATGTACACGTCGGGATCGATCGGGCCCGTGGGCTCGCTGACCTTGGCGTTTTTCACTCCGGGATTCATCCAGGCGCGATCAGCCAGTGAGTCGAAGGGGTTTTCGTAGCTCTGGCCGCTTTTCACGAGCCACCGGCGGTTGAAAACCTGATCGGGCTCGGCTTCCTTGCCGACGGCGATCTCGGCGGGCTCGAGATTTTTATGGGCCTGGATGATGGCTGCGGCGATGCGTGGCGGGAGCGCGGCGACGTAGCTGGAGTCGGGTTCGCTTTGGAAAACGGGCGTCATCGTCGCGCAGCTATGGGAGTGCGTCGCGCTGATGAGTATGCGCGAGGCCGGTACGCCGGTGGCCTTGGCGGCGAGTGCTTTGGCTGCTTCGCAGGTCTCGCGCGGGATCATGCAGGAGTCGACCACGCAGAGGATGATCGCATCGCGGCCGCTCGCGATTGCGAGGGCTCGGGCGTGCATGGGATCGGTCACCTTCTCGGTGAAGGCTCCCTTCATCCCGCCGTTGACGGGTGAGGGCCACTTCGTCGGCGTGATATCGGCGAGCGCGGCGCCGGCCCGGATCCCCGTGTCGGCGGCGCAGAGCATCGCGGGAAGACAGATAAGCACGGCAAGGGCGCGAAACAGTTTCATGGAGCAAGAGGAGAACGGTCTTGGACGCGGCTCCAGCGGATACTGTTTCCGAAAACGATTCAATACTTCATAATATTCATTTCGACAATGAGGCTCGGGCGCGCGCGCCTTTCCGTGCGCGCTGGCATCTTGCCATCTCGTGCTGAGGCATAGAATGGGGGCTGTGAAAGCCCCTACCGAGCGATTCTCCGACCGCGTCTCAGACTATGTGAAATATCGTCCGTCGTACCCGCAGCAGTTGATCCAGACGCTGTGCGCTGAATGTAACCTCGGCCCACGGAGCGTCGCGGTCGACGTGGGCGCGGGTACGGGGATATTCTCGGCGCTGCTGCTCGAGGCCGGGATGAGGGTAGTCGCGGTCGAGCCCAATGAGAGCATGCGTCGGGCAGCGGAGGAAAAACTGGCCGCGCACCCCCATTTCACCAGTCGGCCAGGTTCGGCAGAGCGCACCGGCCTCGACGCGGGAAGCGCCGACTTGCTCACCGCGGCGCAGGCATTTCACTGGTTTCGCCGGGACGAGGCGCGGAGGGAGTTTGGACGCATCCTTCGCCCGGGCGGCTGGGTGGCGCTCATTTGGAATCAGCGCAATACCCGCACGCCGTTTCTCGCCGCTTACGAAAAGATGCTGCAGACTTACGCGCCGGATTATGCGGCTTCAGCACATCGCGACGAAGACCCCGCAGCGATCGAGGCCTTCTACGGGCCGATGGGTTGCCGGCGCTTTGTGTTTCCAAGCGTGCAGCAACTCGACCTCGAGGGTTTGCGGGGTCGGCTGATGTCGTCCTCTTATGCGCCAAAGCCAGGTCACGCGCAGCACGCCCCGATGATGCGCCATCTGGACGCGCTTTTTGCCCTGCACGAGCGCGAGGGGCAGGTGGCGTTCCACTACGATACGATCTTGTACCTCGGCGGGCTTAGTTAGCGGCCCGCTCGAGGCGACGATAGGCTTTCACGTGCGACCGGAGGGAGTCCTCATCGGGCGTAGGGCACGTACTTGCCCCATGGATTTTAGAAGCTGCCTTTGATGCCGAAGGTCCATAGCGACCCAAACTCGATGCGCTGGCGGAATTGCGCATGCTCGGGCGTGCTGGGTCCGTAAACCTGCACATCATCCGGCGCGTCGCCGACATTGCGAAGGGCGGCATAGACCGCGAAGCGCTTGTAGAAGGTATACTCGGCGTTGAGATCCAGATAGAGTCGCTTCGACCACCAGGTGTAGGTGCCGGGCTCGATGCTGGTAGTGGGGCCAGGATTGGCGATGGCGAGTCGGCGCTGATGGCCGCGATAGTTCCAGTTGGCGCGGAAGGCGTATTTCCCACGATTGAGGCTCGTGCCCCAACTCGCCGTCTTCGGCACAAACCCGTCGAAGTTGGTCGCCGCCGGCCCTAGCAGGCGCTGCGAGGTGCCATTGGCGAAGATCGAAACGCCGCGCGCCCAGTGCGGCAGGAAGGTGAGAGCCTGCTTGTAGGCGACTTTGATGCCTTGGATGCGCACCGTGTCGGAAATGTTGGTCGTCGTAGCGACCGGGTAGCCGCCGTAGAGCGTGGGATCGATGCCGTAGTCTTCGAAAAAGCTCGCGGGCGGGTTGAAGCGAGTGGTTGCGAAGAAATCCTCGAAATCGCGGCGAAAGGCTCCGATCTCCACGTTGCCCACTCCCTTGAAATAGTACTCGAGCCGCGTGGCAAACGTACGGGCGCTCCAAGGCTTGATGCCGATGTTTGCTACGTCGATCACATCCGTGGGCTGGGGATTTTCCGTATCCGGCAGGATGATGCCGCCGGAGTACTGGTTGAAGTCCGGCCGGCCGATCGAGGTGGAGTAGCCGGCGCGGAAGATCAGGCTCTCGGTGATATTGTAGCTCGCATTGAGGCTGGGAAACCAGCGCAAGTACTCTTTCTTGGAGCGGGCGCCGCGGTCGATGAAAGTCTGGCGCGCAAATGCCAGTGCATCCGTTGTGGGGACGATCGTAAGGGGCCGGCCGTTGGCGCCTAGGAGGTAGTTGCCTTGCGCATCGCGCTGGTAGTTGAGCGTGGGATCCGTAAGTGGGCCCTCAGCTTCGATATTCGTCTGCTCGACGCGCACGCCGCCCACGATTTTGAGTCGATGTTGAAGCAGCGAGACATCGCCGCGCAGGTAAGCGGCGGAGATGAGTTCTTCCGCGCGCTTGGAGAGATTGATGGGGTTGCGATAGGCGGTCGCCGCGTTGGCGAAACGGAAGGCATTGGGGTTGGCCTGCCAGAATTCAAAGACCTTTTCGTTGCTGACACCCTGTATCTTGGGAAATCCGTACGGAGCGATGCGGCTGGAGAAACTCGGGTCCAGAAACTGTGTGGGGTTGTCGTCCGCGGCGGGATTGGCCGGCGCGCTCGCTATATTGTCGAGGCCGAAGTAGTTGTAGGCGGGGTTACCGGCGCGCTGGTCGCGGATCGACTGGCGGAAATCGAGGCCGCTGCGGAGCGTGAAGGGGATGGGGCCGCGGAAGTCGCGCCGCACGTTGCCATAGGCGGTGCGCTTGGTGTCGTCGGTGCCGCGCGTGTTGTCACTGGCTTGGGTGAGGGCGTAGGTCGACAGCGAGTAGGGGTCGACAGGCGCACCAGCTTGGGTTGTCACCGAGATCACCCGCGGGCGGAGGTAGAAGATGTCGTCGAAGGCGACGTTGAGGCCATTGCGCCGCACCGTCACGGTGTCGAAAAAGCCCGACTTGAGGTTGTTGTTGCGATTGCGGGCGCGAGAGTGGGCATAGCCTGCCTCCGTCTTCCAGATCGCGCCATCGTGCCGCCAGATCACCGAGGGCATATACGTCCAGTTGGCGCGATCGTTGCCGGTCGACACCATCTGCACCCAGCCCGCTCCCGGCGCGCTGCGGGTGGAGGTCGTGGTGAAGTCGCCCGGGTTCACTCGGTCCATGCCGAAAGTCAGCAGGTTGTGGTTGATCGAGACATCGAAAGTCGAAGCCTGGAACGAAAACGATAGCCTGTCGCGCGGTGTGAATTTCCAATCTGCGGTGAAGCCGAAGGAGCTGCGCTTCGTGTCCTTGCCGCTGTTGCGCACCGAGAACTGGCCAAGATACGGCCGGTCATAGGACGTGGTGGGGAAGGCCGCGCCGTTGGTCGGCTGCTGTGTGCCGCGCCAGAACATCTGGGCCTGGGGCTCCCCTGAGTATTGCCGGTTGAATCCCGCGGAGAGCGTATAGCCAAAGGTCTTCGATACCGGATTCACATACGAGAAATCTGCGCCCGGATGGATCTTGCGTGTCGGATGGCGGGGCGCCGGGGTCTTGCTCCAATTGCGCGCGTTGTCGCGCATCATTACGTAGGTGCTGAAGTTGAACAGCGGACTCGAGCGCTCGAACGAGGAGCGCGGCACCATGTTGACCGTGCCGGCAAGCGCATTGCCGGGTGAGTCTGGGGTGGGGGTGAAGTTCACCTCGATGCGTGAGATATTGTTGATGGAGACTTGGTCGAGGCCTACCATCCGGTTGGTGCCGCCCGCGCCTCCGCCCACTGCGCTAGCGAGGTTGAAGCCGTCGATGGTCACGGGCACGTAGTCGCCCGGGATGCCGTCGAGCGAGACCTCGCGGGCATTGCCGCCGGCGTAGTCGATATTCACCCCCGGGAGAAACTTGAGGAACTCCGCCACATTGCCCTCGGCGATGTCGCCGAATTCGTCGGTCGCGACGACGTTTTTCATATTGGCGGCATAGCGTTGCTCGTTGATGGCAAGCGCGGCTCCGCTCATTTCGCGCGACGTCGCGACCACGAACTGATCCAGCTTGATCGGTCCGCCGTCCGCAGGCCCTGCTCCGAGCGGAGCGAGTTCGAAATCCTTTTGTGCTGTCTGGCCCCCGGTGAGGGCCAAGCTGGCCGTGGCGGCGGGAAATCCGGTGAAGGTCACGCGCAGTTGCACCGTGCCGGCTGGTACGCCAGAAAGCCGATAGTAGCCGTCGGCATCGCTGAAACTCTCGAGCTCGCTACCCTCGACGGTGATGCGTGCCCGCTCGAGGACGGTCCCCGTTGCGGGATTGGTCACGCGGCCCTCGATGGTGCCGGTCGTGGCTTGGGCCAGCAGCGATGCGACGAAACCAAGGCAAAGCAGAACCAATGCGGACAGACGGCAGCGCCGTCCTAGGGGTAGGGGTGGGGTCATGGAGCGTTTTTGTATCTCAGCCCGCGGGCGTGGGGGAAGGGGAATCCCATGCGAGCCGTCGAACGTCGCATTCCGAGAATGCATAAAAAAAGCGCCCGCCAGTAAAGGCGGGCGCCGTAGGGTGATGCCTTGTCTTTTGAGCGTTAGAACGTGCCGCGGAGGCCGATCGCCATCTGGATGCCGTACTCCTGCTCGGCGTACAGCTTGGCGTAGCTCGGCGTCAGGTCGCCATAGCGGAGGAATCGCACCGGTTCATTGAAGATGTTCGTGGCGCTGGCGACGAACGAGAGGTTCTTCGTGAACTGGTAGGAAGCATTTACATCGAGTACCGTGCGGGCCTCGATGTACTCGTAGCCATTGGGGCCGTAAGCAGCCTGCGGTAGACGCTTGTCTAGACCACGATAGTTCCAGCGGGCGGTAAACGTCACACGCTTGGGCGCGAGCGTGAAGCCCCAGTTGGCGCTCTTGGGAATGAAGCTGGTAAACGATGCGCCGGGGTTGCCGTCGAGGTCGAGCTTCGTGCCGTTGGCAAAGAGCGTGATGTAGCTGCCCCATTTGCCCAGGAAGGGTACGATGCGCAGATTCTGGCGGAGGTTGACCTCGGCGCCGGTGATGCGGGCATCGCCGGAGTTGAACTTGGAATTGATGTTCCAGTCGAGGTAGCGATCCGACAAGCCGAGTTCGGCGAGCAGCTCAGGCGTGGCACGACGCGAGGAGTCGCCAAAGAAGTTCTTCAGCTCCTTCAGGAAGATGCCCGCAGTGATCAGGCCGCCATTGTCGGTGTAGTACTCGGCCGAGAGATCGTAGTTGTCCGCCGTCCAGGGCATGAGCGCCGGGTTGCGGATCGTCAGTGTGCCGCGGTACTGGCCGGGCTGGAGATCGTCATCCTCGTCGGGATCCGTGGCGCTCGTGTTGGCCACAGTGCGGGGGATGATGTCCGAGAAGTTGGGGCGGCCGTAGGTCTTGGCCCAAGCGGCGCGGAGCAGGAAGTTCTCGGTCGTATTGAAGGTCAGATGGATGCTCGGGTAGTACCCGTCGTATTCCTTGTTGGTGAAGGAAGCGCGATACTCGCGGGTGAGCAGGCTCTCGGCGAGCGACCCAGCCGCGCCGGCCTCCGGGCGCCGTACGCGCTGGCCAGCAGCGTTCCGCACGAAGGAGCCGTCGGGGTTGCGCTGCCAGATGCGCTCGGTATCGACGAGGCCGCCGATGCCGTTGTCGATCGTCTTCTCGAAGCGGACGCCACCGAGGAGGCGGAGGCGGCTGTTGAAGAGGCGCGTGTCACCTTGGATGTACGCGGCTTGGACCTTCTCCTTGATGTTCTCGTTGTTATCGATGTGCGAGTTGCGGTCAGAGACGATCTGCGCTTCCGTCTTCTGGTAGAGCAGGGGATTCAGCTGGAAGGCACGGTAGGCGCGGCTGGGCGACATCCAGTTGATGCTCGGGAAGCCATAGCCGGTATCTACGCCACGGTAGTTCTGCATCAGGTACGGCTCGATGGGGGCCGTCGTCTGCGAGTTCCCGTCAGGGCCGCGGAAGGTCCACGTCTCGTTTTGGAGGTTGGTGTCGAGCATCACGCGCTTCTCGAGAACGCCGGTCTGGATGGCGGTCGGGACAGGGATGAAGTCGAGTGTGCGGCGGACGTTGAGGAAACCTTGGTTGGTATAGCTGCGATTGTTGAGATTGGCGTTGTTGGCGGTGTTGCCGCGCAGATTTGCCGGGTCGTTCCAATCGATCGGATTGTTCGCGTTGTCGAAGACTTCGATGGAGCCAGGCCGGGCGGCGCCGTTGCCAAAGTCGCGGAAGTTGATCCGCACGGGGACGCGTTGGACGGCGCTAGCCTGGAGGAAGAAGCCTGCGTCGAAGTAGCGGCGCTTGATCTGCGAAGCCGAGCGGCTGACGCCCGTTTCCACGCGCCAGCGTCCGTTATCGTAGCGGTAGCTCACATTGCTGGAGTCGGAGATCTGGTTGATGAGCTGGTTGGTGCCATTGTTGTTCAGCGTACCGCGACCGGTCGCACCGAGGGTCTCGTTTGCGCTCCACGTCAGCGGTGTGCCGCCGGCGATCGAGGAGGTGGCGGTGGTGCTGGTATTCCAGGTGTACGACAGCGAGCCGATGCGGGTATCGGTGCGGCTGGCCACATGGCCTACGGAGAGCACGCCGTTATCCGTGATCTTCCAATCCGCCTTTACGCTCAAGGTATTGCGGGTGAGATCGCGCGGACCATCTAGTAGGGCGAGCGAGTTGAGGATCGGGTTGGAGTAGTCGATCGGCGTGCCCGCAGCCGAGCCGGGCGGCACGATGGAGGTCCACGTCTGGAGCGTGCGGTGCTGCTCGTTGAACGAGCGCGAGTGATTGGCCGCGATGACGATGCCGAAACGCTTGGTGACGGGCCAGGTGAAGTCGAGGCTCACGCCGGGGAAGATCTTGTAATTCATCTTATCCCCGTGCGAGTGCGGCGTCTTCTTGAAGTCCAGGTTCTCGTGATTGCCGATCAAGTTCAGCGAGTAACGGAGTTGGCGACCGCTGCGCTCGAAAGCGCTCTTGCTTACCAGATTGATCGAGCCCGCAAGCGAGTCTGAGGGATTCGCCGGGGTCGGGACCTTCGAGACTTCCATGCGCGCGATGTCGTTGAGCGCCATCGAGCGCACATCAACTGAGCGGGTGGCGGTGGTCCAGATGTTGGAGGCCGGAGCGCCGTCGTTGGTGATCGAGGTCATGCCGCCGCCGATACCGCGGATGGAGACGCCGGAGACGTCGGCGAGATCGCTCTCGACCGTCACGCCCGGGAGGAACTTCATGAATTCGCCCACCGAGCCGCCGAGTACGTCGCCGAGCGAGTCGGTCGACATCACGTTCTTAATGTTGGGGGCGAAGCGCTGCTCGTTGGTCGCGATGGCCATCGCATCGGTCTCGCGCTCCTGCGCGACGACAAAGGCATCCAGCTTGATCGTGCCGTCACCAGTCGTGCCGTAACGCGAGACCGAGGTGAGGTTTACGTCCTGCGTGGCTACGCCGCCCGCAGGCACATTTACCGTGACCGTCTGGACGTCGAGGTCGGTGAAGAAGACTTCCAGCGTCACTGCGCCGCTCGGCACGCCGGCGATGCGGTAGTTGCCGTCACGATCGGTGAAGACCGTCGTGTTGGTGCCCTTTACCGTCACACGGGCATTGGTCAGGTACTGCCCGGTTCCTACGTTCAGCACTCGGCCGGCGATCGAGCCGGTGGCCTGTGGTGCCGATGGAGCCGGCTGGGCTGTGACGGCGACCGGTGCTGCGATGGCCATGGTCAGGGCCAGGCAGGCGGTCAATTGTTTGATGGTGTTCTTACGCATAAAAATTCTGAAGATAACTGACAGCGGGGCTCTAAGCTTCCGGGGCAATATTCCGATGACAACGCGCTTCATTGTCACGCCATGAAATTGTAACTAAATGGTGCATAAGTATGCGCGTTCTCGCCCATTGGCCGCGCCGCGCGGCAGTAAGCGGTTCGCGTGCCATCGGGCAGGGGATGACAGAAGTACCGCCTGTCCCCGGTGCACCGCGCCGCATCCGGCATAAAAAAAGCGGCCCGTCGTGCGGCCGCCTTGAAAGTAACGGTTGAGATACTTCGGCTAGCTCGGATACACCCAGCCCTTGCGGTATTCGCGGCGTAGAAGCTTGTTGGCGTCCTCGTTGCCGACGATCCGCTCCTTCACTCCGTCCCATTCTATGCTCTGCCCGATCTTCATCGAGAGCATGCCGAGGAGCGCCATGTTCGTCGATAGGTGGACGTCGCCGATGTCGCTTACCGGCTTCCGCCCAGTGCGGATCGCGTCGATGAAATCAGCCCAGAGTTCCTTGATGTTCTGCGAATCCGGCGCGTTTAGCTTGGCCTCCTCCGTGATGACAGGCTGCTTGCTATCGCTGGGATAAAACGTCCACCCCTTCTGCCAACCCATGTGGAAAATCCCTTTGGTGCCGTAGAAGTAGCAGCCCACATTCTCGCCCTTGTCCGTGTTGTTGCCGGCGAAGCGGCGATGCTCCCACTGCACATCGAACTTGTCGAAGCTGTACGTGGCGAGTTGGTGGTCGGGCGCGTCGGTGGTCTGGGCGTCTGCCGTGTTGATCACCGGTCCCGCGATGGGGCGGCCGCCGGCGGAGTAGATGCGCTTGGGGTGCTTCTCGTCGGTCACCCACAGGATTTGGTCTAGCCAGTGGATGCCCCAGTCGCCGAGCGTGCCGTTGGCATAGTCGAGGTAGTTGCGAAAGCCGCGCGGGTGGATTCCCCCTCGTGCTGCGCCGGAGTTTTCGCGTGGATCGCCGCCGTTGAAGGGCCGCAGCGGCGCGGGCCCGCACCACATGTCCCAATCCAGTTCCTTGGGTACCGCCACGGTGGGGCGGGCCTTCTCGGCGCCGCCGCCGTAATGCACAAAGCAGCGTACCATGCCGATGTCGCCGGCCTTGCCGCTGCGAAGAAACTCGCGCCCGCTTACGTTGTGCGGCGAGATGCGCCGGTGCGTGCCCACCTGCACGACGCGCCCCGCGGCTCGCGCGGCGTTCACCATGGCGCGGCCCTCCATCACCGTGTGGCCGATGGGCTTTTCGACGTAGACGTGCGCGCCTGCTTTTACCGCGGCGATCGTCGGCAGTGCGTGCCAGTGGTCAGGCGTGCCCACGATCACGATCTCGGGCTTCGCCTGCGCGAGCATCTCCCGGTAGTCCTTGAAGAGCTTCGGCGTATCCGAGGTGCCACTACGGACGTTGGGCAGCGTCACCTCGAAGGCGCGTGCATCCACGTCGCAGAGCGCTACGATCTCGCAGGAGCCGCTGGCCATGGCCTCGCGCAGGATATTGTTGCCCCACCAGCCGCAGCCGATGAGCGCCGTGCGGAATTTGCGCCCCCCGGATTTCTCCTGGGCGCGGATGGAAAAGGGCAGGGTTGCGAGAGCGGATGCGGCGGCGGTCGAGTAGAGGAAACGGCGGCGATTCATGGGGTGGGGCGGAAATTGTGTGAGGAGCCTGTCTTGCGGTGCGCTTAGCTGCGCACGCCCAGGCCGATCGACCGCAGGTAAGCGATGGACTTTTCGATCTCGGATTTCTGGTAGGCCTGCTGCGCGGCGGC
The DNA here is from genome assembly GCA_964480585.1 of uncultured Opitutus sp. Lineage (GTDB taxonomy): Bacteria > Verrucomicrobiota > Verrucomicrobiia > Opitutales > Opitutaceae > ER46. The sequence continues at coordinate 86,528 of CAYZPV010000003.1, read as the reverse complement.
GCGCTCCTTCTGGTCAGCGGGGTTTTTGAAGGCCGCGATCGGTCTGCCGCGCGCGGCGAGCGCTTCGAATTTCGCGAGCTTCTCCGGTCGTTTGTCGTAGTGCTGCCAGAATTCCGGCTTCTTGTACGCAAAGGTCCGCGGGCCGCCCGAGATCGTCTCGATCATGATCGGCACCTTGGGGCAGAGCTGCGTCCATCGCGCCGCCCACTGCTTCCAATCGATGAGGCCCTCGCCGCAGGCCGTCCATTGCACGGTCGCTCCCTCCGGGGCCGCCCATACCATGCTGTCGCGTAGGCTTGAGCAGATGGTGACAGGCCCGAGCGTCTCCAGCACATCCATCGGATCCTCGAGCGTCCACACCGCGTTGCCTGAGTCGATGTTGGCTCCCACGAAGTCCGTGCCTGCCTCCTCGATGAGCTGGCGGCACTCCCACGAGTGGAGATCCCCGCCATGATTTTCGATCGCGATCTTGATTCCCGCCTTTTCGGCGTCGCGCCGGCAGGCCTTTAGCACCGCCACCGTGTCTTTGATCCGGGCTTGGATGCCACCTTCGCTCTTGCGGTCCTCCATGTTGCCCAGCACCACGCGCGACACCGGTGAGCCGAGCGCCTTGGCCACGCGGATCGTGAGCCGCAGATGCTCCTCTGCCGTACCCCAGTCTTTTTTAAATGTCTTCGAAGTCGGGCAGATGCTCCACGAGCCCAGGTAGAGTTGCAGGCCCGCCGCCTCGGCTTTGCTGCGCACCGCCCGCAAGGCACTGTCTTCGAGGCTCTCGAAGGCCACCAAGTCCGAAATAAACAGCGTGTCGCACTTGAGCGAGGCTGCGTAGTCGATGAGTGCCGGCGCCTTCCACTGCATCGCGCGGACGGCGAAGTTATCCAGCCCCACCTTGATCTTGGGCGCTGCGCTGGCGGCAGCGAGCGGGCGCGCGGCGAGGGCGGCGGAGGCGGCGGCGAGACGGGTGAGGAAGGAGCGTCGATGCATGGGGTGCGCGAAGCCCCGAGCCAAAACGGCTCCGCGCACGCTGTCGATGCTGCATCCGCGGGCTCGTCTGCCTATGGCAGCCGCTCAGCCAGCGTCAGGGGCGCATCGTCGATCTCGATGCCGGAGCGCTCGAGGTCGCTGCGAAGCGCGGTGACGAAGTCCCCAAGTTGGTCGATATGAAAGATCAACTCGTGCTGTGGGTGCCCCGTGGCAAAGCCCATCACGTCGCCGAGGAGCGCGAGGTCTTCATCGCTGAAGTGCTCCTCGATGCGCGACTGCGGCATATCATGCGACGTGAGCGTCACCATGTAGCGCTCTTCGTCGGGGTCTACGGGCGCGAGCGTCACGCGGCCGTGCAACTGCCCCCGAGCGATGCGGAGGGAGAATTCGCGCAGCGTTTGATAGGCAAACGCAAAGTTAGCCAGCCGGACCTGCTGGAGCAGTTCCGGGCGCTGGGCGAGGAGGTGGGAGAGTTTCTTCGAGTTCATCGTGTGACCTGCTGCTGACTTGCGGGTTAAGGTTGAACGAAGCATCTACTCTGACCTGACGGGGCCGGTGCGAAACACCTGCCCTCTGCAAAAAGAACCGGGATCATTCGGTGACGATCCCCACTGCACCTTACGCGATACGATCGGTACGAAGACTGACGTTTATGCAGAAAGCAAGAGAGGGGCCAATGTTCCTGCACTCATGAAGATTCGTGCCTGCACGCCCGCGATCGTCTAATGGATCGGTCGCTCGCGCGTTTTATTTAGTGCGAGTGGCAGCGGTCGCTTGCACGCCGGCGCGTTGCGGGCGCGCTGTTTGCGGCGTTTTGTTTAGCCTAGTTTCTCTAGGCGCTCGAGCAATGCTCGCTGCGCGGCATTGATCTTCTCCGCCGCTTGCGCCATCGGATACCACGCCGCCCTGTCCACCTCCGGGAAACGCGTGCGCCTTCCTGAGCGGGGCGGCCACTCGAGTTGAAATGTGCCGCTCACGATCTTTGCCGGGTCGAGTTCGCCCGCAGCAGTCGCAAAGGCCTCCACCACCTTGCCGCCAGCCTGCCGCACGGTGCCTAGAGGCCGAAACGGCCCCGCCAGCACAAAGCCCGTTTCCTCGGTAAACTCGCGCTGCGCCGCCTCCAGCGCTGCCTCGCCTGGTCCCAGTTCGCCCTTGGGGATTGTCCATGCGCCCATGTCCTTTCGCGCGAAAAAGGGTCCGCCTGGGTGTACCAGGAAGACCTCGAGCTCGTCGCTGGAGCGGCGATAGGCGAGGATACCGGCCGAGTGCGTGGGCATGGAGGGTAGGGTGGCTGGGCGCGGAAAGGTGACGAAGCCGCGATCCGGAGTCTACCCGGTGGCGCTCTCCAGGCAAATACGCTATGATCGCTCGCGATGAAACCCCTCTTTCTGGCCTTGGGTGCGGCTCTCGTGTGTGCGCTGGCTCCCGCCGCCACCATCGACAGCCGGCGCTTTCATCTCGGCATCGCCGGCCAGCCGGAGTGGGATGACTTTGCTGCATCTACTCCGCATGGGCCCCAGCTCGAACTTAAGTTCACCGCGCCCGCCGCCAATTCCGAGGAGGCCACACTCCTCCTCCGGCAGAGCGATGTGAAGATCGGCTGGCATGTCGCGCTCAATGGCCAGCGTATTGGCGTCTTGGAGATGCTTTCCCAGCCGCTTGTGCGCGCCCTCCCGGTTAAGGCAGGTCTGCTCCGTGCCGGTGAAAATACCCTCACCATCGCTCGTGGCGCCTCACGCCTCGCCGATGATATCGTCGTCAGCGAGATCGCACTCGAGCCCGCGCCGCGCTCTGCCGTGTTGTCCGCCGGCCTGGTCGTCCAGGTTGCCGATGCCGGGAGCGCGGCCAGCCTCCCCTGTCGGATCACGGTCGTCGACGAGCGCCAGGCTCTTGTCCCGCTCGACGCCGCCCCGGGCCAGGAGCTCGCGGTGCGCACCGGCGTGGTCTACACGGGAGATGGTCGCGCGACCCTCCGCGCTGCCCCGGGTAGCTACACCATTTATGCGAGCCGCGGCTTTGAGTACAGCGTGGCGCGGCAGCGCGTCACCTTGCGCGCCGGCGAATCTCAGGCCGTCTCCCTTGCGCTTGTCCGGGAGGTGCCCACGCCCGGTCTCGTCGCCTGCGATTCGCACATCCACACGCTTACCCACAGTAAGCATGGCGATGCCACCGTCGATGAGCGCCTGCTCACCATCGCAGGCGAGGGCATCGAGCTCGCGGTCGCTACCGATCACAATCACCATGCTGATTATACCGACGCGATGGAGCGCCTCGGGATGTCTGGCCATTTCCGTTCAGTGGTTGGCAACGAGGTCAGCACCAAGGCCGGTCACTTCACCGCCTTCCCGCTCGCAGCGCATTCACCGCTGCCCAATTCCCACCTCACCGATTGGATGGCCCTGCTTCACAATATCCGCTCCGTCACCGGCGCGCAGGTCATCGCGCTGAATCACCCTCGCGATGTGCATCAGAATTTCACGCCCTTTGGCCCCGAGAATTTCGATCCCGTCAGCGGCGAGCTCCGCGCCGTCCCCAAGCTCGATGTCGATGCGATTGAGGTCGTCACTTCCGCCGCCATGCAGTCCGATATCCTGCAGCTCTACCGCGATTGGTTCGCGCTGCTCAACTACGGCCATCGCGTCGCGGGTATCGGGGCCAGTGATACGCATCAGGTCAGTGAGTTCATCCTCGGGCAGGCGCGTACGTATGCTGCCGTGGCCCACGACGAGGAGCCGGGTGCCCTCGATATCGACGAGATCTGCGCCAGTTACCGCGCGGGCCGCCTGCTCGTGAGCTTCGGCCTGCTCACTACGATGACGATTGATGACAAGTACCGCGTCGGCGATACCGCCACGGCGCTCGGCGACGAACTGTCCATCCAGGTCCGCGTCCTCGGCCCTTCGTGGGTCACTGCCGATCGCGTCGAGCTTTTCGCCAACGGTATCAAGGTCCGCGAGCATTCCATTCCCCCCACCGACAAACCGGAAAAAGCCGTTCTCCGCTGGGTGCTTCCGCGCCCCCGCCACGATGTGCACCTCGTGGCCATAGCCACAGGCCCCGGCGTCACCGCGCCCTACTGGGAGACGCCCCGGCCTTACCAGCCCACCTCCAAGAGCTTCACTCCCCGCGTCCTCGGCTCGACCAATCCGATCTGGATCGATGCCGACCGCGACGGCGCTTTTACCTCCGCTCGCGGCTATGCTGCGAGCCTCTTGCGCCAGGCAGCCGGTGACCCCGCCGAGCTCTCTATTCTACTAGAGAGCTATGACGCCGCTGTAAAAGCCCAGGCCCGGGACCTCGCTTCCCGCCCCTAGCGCGGCGGATTTTTCATCCCCAGTCCGAGTTTTCTCCCTCCACGCAGGGTTCGCAGGCCCGCGTTGATTTTCTCCCATCGTTCCTGAGACCCCGCGTTCTTTTGCCCTTTGGTTTCGGTTGTTCCACGTCGTTGCCTTCGTACCACCCACCTCGTGGCCAAAAACTTTGGTGTTTATTCCGCCCGCAGGGCTGGTACACGTAATCCCTTTATGCTCGATCCGAAACTGCTCCGCGAAAACCCCGACGCTGTCCGCGCCGCGATTGCCAAGAAGCATCTCGAGGTGGACCTCGATGCCGTGCTGGCGATCGATTCCGCTTGGCGCGCCCAAGTGCAAGAGGTCGAGTCGCTCCGTTCCGCTCAAAAGACGGCCAATACCGCCATGTCCTCGCTGCCCAAGGGCTCGCCTGAGTTTCAGGCCAAGCTGGCCGAGATGAAGGCGCTCTCGACGCAGGTGAAGGAGAAGGATGCGCAACTCACCGCCACCGCCGAGAAATTCAAGCAGGCGATGCTCTCCGTGCCCAATCTCCCGCACGCCAGCGTGCCCGAGGGTAAGACGCCTGAGCAGAATGTCGTCCACGCCACGCATGGCGATGCTGCCACGCCGCTGCCCCATGCCCTCCCGCATTGGGAGATCGCGGGCTTCGACAAGCTCTTTGACTTCGCGCGCGGCTCCAAGGTTACGGGCGCGGGCTTCCCGTTCTACGTGGGTGACGGCGCTCGCATCGTGCGCGCCTTGCTCAATTTCTTCTTGGATGAAGACGTCAAGGCCGGCTACACCGAGGTAAATCCCCCGATCTTCGTCAACGCCGCCAGCGCCACCGCCACCGGCCAGCTCCCCGACAAAGAGGGGCAGATGTACGAGACCACGCCGGATCACCTCTACGCCGTTCCCACTGCCGAGGTGCCGCTCACCAATTTCTTCCGCGATGAGATCGTCGAGGAGAGCGCGCTCCCCATCTACCGTTGCGCGTACACGCCCTGCTTCCGTCGCGAGGCGGGCAGCTATGGCAAGGATGTCCGCGGCCTCAACCGTCTGCACCAGTTCGACAAGGTCGAGCTGCTCAAATGGGTCCATCCGTCCTCTTCCTACGACGAGTTGGAAAAGCTCCGCGGCAATGCCGAGAGCATCCTCCAAAAGCTGGGCCTGCCTTACCGTGTCCTCCTCATGTGTGGTGGCGACCTCGGATTCTCCCAGTCCAAGAAGTACGACCTCGAGGTCTGGGCCGCCGGCCAGAAGCGCTGGCTGGAGGTTTCGAGCTGTTCCAACTTCGAGGCCTTCCAGGCCCGCCGTGCCCAGATCCGCTTCCGCTCCAAGGAGACCGGCAAGCCTGAGCTCGTCCACACGCTCAATGGCTCCGGCCTCGCCGTGCCGCGCGTCCTCGCCGCTTTGCTGGAGAATAACCTCCAGCCCGATGGCCGCGTGAAAATCCCCGCCGTCCTCGTCCCGTACTTCGGCAAGGAGTACCTCACATTCGCCTGAGGCGGCGGAAAAGCAGGGGAGGGCAGCTAAATGCGAATGAGCGCAAGCTGCCCCCCAGTGCCCCGCGGTAAGGGGCACGCCGGCGCGCCGGGCTTCATGGCGGTGCGGTGCCCCCGCCACGCGAGCGATGGCGTGTGTAGTCCGATGCCGGCGCGGCGTGGGCGCCACCCCTTCCATCAGAATCTTGGTCCCACGTGAAAGCCCGCGCTAAACGTCTGCCCGACTGGTCCGCGCTCGCCACTGCGCTCGCCACAGCGCTCCCCCGCGCTCGCCTTCACCCCGCTGTCCTCGCGTGGGCCAGCACCTCTTCGCGCCGCAGCCCTTGGGCCATCGGCTTCTCCGGCGGGGCCGATTCCCTTGCGCTCCTGCTCCTTCTCTGGGCCCATTGGCCCGAGCGTCGCGCTCGACTGCGCGCGCTCCATTTCGACCACCGTCTGCGCGGCGCCGAATCGACTGCCGATGCCCGCTTTTGCCGTGAGGTCTGCCGCGCGCTCGACGTCGAGTTTATTTCCGAGCGCTGGCATCGCCCGCGCTCGAAAACGTCGCCAGCAACCGCTCGCCGCCCTTCGCCCAACCCCGTCGCCATCAGCGAGGCCGCTGCCCGCGCCGCTCGGCACGCATTCTTTGCCGCCCACGCCCGCGTCGTCTGGCTAGGCCACCAGCAGGACGATGTTGCGGAGACCATGCTCATGCGCCTCGCCTGCGGCAGCGGCCTCGGCGGCCTCGCTGCCCCTCGCCCGGTCCAGTCCCTCTCTGCGGGTCGCATTCATCTCCGGCCTCTGCTCACCCTGAAAAAGTCCGAGCTCATCGCCGCCCTTCGTACCTCCCGTGTGCCCTGGCGCGAAGACTCGAGCAATGCCTCCACCCACTTTTTCCGCAACCGCGTCCGCCGCGATATTTTGCCCGTCTGGAATGAGGTGTCCCGCCGCGATGCCCTCGCCGGGGCTGCCCGCTCCAGGGCCTTGCTCGAGGAGGACGAGGCGGCCCTCGAGGCCTGGGTCGATCGCTTGGAGCCCCTCGACTCGCGAAGAGGGCTTATTCTCGCCAAACTTGAGGGTGAGCCTCGCGCCATTGTCCGCCGGGCGCTTCACCGCTGGAGAGTGGCTCAGCGCCGCCCCATCGATATTTCCAGCCAGGCTTTCGAGGCCCTTCTCACTGCCGTCGACGCAGGCCGGCCTACTCGTCACAGCCTTGGCGCGGAGTGCTTTGGGGAAATTGCAGGGGGGGTGCTCCGCCTCATTTCAGGTGGAAAGCTTCGGAGCAAATTCCATGGGGGCGTTAATTGACTTCCCTCGTAGGAACATCCATCTTTTCCGATCAGTCCCAAAATTTAAATGTCCGAACCCGATAACAAAAAAGCCCGCCGCCCCCTAAAGAGCCTGCCCCCGGATCGCTTCCAACCGAAGATGCTGATCTTCTGGCTCGCGCTCGTGGCTGCGGTGCTCGCGTTGCTGTGGTATCCCGGTACCATGAACAGCACGACGGAAGTCCTCTCCATTCAAGAGGTCGTCGAGCGGGCCGAGGCCAACAATATCAAGGCCGGTAGCGGCGTCATCCGGCCCGATCTCAGCGGAGGCCGCGATTGGCACACCGTCGTCGGCGAGAGCCGCAAGGACACCGCTACGCCTTACAAGACCTTCCGCGCCGCCGGTCGTGTGACGGATGAAAACATGATGCGCCTGCAAAAGACCAAGCTCTTCACCGAGCAGCCGTCGCAGACGCTCCTCACCACCATTGCCGCGCAGGTGATTCCTTTCGTCATCATCATCGGCCTCCTCTACTTCCTCTTCGTCCGCCAGCTCCGGCAGGCCGGTCGGGGTGCCTTGAGCTTCGGTAAGAGCCGCGCCAAGCTTCTCACCCGCGATCGCGATAAGATCACCTTCGCCGACGTCGCGGGTTGTGATGAGGCCAAGGAGGAGGTCTCTGAGGTTGTCGAGTTTCTCAAGGATCCGAAGAAGTTCACCAAGATGGGTGGCCGTATCCCGAAGGGTATCCTGATGGTCGGTCCCCCGGGTACGGGTAAGACGCTTCTCGCCAAGGCCGTTGCTGGCGAGGCCGACGTGCCCTTCTTCAGCATCTCCGGCTCCGACTTCGTCGAAATGTTCGTTGGCGTCGGCGCGAGCCGCGTCCGCGATATGTTCGAGCAGGGCCGCAAGAGCGCCCCGTGCCTCATTTTTATCGATGAAATCGACGCCGTCGGCCGCCAGCGTGGCGCCGGTCTCGGTGGCGGTAACGACGAGCGTGAGCAGACGCTCAATTCGCTCCTCGTCGAGATGGATGGCTTCGACACCACGGAAGGCGTCATCATCATCGCCGCGACCAATCGCCCCGATGTTCTCGACGCCGCGCTCCTGCGCCCGGGTCGTTTCGATCGCCAGATCTACGTCGATCTCCCTGATCTTGTCGGCCGCGAGCAGATCCTGCGCGTGCATGCCAAGAAGGTCTCTCTCTCCGAAAACGTCGACCTTCAGGTCATCGCCCGCGGTACGCCGGGCCTCTCCGGCGCCGAGCTCTCCAATCTCCTCAACGAGGCCGCGCTCCTCGCCGCCCGTCGTAACAAGAAGAAGGTCGACATGTCCGACGTCGACGACGCTCGCGATAAGGTCCTCTGGGGCCGTGAGCGCCGCCGCATCATGGATGATGAGGAAAAGCGCCTCATTGCCTGGCACGAGGCCGGTCACGCCATCGTGCAGGCCGTCCTCGACGATGGCAGCGTGCCCGTTCACAAGGTCACGATCATCCCTCGTGGTCAGAGCCTCGGTAGCACCACCTATCTCCCGACCAAGGATATTCTCACCCGCGGCAAGAAGAAGATGCTCGACCAGGTCGCGATGGCCATGGGCGGCCGCATTGCCGAAAAGCTCATCACCGGCGACATCAGCAACGGTGCTTACGGTGATATCAAGCAGGCCACCAAGATCGCCAAGGCGATGGTGTGCGATTACGGTATGAGCGACCTGGGCCCGATCTCGTTCAATGAGAATCAGGACACCGTGTTTCTCGGCCGCGATATCACCCGCTCCCAGCACGTGAGCGAGGAGACCGCCCGCCGTATCGACGCCGCCGTCTCCGAGATCGTCACCACGCAGTACGCCCGCGCCGAGCAGATCATCAACGAGAACCGCGCCGCCCTCGATAAGACTGCCCAGGCTCTCCTCGAGTATGAGACCCTCGATGGCAAACATGTCCTCGAGATTCTCAAGGAGGGCGAGATCAAGTCGCCCGTCGTTCCGAGCATGGGCGCGCGCGCCAAGCAGACTGATGCCGCTAAGAAGGCGCCCGAGAAAACGCAGGCTCCCGAGCCTCCTCCTCTCGCTGCTCCCAATCCGGCCTGATCCAGTTACCCAGGCAACTTTCAAGGCGGACCCGAAAAGGTCCGCCTTTTTGCTGCCCCTCATCGTGGTGGCGCCGGCGCTGCCATACCCCTTCGGGCTGTTTCACGTTCTCCCGGTACCCTGATGACATTCCGTCTCGGTTCCGCTATCCTCGGTGGCATGCTCTCCAAGCCTCGCGCCAGCCCCACGCCCCCGCTCGCCGCTGCAAGGGGTCGCCCCACTATGCGGCGAAAATTCCGCCGGGATCCTCCTCTATTTCCGGGATAAATCGCGATTGATTGCGCTAATCTCGGCAAAAAAAGCGCGCGCTCTCTTCGCCCGTCCTCACCCCGGTATTCAACGGCACGCGCAAGCAGTCCCACCGGCGGCTTGCTTCGAGATGCTCGGAACCTACCTTTGCCCTTCTCCCCATGAGTTACTCAGCCCTTTCGTTTGTGCGCGTGGCTTTCGTGGCCGCCGCCCTCGTCGTCTCGTCGCTCGGCGTCTCCCGCGCCGCGGATTCCAAGAAGGCCTCCGGCCCCGAGCTCGGTCTCCAGACGTGGACCTGCCGCAATATGGACTTCGACCAGGTCGTCGCCTTCGCCCAGAAGCACGGCATCACCAAGCTCCAGCTCATCAGCAAGCACATCGATCCCAAAGGCCCCAAGGAGGAGTCCCTCCGCAAGAAGGCGATTCTCGATAAGGCCGGCCTTCAGGCCTACACTTTTGGCGTCAATGGCACCTCCATGAACAAGGAGGAAAACCGCAAGCTGTTCGAATTCGCGAAGCTCATGGGCATCAAGCTCATCATCGTTGAGCCGAAGAACCTCGCCGAGTGGGATAATCTCGAGGAACTCGTGAAGGAGTACGATATCAAGCTCGCCATCCACAATCACGGCCTCGAGTCCGTCTACGGCAAGCCTTCCACCGTGAAGGAAATCCTCGCCAAGCGCGATCGCCGCATCGGCGTGTGCATGGATGTGGGCTGGGTCACCGCCGCTGGTTTCGATGCCGCCGAGACGTTCCGCGGCTATGGCGATCGCGTGTTCGACATGCACTTCAAGGACAAGGTGGTCGAGAAGGAGAACGGCAAGCCCAAGGTCGCCAACGGTCGCATTGTCGCCACCGATACCGAGATCGGCAAGGGCGAGTCCAACTACGCCGGGCTCTTCGCCGCTATCAAGGAGACCAGGTGGAGCGGCGTCCTCGCCATCGAAACCGATAGCAAGGCTTTCGCCGAGGATCCCAATCGCCTCGTCAGTGAGGCCAAGGCCTTTTTCGCCAAGCACACCGGCAAAAAGTAGCCGCCCGTTTTTCAAGGAATCTTTTCCGAGGCGGGTGGAGTCGCTGCCCCGCTTTGCCTCGGAGACTCGTTGTGATGGTAAACCCCTGCCGCCGTCGTGCGGCGCAGTTCGTCTAGCTCGTTATCCCGATGAAATTCTCAGCCTCGCTCCTCGGCCTGCTCGCCTTCGTCGCCTCCGCTTTTGCCGCGACTCCGCGCCAGCCCAATATCCTGTTCATTTTCTCCGACGACCATGCCTATCAGGCCATCAGCGCCTACGGCGATTCGCGCAAGCTTCTCCATACGCCGAATATCGACCGCATCGCCCAGGGCGGCATCCGCTTCGATCGCTGTCTCGTCACCAATTCGATCTGCGGCCCCTCGCGCGCCGTGATCCTCACGGGAAAGTACAGCCATCTCAACAGCTTCCCCAATAACACCAATTCCACCTTCGACGGTTCGCAGACCACCTTCCCCAAGCTGCTCCAGAAAGCCGGCTACCAGACGGCGATCATTGGCAAGTGGCACTTGGGCTCGGATCCCACGGGCTTCGATTTCTGGCAGATCCTCCCAGGCCAGGGCATCTATTACAATCCCCCGATGATCAAGCAGGGTCAGCAGATCACTGTGCCCGGCTACGTCACCGATATCGTCACCGATGTGTCGCTCGATTGGCTCAAGGGCCGCGACAAGAGCAAGCCGTTCATGCTTATGCTCCAGCACAAGGCTCCGCATCGCGAGTGGGCGCCTGCCTTGCGCGACCTCGGCTTCGACAACGATCGTGTTTACCCGGAGCCGGCTACGCTCTTTGATGATTACTCCGGCCGCGGCATCGCCGAGCGCGATCAGGATATGACCATCGAGAAGACGATGACGGATCGCGACGTGAAGTTTGTCGCTCCGCCATCGCTCACTCCCGAGCAGAAGAAGCAGTGGGATGCCTACTACGGCCCGCGCAACGAAAAGGCCAAGGCCGCCAACCTCGCCGGCAAGGATCTTGTTCGCTGGCGGTACCAGCGCTACATGCACGACTACCTCGCTACCGTGAAAGCTGTGGATGACAATGTCGGCCGCGTGCTGGACTATCTCGACAAGGAGGGGCTCGCTGAAAATACCATCGTCATCTATTCCTCCGATCAGGGCTTCTATCTCGGTGAGCACGGCTGGTTCGATAAGCGCTGGATCTATGAGGAGTCGGTCCGCATGCCGCTGCTCGTTCGGTGGCCCGGAGTAACCAAGGCGGGTGGTGCCACGCGCGACCTCGTCTCCAATGTCGACTTTGCGCAGACGTTCCTCGATGCCGCGGGCGTCCAGGCTCCCTCGGATATGCAGGGCCGCAGCCTCGTCCCGATCCTGCGTGGCCAGCGCCCGGCCGACTGGCGCACCGCTTTCTACTACCAATACTACGAGTGGCCCACGCCGCATCGCGTCCGCCCCCACTACGGTGTCGTCACCGACCGCTACAAGCTCTTCCGCTTCGAGGGCACGGGCGAGGATTACTCGGTGCTGATCGATATGCAGAAGGACCCGCACGAGTTGAAGAGCGTTTACGACGATCCCTCCTATGCCGAGACTCGTAGCCAGCTCGAGCGCGAGCTCACCCGCCTGCGGATTGAGCTGAAGGTGCCGGCCGTTACGCCGCCTACCTTCTATGGGCGTCATGGGGCGTTCCCCGGCAATCAGAAGGTGGTGCCTCCTGCGAGTGGGGGTGCCGCCAAGAAAAAGAAGAAGTCGGCTGAGAATAACTGAGCCGCTTTCCCCGCCGAGGCGCGCTCTACCCGGCGCGCCTCCTTCATTTTCAACGGCCTTCTCCTTACCCCTCATGAAAAAAATCACCCTCCTTCTCGCGAGCCTGCTGCTCGCCGCGGCCTCTGCTGTCGCTGCCGGCGCCTCGCGGCACAACGTCCTCTTCATCGCGGTCGACGATATGAACAACGACCTTGGCGCCTACGGCAGCAAGATCGTCCAATCGCCCAACCTCGATAAGCTCGCCGCCCGTGGCGTGCGCTTCGACCGCGCCTACTGCCAGTTTCCGCTCTGCAGTCCCAGCCGCACTTCCATCATGACTGGCCTGCGCCCCGATCAGACGCGCGTCTTCAATCTCCAGTACCATTTCCGCACCGGCCTGCCCGACGTCGTCACGATGTCGCAGCTCTTCAAGAACAATGGCTACTACGCCGCCCGTGTCGGCAAGATCTACCATTATGGCAACCCTGGCGACATCGGCACCGACGGCCTCGACGATGCGCCGTCGTGGACGGAGCGCTTCAATCCTGCCGGTATCGATAAGACCAAGCTCGAGCCGCAGATCGTCAATCACACCCCCAGCCGCGGGCTCGGCTCCTCGCTTTCCTTTCTCGCCGACAAGGAGGGTCGCGACGAAGATCATACCGATGGCATGGTCGCGACCAAGGTGATCGAGCTGCTCGAGATAAATAAGGATAAGCCGTTCTTTATCGGCGCTGGCTTCTACAAGCCTCACTGCCCCTACGTCGCTCCGCAGAAGTACTTCGACCTTTACCCGCTCGAGAAGATCGAGATTCCCGAGGTCCCTGCCGGCTTCGAAAAGACGGTGCCCGAATCCGCGCTGCACTCCACACGTCCCTGGCCCAACTACCAGCTCGATAAGCAGAAGCTACGCGAGGCCAAGCGCGCGTACTACGCCACCATCTCCTTCGTGGATGCCCAGATCGGCCGCGTGCTCGATGCGCTCGACCGCCTCGGCCTCGCCGAGACGACTACCGTCGTCTTTTGGAGCGATCATGGCTACGCTCTCGGCGAGCGCGGCCTTTGGATGAAGCAGAGCTGCTTTGAGGAGTCTGCTCGCGTGCCCCTCATCATCGCCGGCCCGTATACCGCCAAGGGCGCTGTTTCGCGCCGCAACGTCGAATTGATCGATATCTATCCTACGCTGGCCGACTACTCCGGCCTCACCCCGCCCAAGCTCCCCGGGCAGAGCCTTCGCCCGCTCCTTGCCAAGCCCGATATGCACTGGAATCGCCCCGCCTACACGCAGGTCGAGCGTCAGGGCTTTCCCGGCCACAGCGTGCGCACCGCGCGCTGGCGTTACACGGAGTGGGATGGCGGCAAGAGGGGCGCCGAGCTCTACGACCACGACAAAGACCCCGGCGAACTCAACAACCTTGCCCAGCATCCCCACTACGTTACCATCGTCGCCGACCACAAAGCCCTGGTTAAGCAGAACTGGCCTGTTCGCGTAACGGGCGGCGAAGCCCCCGGCGGCGGTAAGAAGGGCGGCAAAAAAGCCAAAGCTGGCGGCGAAAATTAAAACGTGCTCCCCCGTGGTTTGATGGCTTGATGGAGGCGCGGTGCCCCCACCGCGCGGCCTTCAGGCTCTCTGCCGCCTTTACCCACCTCTCTCTCAATTTATGCAAACGCCCCTCGTCCCCCGTCGCACCTTCCTTAAAACTTCGGCCGCCGCTGCGGCCGCTCTCTCCCTGCCGCGCTTCGCCATCGGCCAGGCCGGCGGCTCAGCCAACGGCAAACTCAATGTCGCCTGCATCGGCATCGGCAATCGCGGCTTCTTCTGCATCTCCGAGCTCATGAAGGATGATCGCGTCAACATCGTGGCGGTTTGCGATGTGGATAAGGTGCTCGTCGATGCGACGTACAAGCGCGCCGCCGAGCTGAAGGAAAAGTCCCAGCTCACCTGCCCCGATCTCACCTCTGTCCCGCTCTTTGCCGACTACCGCGAGATGTTCGCCCAGATGGGCGACAAGATCGACGCCGTCACCGTATCCACACCCGAACATCACCACTACCCGGCGACGATGATGGCGATCCAGCGCGGCAAGCACGTCTACGTTGAGAAGCCGCTCACACATTCTGTCGGCGAGGCCCGCGCTCTGCGCGAGGCTGCGAAGAAGAAAGGCATCGTTTCCCAGATGGGTAACCAAGGCCGCGCCACCGATGGCATCCGGCTGATGAAGGAGTGGGTCGAGGCCGGCGTGCTCGGCGACGTCCGCGAGGTCAATGCGTGGTCGCCCGCCTTCGGCGAGCGTTACTTCAAGCGCCCCACCGTCCTTCCGCCGGCCACCGATCCGGTGCCGTCCACCCTGAATTGGGATCTCTGGCTTGGCCCCGCGGATAAGCGCCCGTTTAGTGCGCTCTACACCCAGGAAAAGTGGCGTGGCTGGTGGGATTTCGGCAATGGCATGCTTGGTGACTGGGCCTGTCACACGCTCGATGGTCCCTTCTGGGCCCTCGAACTCGGCGCGCCTTCGTCTGTCGAGGCTACGGTTAGTGCGGTGAGCCAGTACACCTCGCCCGAGACTGCTGTCGTCACTTACAAATTCCCGGCGCGCGGCAAGCGCCCCGCGGTCACGCTCAAGTGGTACGAGGGCAACGGCCAGAAGCCGCCTGCTCCCAAGACGTGGGAAGACGATCCCAAGAAGCCCGGTCTGCCTGATCGGGGCATGTTCATGGTCGGCGACAAGAATACGCTCTTCGCTCCCATCGGCCGCCCCGATAGCCCGCGCCTCATCCCCACCGCCGCGATGGAGTCCTTCAAGACCAACCGTCCTGCGCCCACGATCCCGCGCGTCCGCGGCGGCCCGATGAAGGAGTGGCTCGACGCGATCCTGAAGGTCGGCCCCACGCCCGGCTCCAACTTCGAATACGCTGTGCCGCTCTCCGAGATGGTGCTCCTCGGCGTCGTCGCCGTGAAGACCGGCAGGAAGATCGAGTGGGACGCCAAGTCTGGCAGGATCACCAACGACCCCTCGCTCAACAAGCACATCGCCATCCACGCGCGCGAAGGCTGGAAGGTGTGAAGTAGGGCGGGTTCTTACCCGCCCTCTCACATTTCGAAAATCACGCGGAAGCTCTCCTCGCAACGTAACCCTGTCCGTGAGGGCAGGGGCCCACTAGGCTTCCGTGCCCGCCTCGCTCTCCCGCGTGGCGGGCTACTTTTTTCCCGCCCGTGCGTAGTCAGAAAACACCACGGTCATTTCCGCATCCAGCGCCTTGAACCAAAACGCCGTCCCGCGCTGGCGCGTGACGACCTTCTGCGGCAGCGATGGCGTATCCGAGGAAGGGATGCTGTAGAGCATGGTGGTCTTCAGCTCGGAAATCTTCACTGCGATCGCCGGCGAAAACTCCGACGTGCTGCCCAGCTCGATCGCCTCGATGGTCTGTGTGGGCATGTGCAGCGTGATTGTGGCGCGGAGATACTTCGCCGTCTTGTCCGACGCCTCGCTGGGCTTCAGCGCGCAGCGATAGATCGCCCGCTCTCCTTCGTTCCTCACTGTTTCCAAGGTAGCAAGGTCGAATTGCTCGATGATCTTGGGCGGTGTCCCGGAGCTCGAGCGGCGCGAGCGTTGCTCCGTGTAGTGCCTTGTCTCTTCCGCTGTCGGCGCGCGGCCATCGACCTGCACGAGCGACCACCGGTCGTGCCGGGGCTTGCCTGCATCGCTGCGCTCGGTGGTCGACTTGCCCTCCGCGGTCGTCGTCTGGGTAAACGACCACCCGGGCGGCGGGTCCGAGCGAAAGCTCTTCAGCGCCGCCTCCAGCGCGGGCGGCACCGCGGCAAGGGTCGTGGAAGCGAAGAGAAGCGTGAGGGCGAGAAGTCGCATGAGGGCCACCAGCGCAATCGGCGCGGGCCCGGAACTCAAGCCTGCCGACGCGGCCGAGCCGGAGTGATGAAGCGCAAGGTGTGAAGAAGAAACGCATTTTCGTGTGAAATACCTCTAAGAACTCCGCGCCGATATCGTCATCCTTATCGAACCCCAAACACGGAGGAAATTATGGAACGCTTCGGTTTGCCCATTGCTTTTGCCGCCGCGCTGCATGGCGCGGTGTTGTTCGGTTTCAATCACAAGTCCCCGAAGGCGGAACCGCCGCCGAAGGAAAAAACCAAGATCACCGAGGTGGTCCTCCGCCCGCCGCCGGAGGAATTGGAGCCGATCGTCCTCGCCGGCAATGCCTCGGAGGCCAGTGCGCCCGACCGTGAGGTGCTGCGCCCGCCGGCGACTCCCGAGCCCGTCGCGCAACTGAGCGATAGCATCTTCGTCATCGAGCGGCAGCCGGTGCGGGTCTATGACGCAATCAACTCGGATATGCGGCAAATACTGCCGCCCTCTAGTTCCATCGGCAATGGTGGCGACGGCCCCTTCAATCCGAACAACATCATTGCCTCGACTCTGCTCGATCGCGTCCCCGCTGCGCGTTTCCAAGGCCAACCCATCTACCCCTTCGATGCGAAGCGGAGCGGCCTCTCGGGCCAGGTGATGGTCGACTTCGTGGTCAATGCCCGCGGCGACGTGGTGGAGGCGAGGGTGGTCAGCTCCAGCGACCGCGTCTTCGAGGAAGCGGCGACTCGGGCCGTGATGAAGTGGAAGTTCGAGCCCGGCCGCCGCAATGGCGCGGTGGTGCCTTTCAGGATGGTGATTCCCATCCAATTCAGCCTGAACGACTAGTTGGAGCAGTCTGCCGGGATGATGAAACAAGCAGCGCGGGGCCTTTGGGGTCTCGCGCTGCTCTGTTGGATTTACTTTACGGACACGATGCGCTGCTGCGCCGCAGGCCCGCGCCCCGGCCCTTGTACCGTGTCGCCTACGCGCTTGCCCAGTAATTGCCGGCCCAGCGGCGATTGGAGCGTGAGCACGAGCACGGTCTTGCCGTCGATCGCCACTTCGATGCCGCCCGCGCGCGGGCCGAGGAAGTACCAGGCGCGTTTCCCGTTACCGGCTTCCAACTCGATGAGTGCGCCTACGGCGAGCGCCTCGTTTTCCTTGAAAGCGGGCGGGGAAAGTGTAGTGTAAATCTCGATACTGGCGTGGATTTCGCCCGCGAGCCGCGCTTGGCCCTCGGCGAGGTAGGCCGCTTCTTGGCTGTGGGTGTCCCACTTGTTCTCGGGCCGGCTCTCCTCGCTGATCGCCTCGTCGCGCGCCATCTCGGCTGCCTTGGTCTGCGTGGCGAGTTCCTGGCGGAGTTGGGTGAGAATGGCTTCTCGGAGGGCGATTTTATTCACGTTTGCGGGAAAATTTGGTAAAAGGTCCGCTGCGCGACGGCGAAGTCTCGCGGCGGGTTCAGGTCGGATGCATGTTCGCCGATGTCTGAGTGACTCCAGCAACGGGCATCGTCCATGGCTCGAAAAATCAGCTTCATTAACTACAAGGGCGGCGTCGGCAAGACCTCGCTGATCGTCAATACCGCGGCTGCGCTCGCCAAAAACGGCAAGCGCGTGCTGCTGTTCGATTTCGACACCCAGTCCAACGCCAGCATCTGGCTCCTCAAGCTGGACCGGTGGAATAAGATCAACGCCACCGGCGAGGGCTCCATCTATTCGATCTTCGAGCCCGGAGCGGCGCAGGTGAAGGATTTGGTCATCCGCGACGTCGTCGAGGGAAAGAGCGGAGAAAAGCTTCTGCCCGGCCTCGATCTGGTGCCGACGACCTTCAACCTCGTCGATCTCGAGAACGAGTACAACGGCGACCCGAAGCGGCCGCCGTACCTCGTGTTCTACGAGCAGCTCGCCGCGATCGAGTCACAGTACGATTTCATCCTCTTCGATTGCCCGCCCAATATCCTGCGCGCCTCGCAATGCGGCATCTTTGCCTCCAACGAGATTTACGTGCCGGCTAACCCTGACGCGCTGAGCTTGATCGGCTTCACGCTGCTGGTGGAAAAGCTGCAGAAGTTTCACCAGCTCTCTGCGAGCTTCCGCCGCCCTGGCATGGGCGCGCCAGCTCAAGTGCAAGGCATCGTCTTCAATTCGATCAAAGCCGGCGTCGACATCGAGGTGCCGAGGATGCGGATGCAACTCCGGCTCAATCAATTCAAGGCTGCCAAGCGCGCCTCTCCCGGCTCGCGCATCTTCGATACGCAGATCCGCGATGCGATGGTCGTGCGTCGTGCCGTGGCGCTTGGGCTGCCAGTATCGCTCGTCAGCGCCGAGTCATCCGATCTGAGCGCGGGCAGCGACAATGTGATTTCCGACTACCGCAAGCTCGCCGGCGAGCTCATCCAGCACGTTCAGAATTAGTCCCCCATCTCCACATGGCCACCACGCAACACCCCGCCACGACCGCGACCGCAAAGGACTGGGATCAGGTCCGCGCCGCCTTCGCTACGTCGATCATGGTCGACACTTCGCTGAGCAGCCTGGCGCAGAATCTCGACGGCCCGCCCTGGCCCATCGCAGGGAAAAACGAGACGCCGGCACACTACATCGATCTCGATTTCGAGGAGGTGATCGAGCTGATCCAGCTCAAGGGACAGAAGCCTGAGCTGATGGACCAGCTCATCGCTATCCTGCGCGATACGCTCGCTTTCGACAATCCCTTCGGCGAGATGGTGGAGCAGACGCAGGCGGCCTCGGCGCGGGATAATCCGCTGCTGAAGAATCTCGCCAAGCTGGAGATACCCGAAAACTTTCCCATGGCACTCACCGCCTTGGAGCCGGGCACGCTTGAATTCTGCCGGCTCGAAAAACTGCAGACGCTGGGTGAGTTCGCGGTGTTCTCGCAGACGATGGCGCAAAACGTGATCGTCGGCGGAGACTTCAAAAAATTGCTCAATGCGCTTTCCCATATCGACGAAGGCGCGCTGAGTGAGGTGCTGCCATTCCGCCGGGGCAGCCGGGGGCTGCATCTGGTCGAGGCGCTGGGGCAGGCCGTGCGTGCGCCTGATGCCGGTGCCCGGGCTGAGCTGGCGTCGCTGTGGTTTCGCGACGAGCTCGCGGCGATCGAGCTGGATATCGCGGCGGGCGGGAAGCTCGAACGCCACTTCGCTCTTCTGCGCGACGCGACACACGAATCGCGGGCGGCAGCGCTTCTGCAGCCGCACCTGCGGCTGCCTGCGGGCGCCAAGCCGGCTGTCGCGAAGAAGCGCTCGGGCCTTCTAAGTTGGCTTTTCGGCAAATGAGCCCGGTCCCCCATGCAGCAGGCATCCGCCTGCCCGCAGGTATGCCGGTGCTGGCCCTGCGACGCCGTGCCGCAGCCAGCCCCGAGACGGCAACGGCCGAGGTGTCAAACGCGGCTCACGAGACGATTCGCTCGCTGGTCAACGCGACGCGCAGCCCATTTGGCCTCTCCAAAGCCGAGGCGCAGCGCGTAGCCGAACTCGAGCGTACGCTCAAGCAGCTCGAGCTTGCGCTGGCCGAGCGTGAGCGCGCGGTGGCGGAGACTGAGGCGCGGCAGGCCGAGCGCGAGCGCGATATGGCCGAAATGGAGGCGCTGCTCCTGGCGCGGGAGAAGCTCCTCGCCGTCACTCGCCGGCCGGCGCGCACCGAAGCTTCGCCCGAGGAGCGCGCCGCGCTCGAGCAGCTCCGCAGCGAGCTCGAGCGGCAGGAGACGTCCGTGCGGGAGGCCCGGCAAGCCGTGCGCGAGCGAGAGCAGTTTTTGGATGAAGCCGAGACCAAGCTCTTCGAGAAAGTGCAGGCTCAGCAGGAGAAGGAAAACGAGCTGGAACAGCGTGAGGAGGATCTTCGTGCGCGGATACGACAGCTCCGCGAGCGCGAAGCTGCGCTCGATCCGCAGGCGGCCGCTGCGCTGAAGGCCGAGGACGAGCGGGCGAGACAGCGTGATGAGTTCTCTGAGTGAGGCGCACGAAAAGGGCGGGTCTTTGCGAGACCCGCCCTTTTGCCTTTGGAAATTTACTTTGAGGGAGGCGCCCCGGCTTAGTTGGCGGAGGCGATGGCCTGCACGGTCTCGGGGGCGACCACGCGGTCGATATCGAGCAGGGTTTTTACCGCGCCTTTCACCTTGGCCATACCGAGGAGGTACGCCGTGTCGATGCGCGCGCCAAACTCGGGCGTGGGCTCGATCTCACCAGCCTGCAGCGTGACGACCTCTTCGACGCTGTCGACGATGAGGCCCATCTGCACGACTTGCTCGCTGGGGAGCTTGACCTGGACGACGACGATGCAGGTGCGCTCCGCAAATTCAGCCTTGAGGCCGAACTTTACGCGAAGATCGACGATCGGGATCACGCGGCCGCGCAGATTGATGACGCCCTTGACGTAGGACGGCATCTGCGGGACGGGGGTGATCTTCTGCATACGGATGATCTCCCTGACTTTAAGCACCCCGATACCGTAGGCCTCGTTTTCGAGGACGACGGTGAGGTATTTGCCGGAGAGCGAGGAATTGGCGGCGGAGGGAGTGGCGGCTGTACGCATGGTTTTTTGAGAGTTAACTTCGGAACGAAACGAAAATAGTTGAGCGTTTTGTGCGGCTTCGCGGAGAGAGCTCAGACGCTCGCTGGCATATCAATCTGCTTGGGTGTCGCATCGACCCGGCGGAGTTTGCGCGGTGGCAGGGCGGGTTTGGCAGGCGCGCGGTCGCCCTGCGAGTGGCCCGTCAATTTTTCGGACGTGGGCGGGGGCGTTTTCACCCGGCCCACGAGGCTTTCGAGCTGGCTCACCGATTCCCGCAGGGAGATCGCCTGCGCGGAGAGTTCCTCGGCGGCAGCGGCCGTCTCCTCGGCGGTGCCGGCGCTGGACTGCGTGACGCGGTCCATTTGGTTCACCGTGGTATTGAGCTGGTCGATGCCCTGGCTCTGCTCCTTGGAGGCTTGGGCAATCTCGGCGACTAGGGTGTCGACCTTGTGGGCCTTGTCCACGATATCGGAGAGGGAGTGCGCGACGTTGGCGCTGATCGTGACGCCGTGTTCGCTGCGGCGGATGGCATCCTCGATCTTGGCGGCAGTGTCCTTGGCGGACTGTGCTGAGCGCTGCGCGAGATTGCGTACCTCCTCGGCGACGACGGCAAACCCGAGGCCGGCTTCGCCGGCCCGAGCGGCCTCGACGGCGGCATTGAGCGCCAGGATATTCGTCTGGAAGGCGATCTCGTCGATCGTCTTGATGATCTTGGCGATATCGTCGGACGAGGACTTGATGGCATCCATCGCGCGGCGCATCTCCTCCATGTGCGTCGCGCCCTCATCAGCGGATTTGCGGGTCTGACTGGAGAGATCCTTGGCCGACTGAGCGCTGTCGGCGTTGCGCTTCGTCATCGCAGCCATTTCCTCCAAGGAAGCGCTGGCCTCCTCCAGGCTGGCGGCTTGCTCCGAGGAGCCCTCGGCGAGTGTCTGGCTGGCGCTCGACATCTGCCCGGCCGCGCCGGCGACCTGGGTGGAGCCTTCGGCGAGAGAGCCGGCCACGCCGGAGATCGAGCGGGTGATGCGTCGAGAGATCAGGAAACCGGCTCCGAGAGCGACTACCACGGCTGAGCTTCCGAGCACGAGTTCGATGATATGTGCTTGGCGGACAGTCCTTACGACGGCCTCGGCGTTGTGAGTGGAGTACTTTTCGTTGAAGTGAGTCAGCTCGACCACGGTCTTTTCGTAGGCGGCAAACGCAGTGGCGGCCTCGGGCATGAGCGCCATGGCACCGGCCCGATCGCCAGCGGCGTTGAGCTCGCGCATCTGGCGCGCGATGGCACGGTACTTGTCGAGCGCCGGGCTGACCAGGGCGAAGAGAGCCCGGTCTTCGTCCGTGGTGATCGTCTTCTGATAGCTGGCCAGGTTGTCGATAGTCTGACGCGCGAGATTATCGCACGTTTCGCCAATGGTCTTCCACTCCTCGGTGTCCTGAGTGAGCAGGTGGCGCAGCGTGAGAACGCGATACTCAAGCGCGTGCTGGAGCGCTTCGGCGCTGAGCATGAGGCCGGGAATGTTATCCTTGGTGATGACATCGACCTCGCTCTTAAAAGAACGCACGACGTACTCGAATCCCCCCAAAAGCATCAATACGACGGCGAACAATGAGCCGAATCCGGCAAAGAGCTGACGTGGGAGAGTCCAGAGCATACGCAGAGGTTTCGTATACAATCGGCTCTTTGGCCGGGGGCTTTAGCGGAAGTGAGATGATGAGGCGATTCCGGTAAACTTTTGTGGAAGTGGGCCGATGCTGGAGAAATCCGCCCCGCGTGGCGCTCGCCCATGTCCATTCCAGCTACTCTTCTCAGTTCGATCGAGGATACCCTGAATCGCGTCGCCGCCGAGTCGGTGCTAGCCCAGCCGGGGCGTGACGACGGTCTAGTGCCCGCGTACAGCCTGCTCGGCGATCTTGCCGATCAGTGCGCAGGCGAGCCCTCCTGGCAGGCCAAGGTCGCCGCTGCCCGCGCCGCGCTCGAGGCCAAACTCGACACGGCGCAGCCGTTTGACGCACCGACCCTGGCTCAGCTGCAGGGCTTGGTGGAATGGCTCACGCAGCAAATTGGCGGCGCGCGCAGCGGCAAGGCGACTCCCGCTCCCACGGTGGAGCCCACCGCAGCCGCCTCCGCGCCCCAGACGGCGGCCGGGGAATCCGCCGGCAGCGATGTGCTGATGGATCTCCATCTGGAGGATAATCGCGAGTTGCTCGTGGAGTTTTTCGCCGAGGCGATCGATCACCTCCAGCAGATCGAGGCGGCGCTGCTCGCTCTCGACCAGGAGCCCGAAAATCCCGAGGCGCTCAATTCCATCTTCCGCTCCTTCCACACGATCAAGGGTAATGCCGGATTCCTGGGTCTGGTGCCGATGCATACGCTGGCGCACGAGGTGGAGTCGCTGCTCGACCTGGCTCGCAATCACCAACTCCGGCTCAATGCCGCGATCATCACCGAGATCCTGCGCAGCCGCGATGCGCTGCAGGCGCTGACGGCGCAGGTGGGCGTGGCTCTCGAAAAGGGACAGCTCCCCGATCAGATCGTCCCGGTCAATCATCTCATCGCCAAGGTGAAGGTGCTCGCCACGGGGGCCACAGCGCCTGCTGCGGCTGAGCCTGCCGCCGTCGCTCCAGTCGCGCCGATGCCTGCGCCGGAAGTCCTGCCGATGCCAGAGCTCGCGCCCGTCGTGCCGATGCCCGGCCTCGCCCCAGCTCTAACGAGCGAGCCCGCCGCCGAGGCCGGCCCCAAGAAGGCTGCGACTGCGAACACCGCCGGCACGAAGTCCTCTTCTGCGACCGTACGCGTCAATACCGAGAAACTCGACTCGCTCATGGACGTGGTGGGCGAGCTGGTGATCGTGCAAAGCCAGCTCGTCGAGAGCGCGCGCCAGGTTTCGGGTGACAATTCGCTGCTCCAGCGCAACGTCAGCCAGCTCGGGCGGATCACGAAGGAGCTGCAGTCGACTGCGATGTCGCTGCGCATGATCCCGATCAAGCCGACTTTCCAGAAGATGGAGCGCCTCGCCCGCGACCTCGCGCGCGATTTTGGCAAGAAAGTCCACTTTGTCACCGACGGCGAAGACACCGAGCTCGATCGCACAGTCGTCGAGGAGATCGGCGACCCGCTCGTGCACATGGTGCGCAATGCGCTCGATCATGGTCTAGAAACGACCGAAGCCCGCCGCGCCGCCGGCAAATCCGAGACGGGCTCGCTCCAACTCCGTGCTTACCACCAGGGCAGCAATATTGTGATCGAGCTCCAGGATGACGGCCGGGGCATCGACCCGGCGAAGATCCTGCGCAAGGCGATCGAGAAGGGTATCGTGGCTCCCAACGCCCAACCGACGCGGGACGAGATTCTGGCGCTCATCTTCGCGCCCGGCTTTTCCACGGCAGAAAAGGTCACCGCCGTTTCCGGCCGCGGCGTCGGCATGGACGTGGTGAAGCGCAACATCGAGAAGCTCCGCGGCAAGATCGAGATCTCTTCCGAAGTGGGGCAAGGCTCAGTCTTCAAGATCAAGCTCCCGCTCACCATGGCCATCATCGATGGCCTCGTGGTGCGAGTCGGCACCGATCGCTTCATCCTTCCAAGCACCTCGGTACAGATGGCCCTGCGCCCGGTGCGTGAAAATATCTCCACCGTACATGGCAAGGGCGAGGTACTCGACCTGCGCGGGCGCTTCGTGCCGATCCACCGGCTCAACCGACGCTTCGGCATCCCGGGCGAGGCCGCCAATCCGTGGGAAGGTATCGTCGTGATCGTCGAGACGTCCGGCCGCGCCTCGGCGCTTCTGGTCGACGAAATGGTGAGCAAGCAGGAAGTCGTGATCAAGAATCTCGGCGCCTTCATGCAGAATCTGCCGGGCGTGGCCGGCGGCGCGATCCTCGGCGACGGCAACATCGCGCTGATCCTCGACCCCGGCTCGCTCATCAACGCAGCCTGAGTCGATACCTCCCATGTCTGAAACCACCCCGCCCACACTCGACCAGGTCTGCGAACGCGCCCTGCGTCTGCCCTGCTCACCGGCGCTGCTCCCGAAGCTGATCGCCGTGCTGATGGACCCGGATAGCAGTGCGGACGATATCGCCGCCATCATCAAGGTCGACGCAGCGCTGGCCGCTGCGACGCTGCGGCTGGCCAATTCGGCGTTTTTCGGTGGCAACACCGCGGCCGAGACTCTTTCCGATGCGGTGGTGCGCCTCGGGCAGCGAGAACTCTACCGCCTGGCGGCGCTGGCGCTGGTGAGCCGCTGGGAAGTGGGCTCTTCGCGGGGCACGCCGGGAGATTTCTGCCGGCATGCCCTCTGCACGGCGCTCGCCGCCGAAGTGCTTGCGGAGACGAGCGAGCGAGTGGATCCGCAGGCGGCGTACACCGCCGGCCTCGTCTGTGACATCGGCAAACTCGCCGTAGCGCATGCCTGCGCACCGTGGTTCCCCGTGATGCGCGCCTACTGCGCCCAGCGAGGCGGGACATGGTCGCAAGCCGAGCGCGAGATCCTAGGCTACTCCCATGCTGATGTGAGCGCAAAGCTGCTGCGCACCTGGAGCTTTCCCGCCAATCTCGTGGCGGCGGCCGAGTACTGCGAAATCCCAGCGCAAGGGCCGGCGGAGGTACTGCCCTTGCTCGCCCACCTCCATGCTGGCAAATACATCGCGACGGCTTTTGGGCCCGGAGTCGCCGAAGACGGTTTCCTTTTCGAGCTCGATTCCACGCTTCTCACCCAGTGGGGCTTTACCCCTGAGCTGCTGCAGGAGACGATGACGATCGTGCACGACCGCGCGCAGCAGCGACTACAGGACAAGCTGACGCACGGCGAACTCGCGTTGTAACCGATCGGTGCATTTCCGGCTGGAGCCCGGCGGCATCGGAGCGTTGTTTCGAGGCATGTCCTCGCACCCCTCCCCGGAAGATTCCTCGCTGACCCGCCGCCAGATAATCCGACGCGCCGGAGCCGGCATCGTCGGCCTACCGCTGCTCGGCGCGCTGGGCGGCCAGTCGCTCGCGGCGGCGGAGGCAAGCAAGTCCGCGAAGAAAGCCGCGCCGACCGCGCCAGCGGCACCGGTCGCGCTGAATCGCTTTGGGCGGATGGTGCACGAGGCCTGCGTGGCCCGTGTGAGGCAGGCGGAGCGCTTGGGCGAAGAGAGACGAGCCCGCTTGAAGACGCGAGCCGACGCGGAGGCCTACGTAAAGGAACTGCAGGGCAAGGTGCGTGAGTGCCTGGGGCCTTGGCCGGAGAAAACTCCGCTGAAAGCTCGCACGACGCGCACGGTGGAGCGTGACAGCTACACGATCGAGAACGTGATTTTCGAGAGCCGGCCCGATTTTCCCGTCACGGGCAATCTCTACGTGCCCAAGGGGCGCGGAGGAAAACTCCCTGGCGTGGTAGGGCTGTGCGGACACTCCGCCAACGGCAAGGCTGCCGGCACCTACCAATCCTTTGCCCAGGGGCTGGCGCGGCAGGGATATGTCGTCTTTATCATCGATCCGATCGGGCAGGGGGAGCGGCTGCAGTGCGTCAATGCAGAGCTCAAGGCCCGCTTTGGCGTAGGCGTGCCGGAGCACCTCCATGTGGGCAACCAGCAGGTGCTCGTCGATGAATTCCTCGGCTCCTGGATGGTGTGGGATGGCATACGCGCGCTCGACTACCTCCTCACGCGCCCGGAGGTGGACCCAAAGCACATCGGCCTCACCGGAAACTCCGGCGGCGGCACGCAGACGACCTGGCTCAGCGCCGCCGATCCCCGCTGGACGATGGTGGGAGCGAGCTGCTTCGTGACGACGCTGCGCCGCAATCTCGAAAACGAGCTGCCCGCGGATACCGAGCAGTGCCCGCCGCGCGCGATCGCGCTGGGGCTGGACCACGCCGACTTTATCGCCGCGATGGCGCCCCGGCCGGTTATCCTTATGGGGCAGGAGCGCGACTACTTCGACGCCCGAGGGCTTGAGGAAGCCTTTGGCCGGCTCAAGCACCTCTACCGCCTTCTGGGTGCGGAGGACAACATCAAGCTCCACATCGGGCCCGATCCGCACGGCTATTCACAGCCAAACAGAGAGGCGATGTACGGCTTCTTCAACGGCATCACCAAAGTCGCCCAGGGCTCAGCCGAGCCCACGCTCACGCTTGAGACCGATGCGACGCTGCAATGCACGCCCCGCGGCCAGGTAGGCGAGGCGCGACCGCGCACGGTGGTGACATTTACGGGAGAGCTCGCGCGAGCAATGGCGGCAAAGCGGGGCCAGCCGGAAGGCTCCGAACTAAAAACGGCGGTGCGGGCGGTGCTCAAGCTCCCGCCCCGCGAAGCCGCTGCGCCCGACTATCGCATCCTAAGGCCCAGCCCGGGCAGAGGCTACCCGACGAGATTCGCCGGGACATACGCGGTGGAAACCGAAGCGGGTATCCATGCCATCGTGTACCGCTTGAGCGACGTCGATCTCGTCTCGCGAGTGCCGCGCAAAACTGCCAAGGCCCTGCTCTACATCGCGCATCAATCGGCAGATGACGAGCTGCGTCAGGAGCCGATGATCGCGGAGCTGATGAAAGCAAGCGGTGATGCGGCGGTGTTTGCCTGCGATGTGCGGGGGATCGGCGAATCGCGCCCGACAACGACCAACCAGAGTTTCCTCGCCCCGTATGGCCCAGACTTCATGTATGCCGCCTACGGCCTGATGCTGGATACACCGATGGCGGGACAACGGACCCACGACGTGCTGCGCGCAATCGACTGGCTCAAGTCCACGGGCCACACCGAGATTCATCTCGTGGCGCGAGGGTGGGGCGCGATTCCAGCGACCTTTGCCGCCGTGCTCTCTGATGACGTCGCACAAGTGACGCTCAAGCATGCGCTCTCGAGCTACGGCGAGATTGCCGCAAGCGAAAACTACAAACTGCCGCTCGCCCTGCTCTTGCCCGGCGTGCTCAAGCGCTTCGACTTGCCCGATTGCTACCGCGCGCTTGGCGCGAAGAAGTTGCGACAGATCGAGCCGTGGGGCCCGATGGCTGGGTGAGGCACTTGAGGTCTTGGCAGCGGCGAGAGCCCGTTGCTCACGCTGCCAGCGGCCGCTTCTCCGTGCGCGAGCGCCGGACGGCGCGAGGTGCTGGAGCCGCTCCTGAGCAGGGGAAGTTGAGGAAGCGTGCCGGCGACACCACCGGCTGCTCGACATGAGACCAGCAGAACTCGAGTTGGCGGGCGGCGGCGGAGTGGAGCGCGAGGGAAGCGTAGATGTTGCGGTGTTTCATGATCGTGCGCCAAAGATAACGCAGAGCATGGGACATGGCTTTGCCCACCATGGTCTGAAGCCGCGGCCTCAGAGGCGATCATTCCAATCGCTTCAGCGCCTGGCTGCCCCGCGGGCTGATGGCGTAGCCCGTCTCGTGGCTGATCGTGAGCCCGAGGTTCTTCAGTTTGCGGATATTCACCTTCAGCCACTCTTTGGGCAGAGTGAGCCGCTGCGCGAGGTCGACCGCCCGCTCACGCGGATGCGCTGCGATGGCAGCGAGCACGCGGCGGGTCCATGGCCCATGAGCGCCACCATGGTCGAGGCGCGCGAGCTTTGCCGAGAGTGCGAGCCATTGCTCATCGGATAGGGTCGTGGTCTCGCGGAGCGCGAGACGAGGATCGGGCCCTTCCCAATGGAGTTCGATGCGGTAGAGCGTGCCATCAGGGCATGACGCCAACTCGGCCTTCAGCTCTGCCAGCGAGGCATGGCCGGAGCGGCGGGCATCACTGGTCGTAAGCGAGGACTCGGAGATTTTCTCGAGCGCAGCGATGCGCAGGAGACCAGCGGCGGTCTGCAAAGTGCCTCCCGCCTTCACCGAGGGCCGGCGCCAACGACGAAAGACGAGATCAACGCTGCCCGCCGCGATGCGATGGAGAGTGGCTTGGCGGAGTAGCATGCTTGCCGCGGGTGCAGCCCAAGCAATCGAACCAGCGCAAAAAGAGTCGAGCGAAATGCCTCGGGCGAGGCGGCTTCAGGCCGCGAGCGGGCGCTTTTCCGTGCGCGTGCGACGAGCCGCACGGGGCGCGGGAGCGGGGCCGGAGCAGGGGAAGTTGAGGAAGCTTGCGCGCGATGCGGCGGGCTGCTCCACGTGCGACCAAGCGAACTGGAGCTGGCGAGCGGCGGCGGAGTCGAGGGCGAGGGAGGCGTAGGCGTTGCGGTGTTTCATGATCGTGCGCTCAAGATAGCGCAGGGCATGGGACATGGCTTTGTCCACCCTGTCGGTGAAGGGAAGGTCGCCCTTTCCGCAAGTGGCTTAACGCCCGGCTTCGCGCAGGAGCTCCCGTTTCCGATGGGGTGGGATCGTGGTCTCGTCGAGCCACGCCGCGGCTGCGCCGGGATTAGTGAGGAGGTATTGGCGCGCGACGCGCTCGGTCATCTCGTCGGTGCGCGAGGAGCGCGGCAGCGAGCGGAGAAATTCCGCGGCTTCGCGGCTCGAGCCCGAGCTTAGGAGCGTATCGACTTGGAGCGCCACAGCTTGGTCGCGCGTGGCGGTGCCGGGGAGGGTGGAGAGGAGCTGGCCGACGGCGAGAGGCTCTGAGGAGCCACGCTGGCGGACGTACTCTAGGATGGCTTCGTCTCTCGTCATGCCCTCGCGCTGGGTGCGGAGCCACGCGGCGAACGTCGCCGATTGCTCCTCGGTCCACGCTGAGGCGGCACTGCCGCTGCCACGGGAGCGGGAGGCACCGGCACGCGTGTTGGGCCCGGAGATGCTGCGGCGGCTGCTCACGCCGAGCCCGGTCTCGAAACCGGCATATGCGGCGTCGCGGGTCTCGCCGGCGGGAAGCTGCTGCGCCCAGGCAAAGGCCGCCTTGGGATCCTTGGCGACCCAGGTTTGCGCCAGTGCGCCGGTGAGGAGCCAGCGATTGCGGCCGGGGGGCAACTCGCCGGCGATGGCGATGGCGCGATCCGGATGAGCCTGAGCGACGGCAAAGCCAATGGAGGAGAGAAGGCGCTCGCGGAGGGCGGGGTCCGATAAGTCGCGAGCCCAGGCGAGCGCGGCATCGGTATCACGGAGGGCCCAGGCGGCAGCGGCATAGCCGAGAAATTCATCGCGATCCGGCCCGGCGGCGAGCGCGGCAAAGCGCCGCATCGCGGGTGGTGGATCGGCCTCGACCAGATGGGCTGCGATAGTCTGGCGCGCGGCGCCGGGCGCGGCGGCGGGGGGCAGGCCGAGCGCCCAACGGATGGCCCCATCGGCATCGCGCGAGGCCATGGCTGCGGCGACAGCCTCCGTCGCGGCGGTCTGTGCGAGGCCGGGTGGAAACGTGGCGGCGAAGCGAGCCGCCTGTGCGGCATCGCGCTCGGCGAGCCGCGCGGCAATCTCGCGGGCATGCCGCGTACGCTCCGCGGGATCGGAGATAGCAGCCAGCGCCGCGGCCGCGGCGGCGGGGTCGGTGTCAGCCAGCGCAGCGGCGCGGGCCGCGAGGTCGCTCGCACTCTGCCGCACCGAGGCAGCGGCCACGGAGGGCGCGATGGTGGGCATCTTGGGGGGCGAGCGCATCGTCTGCCCCTGCGGCTCGCTCACGCAGCCGGCGGCGAGCAAGACGACGCCCAGCAGCGGGTAGGAAGGGGAGGCAAGCGTGCGCAGTTTCATCGGGGCGTGAGCGAGACGATAACCACGGGAAACGGTGACGCAACTCGCCGAGCGGGCTCACCACGGCCGATGGGCGAAGCGCGGGGCCGCCGCGCTCGCCTAAGCAAACGTGCGCTTGAGATACTCGAGGCTGCGGGTGGCGATGGCTTCGGGACCTTCGTCGAAGTTGAAAACTTCGACCGAAACAACGCCCTCGTAGCCAACTTCACGCAAGGCGGCAGCAATGGGACGGAAGTCCACCTCGCCGAAGCCGGGGCCTTTGAGGTTCTTGTCATTGGCGTGCACGTAGGCGAACTCCCCCCGGCTCTCACGCAGGATCTGCGGCACAGGCTTGGCCTCGTGGCTCATAGCGCGCACATCGAGGATGACCTTGAAGGCTGGCGAACCCAGCTCGCGCGCAAAGGCGATCGCGTCTTCCGCGGTGTTGATGAAATTGGTGTCCTCGGCCGGCAACGGCTCAAAGCAGACCGTGATGCCGCGCTGCTCCGCCAGCTTTGTCGAAGGGCGGAAAACCTCCTGCGCCCAGACGCGGGCCTGCGCGTGGCTCACGCCATCCGGCACCTGCCGCTGTTTGGGCGAACCGACCACGATGATCTTGCCGCCGATGTCGGCGCAGAAATCGACGAGGTCGCAGAAATACTTTGCGCTGCGCTCACGGGCGGCGGGGTCGGAGGAGACGAGAAACATCCCCTCCGCCTGCACCAGCACCCAGTGGATGCCCGAGATGGCGATGCCAGCACGCGCAGCCGACTCGCGGATGCGCGCGCGCTCGGCAGCGGAGATCTCCGTGACGTACTTCGCGAGGGTGAAGGGCGCGACCTCGACGCAATCGTAGCCGATGCGGGCGCAGTAGCTGAAGATATCCTCGAGCTTCCAGTCCTTGAAGATCTCGTTGCAGATGCCAAATTTCATGGGGGCCACAAATGAGAATGGCGGTCGTGATGACCGCTATCCTTTTCAAACGGAAGCGACCGTGAAGATCGCCGTGGACTGCTGGGACTTAGTGGGCGAAGCCCTTTTCATCCTCGGGGAGCGGCTTATCCTTCGTCTCCGGGGCGAAGGGCAGGACGATGAGCCCGAGGAGGAAGAAAGCGCACATGGTGAGCGCCGCGGGGCGCATGGGCTCGGCGTAGTCGGCGTAGACCTCCGTCTTCAGCAGGCCGATGAGCGGGATGCCGGCGGCGGCGATAAAGCGGCCGACATTATAGCAGAACGACGTGCCGGTGCTGCGCAGGTGCGTGGGGAAAAGCTCGGGTAGATAGATGGCGTAGATCGCGAACACCGAGAGCTGGCAGAAGCCCATGATCGGGATGAGCCAGAAAGTCTGGCTGGCATCGCGGTAGAAGCCGAAGGCGCAGGCGGTGGCGATGAGGGCGGCGGGGAAGGCCATCGCGAAGGCCTTCTTGCGGCCGACCTTGCCGGTGACCCAGGTGGCGAACAGCATGCCGACGAAGGCGCCCACCTGGAGCGTAAGGAGGCCCCAACTCGCCCACTTATCGACGAGCGGCCCGATCTGCTCCTTGCTCATGCCTTGCGCGGCGTAGCTCTTGCTGAGCACGGTGCGCACGAGCTCGGGAGTGAAAAAGCCGATGCCCCAGAGGCCGATCACGCCAGAGCATACGAGGAGC
Source organism: uncultured Opitutus sp. (assembly GCA_964480585.1). Classification (GTDB taxonomy): domain Bacteria; phylum Verrucomicrobiota; class Verrucomicrobiia; order Opitutales; family Opitutaceae; genus ER46. Next base: position 54,820 of record CAYZPV010000003.1, on the reverse strand, counting down.
ATGCCGACGATGGCATTCTTGCGCCAACGCGGATCCGTGAAGAGCTCTTTGTAGGTAAATGCGCTGTGCTTCTTGAGCGCGCCGGAGTCTTTCATCTTCTGCCAGCGCTCCGGCTCCTTCATGCGCATCCGGATCACGAGGGCGAGAGCTGCGGGGATAGCGCCGATCACGAACATCCACCGCCACGAATTGCCGAGCGAGATCGCGCCGGTCGTCTCGAGGAACGCCATGCCCATGCCGATGAGCGCGGCCGAGATATTGCCTAGCGCCGAGAGTGCCTGCAGCGCGCCGAGTGCGCCGGAGCGCGACCTGGCGGGCATGACTTCCGCGAGGAGCGCCACACCGACGGCGAACTCGCCACCGACGCCGAGGCCGGTGATGAACCGGTAGAACGCAAAGTCCCAGAAGCCCACCGAAAGCGCGCTCAAGCCGGTGCAGAGCGAGTAGATGAGGATGGTGATCATCATCGTCTTGGCGCGGCCGATGCGATCGCCGAGCACACCGAAGACGAGGCCGCCCGTGGCCCAGCCGGCGATGAAGACCGAGGTGGCGTAGCCACCCCAGAGCACGGGATCCTTACCCTCCTCGAGCAGTGCCTTCATCGCGGGCATGCGGGCGAGCGTGAAGAGCTGTTGGTCGAGGCAGTCGAACAGCCAGCCCAGCGCGGCGATCGTGAAGACGAACCAATGGTAACGGGTGAGTCCGTGCCACCAGCGGCCGGAAGATGAGGTCGAAGCAGGAGGATTCATGCGGTGGATAAAAGGGAGCAGGGCGTTAGCAGGAGTCGTGCGCGGGGCGGGGCGATGACGCGGAGCGTTCTTCGCGCGGAGCTGAGGGATCAGAGGAGGTTTTGATACGCAAGGAAGAGTGCGCGATAATACTTCATCACCCGCACGGGGTCGGCGCTCGGCGGGATCTCGGCGAAGCAAAAGCCGGTGTAGCCGATGGCATTGAGTCCGGCGAAAAGCTTCCGAAAGGGGTACTCTTCAAGGAAGAGGTCGCGCATATGGACCGTGAGGATCTTCTTCTTCACGAGATCGAAATTGTGGTCAAAGCCCTGGCCAGCGAGGTCGGTCTGGTTGGAGTTCCAGCATACTCCCGCGGCAGGGTGATCGGCCACGTCCATGATAGTCTTGATATGGGGTAGCAGAGAAGTGCCGGAGCCATGCACCTCCAGGAAAAGCTTCTGGCCGTGCCCTTGGGCAAACTCACCGAGCTCGCGGAGGGAGCGGCCGATCTGCTCCAGCGTCTTTTCCTGCGGCACATCCTTGGGGAAGCCATTTGGCCTGACTTTCACGCCCGTGGCGCCGACATCGTGGGCGAGGCGGAGGTACTCTTTGGTCGCGGCGATGTCCTTCTTCAGCTTTGCCTGGTCGGCGGTGTGGTAGTCGAAGGCGCTGCCGAGGCTCGCGAGTTGCACCGGCGAGTCGGCAAAGCGCTTTTTGACCGTGGCGCGCTCTTCCCTGGAAAGAGAGACCTCCACCCCGTGTTTGTGCGTGGTGCGCAGCTCGACGCCCTCGAACTTCGCCTCGGTGCAATGCTTGATGATCGTGGCGATGTCCCAGTCCATCGCGAGATTGTACGTGACGGTGCCGAGCTTCATCTTTGACCTGCCGGCGAAGCTCGGCTGCGGCGCAGCGGGGGCCTTTTCCTTCTTTGCCTCAGCGGCGCTGCCGACAGCCGAGATCAGGGGGAGGGCGGCGAGGCCAGCGGCGGTGGAAGTAAGAAATTGGCGGCGGGTGGGGTTCATGAGCGGGGGAGGGGTATGGCGTATGGGGCTCGGAGATCCTGGGGCCCGGGACAGTTCTCTCCTAGATGTCGCAGATCTCGATGGCTTGCGCGAGCGACGAGACCTTGTCGCGGAGCGGGATGAACTCCTGCCCCACGAAGCCCTCGTACCCGATGTCGAGCAGCGCCTTCATCAGGGCCCGGTACTGGATCTCCTGAGTTTCATCGATCTCGTTGCGCCCAGGCACGCCGGCGGTGTGGATGTGGCCGATGTAATCCTTGTGCTTCTTCACCCGCACGATCAGGTCGCCGTGCATGATCTGCACATGGTAGAAATCGAAGAGCACCTTCATGCGGGGCGAGCCGATGCGGCGACAGACCTCCACGGAGCGCTCCATATCGTCACAGAAGTAGTCGGGATGGCCCTTCATGTTTTCCGCCACACGGGAGTTGAGCATCTCGAGGCAGAGGGTGACTTTTTTCTCCTCGGCATAGCCGACGATCTGCTTGAGGCCGTTTACCATGTTCTTGAGGCCGTCCTCGTCGCTGATGCCTTTGCGAAAACCGGAGAAGGTGATCAAGCGGCCCACGCCTGCCGCGGAGCATTGGTCGATGCGGGTGCGCAGCGTGGCGAGGCACTCCGCGTGCTCGGCCACATTGGCGAAACCCTTGGCAAAGCCGTGGCTGCTCGAGATCGCGGGCGTGAGCCCCAGCTCCTTGAGCATCGGCCAGTGCTCGACTGGGCAAAGCTCCACGGATTTGAGGCCGAGCGCCGCCGCGTGGCGGGCGAGCTCGGGCACCGGCATGGGGTTGAAACACCACGGCACGACGGATTGGGCGATGCGGCCATTTTTCGCGCGGTAGAGCGGTTTCCTATCCTGCGCCTTGGCGATGGAGGGGCCCGAGAGGGCAGCGGCCGCGCCGACGGCGAGTGAGGCAAGGGCATGTCGGCGCGTGACAGGAGCAGGCGATGCGGGGCTCATCATCCCGCATCTCGGCGTTTTCGGCTTCGCGCGTCGAGCCTTTCTGTTAATTATGCGGGGTCGTGGAAAACCTGCGCGAAATTCCAAAATTAAGCGCGCCCTGGCATTGCCAACGTTCATCAGGTAACCACAAGGTTACCGCTTCTCTCTTCTCCGCATGAATCGCTATTCACCGTCTCCGTCGCCGACCCGGCGCGATTTCCTCAAGACCGCTGGCGCAGCCGCGCTGGCCGCGCCCTTCTTCGCTCGCAACCTGCACGCCGCCCAGCCGAGCAAGGTGCTCCGCCATGCGAGCTTCGGCGCCGCTGGCATGGCGTGGAACGATATCCGCGCGATCTGCAGCAATCCTTTCGTGAAGCTCGTCGCCGTGGCCGAGGTCGACAGCAATCGCCTCGCCGATGTGAAAACTGCGCACCCCGACGTGAAGGTGTACTCGGACTGGCGCCAGCTCCTCGAGAAGGAGGGTAACAATCTCGACTCCGTCAACGTGTCGACGCCCGACCACATGCACGCCCCGATCGCGCTCTCCGCGATGCAACTTGGCAAGCATGTGTACTGCCAGAAGCCCCTCACACACTCCATCTATGAGACGCGCGCGCTTACCAAGTTTGCCCGCGAGAAGAAGCTCATTACCCAGATGGGCATCCAGATCCATTCGCAGCGCGAGTACCGCCAGGCCGTCGCTGTCGTGCAGAGCGGTATCATCGGCAAGGTGAAGGAAGTCCACACCTGGAGCAGCAAGAAGTGGGGCGATCGCGGTGCGCCGCCCGCCAAGGCCGACAAGATCCCGGCCAACTTCGACTGGAACCTTTGGCTCGGCATCGCCGAGGAGCGGCCCTTCGTCGCCAACCACTACCACCCCGGCAACTGGCGCAAGCGCCTCGATTTCGGCACCGGCACCTTCGGTGACATGGGCTGCCACATTTTCGATCCGGTTTTCGAAGCGCTCGCGCTGACCGCTCCTATCTCCATCCGCTCGGAAGGCCCCTCGCCCGACCAGTGGAACTGGTCAATTAACGCGCACATCAAATACATCTTCCCGGGCACCAAGTTCACCGCGGAAAAGACCGTCCCCGTGACCTGGTACGACGGCGACGCCGAGAAGCCCAAGCATATCCTTGCCCTCGTCGGTGCGGACAAACAGCCAGGCTCCGTGGATGCCACAGGCGGCATTGGCGCGGTCGACGGCAAGAAGAAGGCCACGCGCAACCCCTTCCTGGAAGGGTCGATCATCATCGGCACGGAGGGTGTGGTGCATGTGCCGCACATCGGTACGCCGAAGCTTTTCCCGGTGGAAAAGTTCGCCGACTACAAGATTCCGGCCGTCCCTGGCACGCATCACTGGTCCGATTGGGCGGAGGCGTGCGTGGGCATGCCTTCCAAGCCGCTCGCTCCCTTCGACTACTCGGGCCCGCTCACCGAGGCCGTGCTGCTTGGCAGCGTGGCGGTGCGGTATCCGCAGACGACGCTCAACTGGGACGCGGCCAGCCTCAGCTTCACCAACGAAAAAGCGGCCAACAAGTACCTGCGCCGCACCTACCGCAAGGGCTGGGAGATGAAGGACCTGATGTAAGGCGCGAGCCTCACCGGCGAGCTAGCATTTCAAGCGGCGTGTTCGGAAGGACGCGCCGCTTTTTGCGTCTGCAGGGTATCGTGGATGAATCTGAGCTTCTCCACGGCGGGCGCGGGCAGCACAAATGGGTAGAGATCGTTGAGCCCCATGCCGCGATTGAGCGAATTGAGCGCGTAGGTGAGCGGATACCACGTCGCGAGGATCGCATCGAGGCTCGCCTCGGGCTGTGCGGCGCGGAGCGGCTCTGCCGTCATGCTGCTGGCGGAGGGGTGCTGACGCGGCCGGAGCGACAGGCCAAAGCTGGCGGCGGTCTCCACTGCGTCGACGATATGGAGATAGTGCGCGAAAGTCTCCGCCCAGTCCTCCCACGGATGCGAGCTGGCGTAGGCCGAGACGTGGCGCGTTGTCCAATCCGCCGGCGGGCCTTCCTTGTAGTGGCGCTCGAGCGACGCCTTGTAGTCGGCCTGTTCGTCACCGAAGAGCGCGCGAAAGGCCTCCCGTCGTTCGGGCGTCGCGATAAGGATATCCCAATAATAGTGGGCGACCTCATGGCGGAAGTGCCCGAGCAGCGTGCGGAAAGGCTCGTGCAGATTGACTCGGCGCTGTTCGCGTACGGCGTCGTCGGCCTCGGCGACGTTGATGGTGATGACGCCGTTGGCGTGGCCGGTGAGCATGGCTTTCCCATCGGGAGTGTCGGCGAGGAAGCGAAAGCGCAGGGGCGGCCCCGTCTCGCCCGGAGCGGGGGCAAGGGGAAGGCCGAGGTGCAGCAACGTGTAGACCAATCGGCGCTTAGACAGTTCGAGCCGGTGCCAGCGCTCGAGATTTCCGGGCACGGGGAGGTCGGGGATCGTTTCGTTGAGCTGGCAGGCGACGCAGAAAGGGCGGTCGCTTTCGGCGGGCACCATCCAGTTGCAGACGCCATGGCCGCTGCCGTTGGCGCAGACGCGATAGCGCCGGCCTTTGGCCGGAGCGGCGAGCGCCCGCAGCTTGCCGTCGGCGTCGTGCTCCATCGCGCTGAGGTCGAGCACGTCCGGCAGGAACCCCAACGCGTGGCCGCAGGCAAGGCAGGTCACATTTTCGAAAAACACGAGGGCGCCGCAGGCATCGCAGTAGAAAGTCTTCATCGCTGAGGGTGGTGCATGGTGTGGTGGTAGTCGGGAAGGTTCCCCATCAGCGCTGGGGAATATGCGGGTTGTGCGGGGCCTTGTCGATTTGCCGCCGGCTCGTTCGTCTGGATCATATCCGCATGCACTACCTGTTGCTAGTTTATTGGAATGAAGCGAATTGGAATGCGCAGCCCGAGGCGGTGCGCGAAAAGATCTGGGAGGAGTGCAGCGCGTACGGCCGCGACCTCACCGCCAGCGGGCACTTCCTGGGCGGTGCCCCCCTGCAGCCGGTCGCCGCGGCACGCACGATCCGCAAGGTGGACGGCGCCTGGGTCGAGACCGATGGCCCCTTTGCCGAAACCAAGGAGGTGCTAGCCGGTTACCATCTGGTCCGATGCAGCGACATCGAGGAGGCGATGGCGCTGGGCCGCCGATTCCCGGGTTTGCGGGTCGGCGCGACCATAGAGGTGCGGCCGTTGCTCGCAGAGCGCTGCGACTGTGATGTCCGTCTGAAACAAAAATAGTGCGGTGCGATGTCGATCGGCGGGGGCCTCATTCGACACTACTGCGATGAACACTCCAACCACTCCTCCCATCGTCCCTCGCGCCACCTGGCTGGCGGCGCGCCAAAAGCATCTCGCCCGCGAGAAAGAACTCACGAGGCTGCACGAGCAGATCATGGCCGAGCGTCGCCAACTCCCGTGGGTCAAGGTCGAGAAGAGCTATGTCTTCGACGGACCGCAGGGTCCGGTGACGCTCTCTGATCTTTTCCGCGGCCGTAGCCAGTTGATTGTATACCACTTCATGTTTGGCCCGGAATGGGAGCAGGGATGCCCCTCCTGCTGCTTTGTCTCCGATCACGTCGATAGTGCGCGGCAGCATTTCGAGAATCACGATGTCGCGTATGCCGCCGTGTCGCGAGCGCCCCTCGAGAAGATCGAGCCTTTCCGCAAGCGGATGGGCTGGCATTTCCCCTGGGTCTCCTCGGGACGCAACTCCTTCAACTTCGACTACGACGTCTCCTTCACCGCCGAGCAGATGGAGAAAGGCGGGGCGACCTACAACTATGCGCCGACCAGCCCCGGCCTGCCCTTTGACGAGCTCCCGGGAGCGAGCGTCTTTGTCCGCGGCGAGGATGGCGCGATCTACCACACGTATTCGACCTACACACGAGGGCTGGATCCGCTTATCAATACGCACAACTTTCTCGACCTCACGCCCAAGGGGCGCAACGAGGGCTCCACGATGGACTGGGTACGTTATCACGATCGCTATGCGGAGGATGGTGGCAAGGCGACCTGCTGCGGCGGGGTCGAGGGCGTCGTGAGTGCCATGGGCAAGAAGGAGGCGATGGCTCCATGAAAGCCGGGTGCGGATGCCGGTCCTCACGCCTGCGGCGAAGTGGCGCGGCTGCGCGCTGGCTGGGGCCGGGTGCGCTGCTGCTCCTGATGCCCAAGTGCCCTGCCTGCTTTGCGGGCTACTTGGCGCTGTGGACCGGCATCGGCGTCTCGCTCTCCGCCGCCGAGCAGCTGCGCACTGGCCTCATGGTCGGGTGCGTTGTGCTGCTCGGTTATGCGGCAGCCCGCGCGCTCCAGGCCCGGCGGCGGCGGGCGGCGCAGCCTCCTGCTTAGAGAGGTAGCCACGTGGGGCCGGGCCGATGTGCCCGCACACTTTTCTGTCGCCGTCCTCCGGCCCGCTTCTACGGTGCGCGCACATGACGATCACCGAGGCCAAGCCCCGTCCTGACACGCTGGTGCTCACCCTCGCGCTGCGGCTCGATGGGGCCGGCGCGGAGAAGCTCCGAACCGCGCTCGCCGCGGAGCGGCTGGCCGGCGTGCGCGTGGTCGAGCTGCATCTCGCGGAAGTGAGCTACCTCAGTTCGGCGGCGCTGCGGGTGTTTCTTTCCACGCACAAGCTGCTGCGCACGCGCGGCGGCGAACTGACGCTGCGCGCAGTGCCGGAGTATTGCCGCAGCGTGCTCGAGATCGCGGGTTTCGCGGAGATGATCGGCCAGGACGACGGTAGGCCGAGCGCGGAGGCGGCCCCCGCGGTTTCGTGGATGCCGGCGGAGACGGTGCGGGGAGAGTGGGGCTCGCTCCGCTATCGGCCGGTGAGCAAGGAGCCTGGCTATATCGAGATCGCGGGGGATATCATGGATGTGCTCGCCGCGCGGGTGACGCCGCAGCACGTGTTTTCGAAGACGTTTTCGGAAAAGGCGTACTCGATCGGGCTAGGCGGGCTGGGCGACAAGCTCGACGACTATTTCACGTTGATGGGTGAGATGATCACCATCGGTGGCACCATGGTGTGGCTGCCCTGCGATGGAAATGACCGACCGGATTTTTTGATCCCCAAGAGTGACAAGGGCCAGGTGCGAATGCGCACGGGCTTCAATGCCTCGCTCGCGGGCGCGTTCAACGAGGAGGTGGAGTTTGTCAGCGCCAAGCCCGGCGGCGCGACGATGAGCGAGCTGTACCGGTTGCTCTTCGAGCAGGCCAAGCGACGGCGCCCGGATTTCAAGGGCGTGATTGGCCTCGCGATGCGAGCCGAGATGCCGGCGGTGTACGGCGCGGGTGTCACGCGCGCGCCGGTGGCGACGCAGGCTCCGGCCAATGGCAAGCTCATCACCGATCCGAGCAATTTCGCGACGTGGTTTGAGTTCGACAAGGAGCCGCGACATCGCGGCGTGACGGGCCTTATCGCCGGCTGTGGCATCGATCTCACGATGGATTTGAGCCCGCTCAACCAGGAGTATTTGGAGCGTACCTTCTACGTGAATCCGGCGAATACGGCGGCGACAGGCATGACGCTGCACAATCACGTGGTGATGTTCAACCCGCAGCCGATGCCTGCCGATGGCTTTACGCTGGAAAGCGAGATCGCGGCAGTCGTCTCGCAAGGGGAGTTTCGCGATATGCGCCACATGCTCGATGCGAGTACAGTCTCCCGGGCGGTCATTGGTCTCATTTACGCGCAGGATTTCCGGCCCGACCGTGAGTGCCTGTCGGCGGGGTAGCTGAGAGAGAAGCGGCAAATGAGGAGCACGATACTGGCGCTTGGCGGGTGTGCCCTGGCCGCGTGCTCTGCCCGAGCCCAGCCCGTCGGAGCGATCTCCGAGGCCGAGGCGCTGGGCGGGCCGACTGCCGCCCGAATCGATGCAGTGGGCTTGGCGGCCCGAAGCTTTGGCTGGCCTGCGCAGGATGCGCCGTTGCGCGCCGCGGCGCTTGCCGCCTACCGGGCCGACAAGCTGTCGGCAGCAGAAGCGTGGTTGCACCTGTATCGCTGGGCGCGGCTCTTCGGGCAGGATGAGCGGAGCTTCCTGATCCAATGGATCGCCGACGTGCGAGCGGCGCAGTTGGCGCATGCCAACATGCCGCAGAACTACGCTCCGGTGTCGCGGGCGCTGGGGGATATCCTTACGTCGGAGCTGCAACTGCGGCTGATGGGCGACGCGACATTTTCGGCAGAGTTTTTCGGGCTCCTGACGCCGGTCGATTACTTGCCGCGCGTTTTTGAGATTCTTAACGAACTTCACCGGCGTGATCCGGCGCGCTTCATGCGTCATCGCTCCCTGGCTGTGGCGATCGCCTTGGTGTACGATGTGCCGCCGCCACCGATCTGGCCGCATGCGCAGGTGCCTGCCACGGCCCTGCCGCGGCGATTTGCCGCGCCGGAAGACGCATTTGCCTGGTGGATTGACCAGGAGAAAAAGGGGCGGCTCTTCCACCGCACCAGTGCACTGAGCGCGGGCGAGCTGAAGTTTGTCGTCGATACGATCACACCCTTGGCCGAGCTCGCGTGGTCGCAGCAGGTGGCCGACTACCCGCTGGGCCAACTCGCCAAAGCCTACACGATGGTGCGCTATCGCGCCGATCGAGCGGCGAATAGCGCGGCTATCTGGAGCGGGGCCAACTATCGGATGGTCGAGATCTTGGGCCAGGGCGGTATCTGCGTAGACCAGGCGTACTTCGCTTCCCAGGTGGGCAAGGCGCGCGGGGTGCCGACGCTGCTTTTCCAAGGCCGGGGCAACGATGGGCGGCACGCCTGGTTTGGCTACCTCGACACCAATCGCCAATGGAAACTCGATGCAGGGAGGTACAAGGAGCAGCGCTTCGTAACCGGCTACGCGCGCGATCCTCAAACTTGGCGCGAGCTCTCGGACCATGAACTGAAATTTCTTTCGGAGCGATTTTTCGAGCTGCCTTCGTTCAAGGCCTCGCAGGTGCATGCGAGCTTCGCCATGGATTTCCTCGGGCATCGCGAAGCGCCAGCCGCCGCGCAGGCCGCCCGACGAGCGGTGACGCTGGAGAAGCGCAACCAGGCCGCGTGGGACGCGCTGCTCACCGCCGCGCGGATGGAGGGCAAGCCGCCACCCGTGATCGAGGGCATATTGCGTGAGGCCGCCGCAGCTTTCGGCCGCTATCCCGACCTCGAGGCCGCGTATCTCACGCTAGCCGCGGATAGCCTAAGGGCGCGGGGGCTGGGGAGCGAGGCCGATGCGGAGCTGCGGAAACTGGCGCTGAAAAACCGCAGTGCTCGGGGTGACCTCAGTGTGCAGCAGGCGCGCGACCAGGTCCTCCGCGCCGTGGCGACCAAATCACTCCCGGAGCAGGTGCAGACCTACAACTCGGTCGTGGACACCTACGGTCGCGGCGCCGGCATGTCGTTTTACGACGCGGTGGTCGTGGGCTTCGTCGAGCACCTGCTTGCGGAAGGCCAGCGAGCAGAGGCCCAGCGCGCGGTCGAGCGGGCGAGGCGAGCCCTGAAAGTCGAAGATCGCAGCCAGCTCGCGGAGGAGATGGCTGCGCTGGCGAAACGCGCGAGATAGGCGAGGCGCGTTACAAGAAGGCAAACGCGGCGCGGAGCTTGGCGTTCCCCCCCGCCGCGATATTATCGCCATGGCTGACGACCACGCGGTCGAAGTCCCAATCGAAGATGTGCTCCAGCGAATCGCGCACGGCGTCGCGGTCTTTTATGGTCGACTTGAGCAGGCGGGAGGGGCCCAGCTTGCAGTAACAGTCGTTGAGCTGGAGCAGCACGCGACTGAGGAAGGGCATATCCCTGTCGCTGATGTTGAAGACCAAATCGGTGATGATGAGCGTGCGCGAGGGTGTGTGCCGGAAGACTACCTCGTTTAGCCGGGGCATGCCCCGGATGCGGTACAGGTCGAACATGCCGGACCATTCCGGCGGAGGAGTGTCGGCAAGGGTATCGGTGAAGCGAAGATCGGGCCGGGCTTTCGCCATCCCTTTCGGGCCATAGAAGCGCGCCTGAGGGTAGGCGGCAAACCAGCCCTCGAGGTAGGTGTCGTGCATCACATTGGGCGCGACGATATGCTGCACAGGGCCGAGGGCGGCGAGGGCCGCAGCCAGCTCAGGCGAGTGCGCCACGGGGGAGTGGAGCCAGAGTGAGTCGTCGCGCAGGCGGGCGACCGTCATGCGATGGCCGATATGCATGCCGACGACCCTCATGGGAGCGTTAAGCTCCCATAGATTGGGGGCGAGCGACTGGAGCATCGAGGGCGCGCGGCTCAAGACTTGGCCGGCTCCGCGGGAGCGTCGGTGTAGCCGAAGAGGCGGCGCTTCTTGATCGCTGCCGCCACGCTGGCCGGCACCATCGACTCCCACGAGGGGTCCTTGTCCCGGATGCGGGAGAGGACGTCACGGGAAAAGATGCTGAAGACATTGCGGTCGAAGCCGATGATGCCGTCGATGTAGTGGTTTTCCAGAAGGTGAGCGTAGAGGTTGCGGAGATGGGGCGTGACGAGGGCATTTTGCGCCGTGATGAGGACGTTGCTCGCGAAGGCGTGCGTCGCCACCGAGCCGTGCGCGGGCGCGGTGCTGCCCGACTGGAGGTAGCGATCGTAGGCCTCCTGCCGCATGGGGTATACGTAGAGTTTGACCGAGTTGCGAAACATGCGGCCGAAGGATTCCAGGATACCGCCCTCGAGATGCTCGTAGTACTTCTCGTTGAAGATCTCCAGGAGATTGTTGATGCCCATCGCGATGCCGATCATCTCCTTGGTGTAGCGACGGAAATAGGCGGGCAGACGATAGTACTCCGAATAGTTGGAGATCATCGCGGTAAAACCCAACTCGCCGAGCAGGTCGACGCGCGAAAGAAAGTCGGGTGCATCGAGCGCGCCGGCAGCGAGGAGATTGTTCATCGTGATCTCCATGATCACGACCACATCCTTACCCTTCACTTCGGGCTCCTGGACAAACTGGGCGGTGGCGCAGTTAAGCATGTCGACATTGACATGCGTGACAGGGCGGAAGCTGCCGCGCTCGAGCAGCACGGCCTTCTTGTAAAGCACCTCGGAGGGCTGCAGCACCTCGCCATTGGGGCCAAACATCACCGCATTGGTGAGGCCGCACTGGACGAGGTAGAGCGACATGATCCGGTTATCGATGGTGGCAAAAGCCGGGCCGGAGAACTTGATCATATCGACCTCCAGGCGCTGCACGCCGAGGTTGTCGGCGAGCGACTCGATGAAGCGCTTGGGATCGTCGCGGTAGTAGAAGGCCGCGTAGATGAGATTGGTGCCGGCTACGCCGAGGGCGTCCTGCTGGAGGATGGCCTCCTTGTCCCACATGCGCACATGCAGCATCACGTCGCTGGGCGGGCCGCCGGGCTCCGTTTGGAAGCGCACACCCATCCAGCCATGCGCTTCATTGGGACCTTTGTAGCCCTTGGTGGTGACGGTGTCGGCAAACGCGAAAAACGTGGTGCGCTCGCCGCGCGTGCTGGCGAGTCGCTCGAGCAGGAGCTGATACTCGTGCTCGAGCATGAGCATGAGCCGCTCGCGGGAGACGTAGCGCGGCGCCTTGCCGTAAATGGCGTCGCTGAACTGCATGTCGTAGGCTGAGATCGTCTTCGCGATCGTGCGCGACGCGCCCCCGGCTTGGAAAAAGACGCGGGCGACCTCCTGCCCCGCGCCGATCTCGGCAAACGTGCCATACTTGGCCTCATCGAGATTGATCGTGAGGGCCTTGCGGTTGGTCGTGAGCAGTTCTTTGGTTTCGCTCATGGCGCTGGGACTATGCGGGGGACTCGGAAACGGCGCAATACGTTCGTGGATACGCCGGATGGCGATTTGGTTAACTTATCGACTGAAATAGCGGAAAGTGCAGTCTTCGGGCCAATCGCGAGGGGTATGCGAAACGTCGCCTGCCCCTTTCGACTGGTGGAATGGGGGAAAGCGGGTAGCGTGCCGGGACTTCGCATGAAGAACTTTTTCACCTCCCTGCTGGGTTCGCTGGTGGCGTTGGTCCTTTTTTCGGTGGGTTGCATGATCTTGGCCATAGGCTTCTTCGCCGTGATGGCTGCGATCGGCTCCGCCGAAAAATCGGCGCCCGCTTTTGAGCGAGGGTCATACCTCGTCTTCGACCTTGCGACCAATATCTCCGATGCGCCCCAGCCGGTCGATCTCGGGATCTTCGGCGGTGAAGACCGCACGGTGCAGCTCCGCACGGTCACACGTGCGTTGCGCGCCGCAGCGACGGACGACCGGATCACCGGCGTGTTTATCACGGGCGACTTGAGCCCGATGGCGTATGGCTCCGGCTATGCGGCGCTCAAGGAAGTGCGCGATGCGCTGGAAACCTTCAAGAAGTCTGGCAAGCCCATCGCCGCTTATCTCACCCACGCCACGACGAAGAGCTACTACCTTGCCTCGACGGCCAATGATCTCGCGATCGACCCGTATGGCATGATCCTGATGCCAGGCTTGGCGAGCGAACCGATGTTTTTTACCGGCACGTTCGAGAAATACGGCATCAACGTGCAGATGACGCGCGTCGGTAAGTACAAGTCCGCCGTGGAGCCTTTCACTCGCAAGGATATGAGCCCCGAGGCCCGCGAGGAGATGCAGAAGCTCCTCGGCGATTTGTGGAGCGGCATCCTCGCCGGGATCGCCCCGAGCCGCAATTTGACGCCCGATCGCATCCAGAGTGTGATCGATCGCGAAGGCGTGCTCCGTGCCGACGTGGCCAAGGAGGCCGGTTTTGTCGATCGCGTGGCATACCGCGACCAGGTCTATGACGATCTCAAGGCCAAGACGGGCCGCAAGGGCTCGCGCCAACCCTTCAAGCAGGTGACCTTGGTGGAGTATGCCAAGGCAAACAAGGGCCTGGCTGATCTGCCCGTGTTCGAGGGCGTGGAATCAGGCGGCGGCAGCGGGAAAGTCGCCGTAGTCTATGCCGAAGGGGAGATCGTGGATGGCGAGGGCGAGCCCGATCAGATCGGCAGCACCCGCTTCTCCCGCGAGCTGCGCAAGCTCCGGCAGGATCCCAGCGTGAAGGCTGTCGTGCTGCGCGTAAACAGCCCCGGCGGCAGCGCCTCCGCCTCCGAAGTGATCCAGCGTGAGGTGCGCCTCATCAAGGAGGTAAAGCCGATCGTCATCTCGATGGGCAGCTATGCTGCATCGGGCGGGTACTGGATTTCCGCCTATGGCGACCGAATCTTTGCGGAGGCCACCACCATCACGGGCTCCATCGGAGTCTTTGGCCTGCAGTTCGACGTGCAAAAGCTGGCCAATAATTTTGGCCTCACCTTCGACGTGGTGAAAACCGGCAAGTTTGCCGATGCGGTCACAATCTCGCGGCCGAAGACGCCCGAAGAGCTCGCCATAGCGCAAAACATGGTCGACTGGATCTATGGCGAATTCGTCAAAAAGGTAGCCGATGGCCGCAAGCTCTCCACGGAGGCGGTCGAAGCCATCGCGCAAGGTCGCGTGTGGTCTGGCAACGACGCGCTGGAGCGCGGTCTTGTAGATGAGATCGGCGGACTCGATGCGGCGATCGCCTTTGCGGCGCAGAAGGCCAAGCTCTCGGGCGACTACCGGATTGTGGAGTATCCGCGCGAAAAGGAACTGATTGAGTACATCCAAGAGCTTTTGGATCACACTGCCCCCGGCATCGCGCGCTCGACTGGCCTAAAGGGCCAGATCATCGAGCGGGTGGAGCGTGAGTTGAAGGTGCTGAGCGCGCTCAATGATCCCAAGGGCATCTACGCCCGCCTGCCCATGATACTGGAAGTGCGCTGAGCAAGCGGGGCGGAGAGATTACTCATTACTGAATCATGTCGCAGACTCATCTACTAAATCGTGAAGTATCGGCCACGGTAATCCCCGCGGGCGATGTCGTGACGCTGCCCAAGGGCGCGGACGTCTTCATCGTGCAAACGCTCGGGGGCAACGTGACGGTGCGCACGGACCGGGGGCTCTTTCGCATCGCGCGGGGAGATGCCGATGCGATCGAGGGCTACGTGCCTGCGGCTGGCCCGGGGGCAAAGCCTGTCGGCGAATTTAGCGAGCAGGCCGTGTGGGAAGCACTCAAGACATGTTTCGACCCGGAAATCCCGGTCAATATCGTGGACCTGGGTCTGGTCTACGATCTCGCCATCGAGAAGACTCCGACCGGCGGCCACGACGTGCAGGTGAAAATGACGTTGACGGCCCCTGGCTGCGGCATGGGTCCGGTGATCGCTGAGGATGCGCGGCAAAAGATCGCGGCGCTCCCTTCGGTCGAGAAATCGGCAGTGCACATCGTGTGGGATCCGCAGTGGGCGCCACAGATGATCTCCGAGACAGGCCGGAAAGTGCTGGGCCTCGAATGATTTCTTCGACGGCGTAGAGCGCCTCCCCTAAAATGGGCGGGCACTCCATGCCGAAAGCCCCTCGGCTTCCGCGCGGGCAAGAGGGGAGGGCGCGGCCTTTAGGCGGTGATCGTCTCCAGCGAGCACCCATCTGCGGACTCCGTGGGAGTCTCGCAGTTGGGCCGGGCGATGACGCCGGCGTAGGGCTCGGGAGAGAATTCGAGCGTGGGATCGGCCAGCAAGTGTCGGTCACAGACGGCGAAGAGCTCGGCCTCGCTTTGGGTCCGTCGCATGTCGTGCAAAAATGCGCCGGTGGGCTCCACACTCTGGCCGACGAAGTTGAGATACTTCTTCATCTTGTTGACGTGGAAGCGCTCGGGCAGGGACGGGGCCTGGGTCGCGCGGTACAGGCGCTCCACGTACTCGCGCACGTCGGCGAGCGTGGTGCGCGTGACGGGCAGTCCGGAGAAGCGCTCGCGGCACTGGCGGAAGATCCAAGGGTTGCGTATCGCATGGCGGCCGATCATCACGCCGGCGGCGGAGGTCTCGGCGACGACGCCAGCGGCGCGCTCCGCGGAGGTGACATTGCCATTCGCCAGCACCGGGCACCGCACGCGGCTGACTGCGTGGGCGATGTAGTCGTAGTGGACCTCGCTGCGGTACATTTCCTTCACCGTCCGACCGTGCACGCTCAGGAGGTCGACATGATGCTCATTCACGAGATCGAGGATGCGATCGAAATTGGATGTATCCTCGAATCCGATACGCATCTTGACTGTAAAGAGGCCGGGGATGATGCCGCGGAGCGTGGCGAGGATCTGCCCTACTTTCTCGGGCTCGCGGAGGAGGCCGCCGCCGACATTCTTCTTGTATACCTTGGGCGCGGGGCAGCCCATGTTGAGGTCGATCCCGGCGACATTGTGCTTGAGCAGCTCCTCGGCGGTGCGGGCGAGAAAGCCGAGATCTTCGCCGATCATCTGGGCAAAGACGGGGCGGCCGGTCTCGTTTTCGTCGATGGAGCGGAGGATGTGGGCTTCCGGTTTCGAGTGCGCATGGACGCGGAAGAACTCGGTGACGAAGTAGTCGGGCGCGCCATAGTGCGCCATCACGCGCATGAAGGCGAGGTCAGTCACATCCTGCATCGGCGCGAGCGCCGTGAGCGGCTGGCCCGGCACCTGCCCGGCAGGCAGCGGTGTGCGTGAGGCAGGGGCCATCGGGGTCAGGTAGGATCTCCCTCGTTGGACTCCTCGGCCTGCTGCTTGAGGACGCGCTCGAGCACCTCCGTCATATCCTCGACGGTGTCGAATACGGTCTGCGCGACAAAAATCGGGCGGCGCATCTGGATGGCGAGCACGATGGAGTCGCTTGGGCGGGCATCGAGCTCCACGATCTTTTTCCCCAGCTCGTTCTCCATCCGGATGAGGATGCGCGCGAAGAAGGTGTGCTCTCGGGCGTCGTTGATGACGACATGATCGAGATTGGCGCCGAGGCCGACGAAGATGCTGCCGATGAGATCGTGCGTGAGCGGGCGCTCCTTCTTCACGCCGCTGAGCGTGATCTGGAGGGCGCTGCCGACCTTGTCGTCGACGTAGATGACAAAAGTCTTCTCGTCGTTGCCGAGAAACACGGCACAGGCATTGGGAGTGGGCATCACTCCTTTGACCGAGACGGCTACGACGTCATTTCGCATGGGATGAAATAGTGGAGCCATCCGGGATGGCGTGCAAGCGGGTAGGGGCTGGGAATGATACGCCTCCGGTGATGGGCACGGGATGCTTCACTCGAAGCCGAAAAGTTCGATGCCCCAGGCACGGGCTTGTTTGAGCACAGCGGGCTTATCGAGCATGATGACTCTGCCGGCCTCCAGCGCGGCCGCGCCGAGCTGGGCCTCGCGCATGGTCTCCAGGGTGCGCAGCCCAAAGCACGGCACGTCGAACCGCCAGTCCTGCCGGGATTTGACCGTCTTTACAAAGAGCGCTTCGTCGGTCTTGAAGCCTCCTGCGCGCCGTAGCATCTCGTCCGTCCCCTCGAAAGCTTCCACGGCCAGCACCGTGCCTTTGCGCACGACGCAGCCTTGGCCGATATCGAGCCGGGCGCATTCGCGGGCGATTGAGACGCCGTGCTCCACGTAGTCGGGATCGATGGGAAACTTACGCCCCGTCATGCAGCCGGCCGTGGCGAGCTGGTCGTCGAGAAAGGCGCGGGCATCCAGCAGGTGGATGCCGAGTTCCTCGATCTCCTTGGCGATGGCTCCGAAGATGGTTTCCGCGTTTTTTCGTTTCAGGGAAAACAGGATGCGCGCTGCCTTGAAATCGGGGTGGAGGCCTTTGAAGAGCCGGCGCGGGGTGATCTGGCCGGCCATGATCGCATAGCCGGATTGAAACTCTTTCAGGGCATCCAGCATGTGCCCGAGCTGGCCAACCTTGATCACGACATGCTCCTCTGCGCCAAATGTGGCGATGAGCTCTGGCGGCGTCTCTTCTTCAAAGGCGACCAGTCGCAGCGGCACACCAGCCGCACGGACAGCGGCTGCGACCAGCTTGGGGTACAATCCCTGGCCAGCGATCAGGGTAAGCGGCCGCGTGCGGTCGTAGTCGAGAGGGAGAAAGGCGGATGGCTGGGCCACGGTTGGAAAACGTAGAAAGGGATGGGGGAGAAGTGCTAAAGCGCAAGAACCCATCGGGCTCGCGTGCGAAGCCAAAGAAAAAGGCGCTCCTTGCTCGGAGCGCCTTGGTAAAGAGGACGGCGAAACGTGGCGCTAGGTCTGTGCGCCGTAGTATTTCTTGTAACTGCGATAGTATCGGTAGTTCGAGTAGTACTCGATACGCCGCGGTGAGAGGCCATTGAGCACGATGCCGAGGATCTCATTCTTGCCATTGCGGAGCGCTCGCATGTACAGGCGGATGTGCTTCCGGTAGGCCCGGTTGAAGCGGCAAACGTAGATCACCTCGTCGATGCGCTCGGCGATGAGGAGCGAGTCGGTGACGGCCCCCAAGGGCGGAGAGTCGACGATCACGAGATCGTACTCGCGCTTCAGCCGCTCGAGAAGGTTGCTGAACAGGGGATTCTCCAGGAGCTCGGTCGGCGTCTTGGAGCGGCCGCCCGAGCAGAGGAGCGAGAGGTTGTCGTTGATCTTGATGATGCCCAGCGCGGGATTGGTGGCGAGATCGCCCTCCATGTTGCCGCCGCTTTCGAACCAAGTGATGAGCCCCGCTTCGTTCTTCTGCTTGAAGTGGCGGTGCAGCATCGGGCGGCGGAGGTCGCAATCGATGAGCAGCGTCTTTTTGCCGTGGCGGGCGAAGGCTCCCGCGACATTGCAGGAGATGAGTGTCTTGCCCTCGCCTGGGATCGTGGAGGTGATGAGGACCGACTTGGGGAAATCGAGCTTGGAGTGGATCTTGACCGAGCTGTAGACGCTCAGGAAGGCCTCCACTCCTGGCGCCTGCTTGTTGTCGAGGAGAAGGGTATATTTCTCCTCATCCTTCATGGCGGTAAGATCGGGGATGATGCCCAGGAGATTGGCGCCGATGAAGGACTCCACATCCCAGGCGCTCTTCACGCGGTCGTCGATAAAGCTGAGGCCTACGGCGATGCCGAGGAAGACGAGCACGCCGATGCCGATGGAGGTGCGGATGATCTGGGACTTGTCTGGAGCGAGAGGCCGGGGATCCACCATCGCCGGGTCGAGCGGCTGGACCGGGATCTTTTCGATATTCTTGATGGTCTTGGTCTCATTTAGGCGGGCCAGGATGCTGTTGTACGTGCTCTTTGCAGCGTCGGCCTCCCGCTTGAGCGAGTTGTACTCGATGCTCATGTTGCCGAGCGCCATGGAGGCCTGCTCCTGACGGGCGAGTTCTTCCTCGTAGGTGGCGAGCATCTGCTTGGCCTCGGCCTGGCGGGTGCGCAGCTCCGCGATGGCGTTGGCGACGGCCTTGGTGAGGTCGGTCTGAGTGAGCGCGATCTCATTGCTTTTGTTGATCATCGCCGGGTGCTTCTCGAGGTACTTCTCGGAGAGCAGATTCAGCTCCTGCTCCTGCTTGGTGAGGGTGGCGCGCAGCGAGGGTACCTGCCCGTGAGAGGAGATATCCGAAATTTCGAAGAGGCTCTTGCCCTCCGCCTGAAAGTTCTCGATCTGCTTGATCTTCTCGTCGATGGCGAGGAGTTGGAGGCGCTTCTCCTCCTTCAGCGTACTGGCCCGGCGGAGCGACTCGGTGACCATGTCCTTGGTGCTATCGAGCGAGATCAGCTTTTTCTCCATCATGTACTTGTTGAGCGCGAGGTCGCTGGCCTCGGACTCTTTTTTCAAGCGCTCGGCCTGATCTTGGAGGTAGGCGACGGCTTCGTCGTTGCGCTCGCCGCCTGTGGCACGCAAATCCGACATGAAGACGGAGGAGTACTTGTTGGCCACGATGGCGGCCGCCTCAGCATCCTGATGGATGACTTGGATGCCGATGATATAGCTGGCCTTGCTCGAGGTTGGGATGACGGTGCCGAGCGATGGCGGCACGGTGGAGGGATCGGTGCCAGGCGGCAGTCGCTTCAGCTCCGGGCGACGCAGGATCGCCTTTTCGTCGGGCGTAAGCGCCTCGAGCACGCGCGAGCGGATTTTGTTGGACCGCAGGGTCTCGATATAGGTGTTGAGATCGACATCGCTGTAGACGCCGGGATCGTACACGCCCTTGGCGTTGACGACGGTCTCCGGCTTTTCGAAGCGGAGGGTCGCGCGTGCGCCATACTCAGGGACGACCTGCATCTTCTTGTAGCCGTAGCCGACGGCAAGGATCACGGCCAGAGGCAGTGCGATCCACAAGCGCTCGCGCAAAATGATGTAGTAATCGCGCAGCGTCCGGCGCTCGACGACATCGTCGTCGCGCTCGGAAGAGGGCGGAAGATTGGGTTTCACGTGCGCGTCGGCCATTGCAAAAAGCGTTAGATGATTTTCTCCGGCACCCACACCACATCGTCGGGCTGAAGGATGAAGTTGGCATCGTTGGCGCCGGGTGAGTCCGCCTTGATGCGGCCCTTCATGAAGTCTTCCACGTTGAGCGTGTAGACCATGGGCATGCCATCAGGCATGGTGCGCGTGACGGTGACTTTCTTGCCGTTCGCGGTGTCGGTAAAGCCATTGGCCCGATAGATGAGCTGAGCGATCGTCATCTCGCCATCGGGCGGGATTTCGAAGCTGGCCTGGGAGTTGACCTTGCCGCTGATGCGGACCACGCGGGGAGCGAAAGTCTCGACCGTGACGGTGACGACGGGATTGCGAATGTACCGGCCCTCGCGATACGCGTTGGCGATCGCATCTTGCGCCTCCGTGATCGTGAGGCCGACGAGGCGCACATCCTGGATATAGAGGAGATTGATGGTCCCTGTGGATTCGACGCGCTTTTGCGCGGCAGAAAACTCGCGCTCCCCATTGGCGAGCACCTCGATACTCAAGACATCGCTGCGCGAAATGCGATAGGGGACAAACTTCTTCTCCTGCTTGGGCTCGGCTGGCTGCGCCAGCGCGGACGGGATGGAAGCGAGGGCAAAGGCGAGACCGAGGAACGCGAGACGGAGAACGGAGAGGCGTGTTTTCATCGGAGTGCGATTTACCAGCGGGTAGAGGCGGTGATACTATAACCGGTGCGGACGAAGGAGGCGAACGAGAGATTCGACCAGTTCTTAAACCACGTGTAGCCGACCGATACCTTGAGATGCTCGTTCATCGAATAGTTGATCGAGGAGGTCCAGCTTAGGTAGTAGTCGTGGCGTGCTGCGCCGAGGAGCGGCGGCGGATCGGCATCGATCACGGTGCCATCCTCCGCGAGGATGGGGGCAGGATTGGGATCGAGCACGATGCGGCCGCCATCGCCGAGGAAGCGGCTGTCGCCGTAGCTGAGCGAGCTGGTGAATGCCCAGCGGGAGCTGAAGGCGTATTGGAAGTCGGCGGTGAACGTCAGCGTATCGACGAAGGTGTCGGTGGCCGTCGTGGAGAAGTCCTTGGCGATGGTGCCCGTGATGTTGGATTTCTTGTTGAACGCGTACGTGGCCGAGCCGCTCGCAGTCCACGAGTCGAAGCTCTGGCCATCATCCGGCCCGCCTTCGGTGATGCGGGTCTGATAGCCGACGCGGACGCTGCCATTGACGCCGCGGATGATCTTTCCATTCAGGCCGGTATGGAGGTCGTGGTCGGAGTAAGAGATGTCGCGGGAGGTGCGGCCAAAGCGGTAGCGATAGCCCGCCAACATGTCCCGCTCCGAGCTCAGAATGTGAAACAGGTCGGCGCCTGCGGAGTAGCTCTCGGTATCGGAGTAGACGGCCGAGTTGCTGTAGGCGGTGTTGCTGTAGCTGAGACTGCCGGCTGCGGTATAGGTCCCCGAGATGGGGTAGCGCAGACCGAGGCCGGCGGTATAGTTCCACGAGACCACGCGGTCATTTACGGCGGGATCGGCTCGGCTCTGGCGTGTGGCGTTGAAGGTGACGGAGCCGGTGGTGCGGCCGCTTTGCTTCACGAATTCCAGATGGAAGTTCGGATTGGCAAAATCCTGTCCGTCGATGCTGGCGAACTTCGAGCTGCTGACACCGACGTTGGCATTTACCCCGATCCAGCCGGCGCGGCGGGTGTACTCCGCGCTCACCGAAGTGCTGTAGACCGTGTCGCCCTCGCTGCCATTGCTCGCGAAGACATTGGAGTCGTACCCGATGGTGACGGAGCCGTTGACGTAGATGCGGTCACGTCCGTCGTTGAGTGCTACGAGCGCGCGGGCGGGCGGGCAGGCCAGCAGGTAAGCCAGGCCAATTGCCACTATCGCACGTACCTCGCGCCTTACGTTCATCGGTGATCGGTGAGAGCGCTCAACGCGTGGGAGTGGGTACGGAAGCGGGGCTTACGACGAGATTCGGATTGGGGTTGGTCGGGATGACCTCGATCGGCACGATCTCGCGCGGTGTCACGCTGCTCGTGCCGCTATTGCCGTCGAATACGGTCACGCTGCCATCACCGCCGGTGGACGTGCCGCCATCGGTGCCGCCGGTGCCAGTGTCGCCGCCTGCTTCTTGGCCGCCCACGGTATCGGACTTCTTTTCACGAACGTCGAAATACACGGTTTTCTTGGCCTGGCAGGCCATCGCGACCTTGTCGTCGAGCTGAGACATTTCGCTGTCGGGGATCTTGGAAATCTGGACGATATTGGGCTGGCCCGGAGGGCCGGGGCGGATGATGGCCTGCTCACCGGCATGCACCGTGTGGCCACCGAGATCCTGCGGGCCACCGCGCACGGTGCTGTCGCCCTCGAGCATGGAGATCCTCGTTTCGTCGCCCTTGGCTTCGATCACGACTTTGCGGCCGCGGATATTCACGGAGCCGAGCGGCGTCTGATACGTCATGTTGCTGCCGGCGACGAGCTTGCTGGTGCACAGGCCGACGCTGCCGCGGGAGACAAATGCCGAAGTCTGCGAGATGGAAGGCTCTGTCTCCACATCGGTGCGATTGGGCGTGAATGGCTCCTGTACGAAGCGGCGTACCTCCACGCGCGTATCTGCGTCGAAAAAGGCGCCGGTACCGTTGGAGTACACCATCGTCGAGTAGTACTTGCTGCTATCCTGCTCCTTTTCGGGTCGCTTGGTCTCGATGACGGTGCCTTGTGCGGTGTAGACTGACCGCTTGGAAAGATCCTCGATCGACTCGCCCGTATCGATGATGGCTTCGCCGCTCACGTCCGACACGTATACTTTGCTCGCCGGATTTTTCTTCTTCGTCTGGGCCCAAATAGCGGTCGGAAGGGCCAGGGCAACCAGCAGGCCGGCGGCGGAAACCGCTGCAATCGAAGCGCTACGAGGCGAGGGGCGACAGCCGGTTTTCATGGTAAGGATATGGGTACGAAATGACCTAAATCTAGGGCACCCCTAGAATGGGGTGTTAACCCTAGAATTGGCAAGTCCGTAGTTTTACCCGCTCACTACCTGAGTTACTCTACGACAATATTCAGAATCTTCCCAGGCACGTAGATAACTCGCTTGATCGTTTTGCCAGTGATATGCGATGCCACTTTTTCGTTTGCGCCAGCTAGTTGCATCGCGGCTTCTTGGGTGGTGCCGACCGGTACGAGTTGGTCGCCGCGGTGCTTGCCATTGACTTGGAAGACGAGCTTTACCTCGGACGTCGCCAGCTTGGCAGCGTCAAAGGTTGGCCAGGCGGCCGCCATGATCGAGCCCTGGCCGCCCAGGCGCTCCCACAGCTCTTCCGCGAGATGCGGGGCAAAGGGTGCCAGCACCTGCAGAAAGGCCAGCACGGTCTCGCGGGAGACCGCCGGGGCCTTCTGGAGCGCATTGGCGAAGACCATCATGTCGGAGATCGCGGTATTGAACTGCATCGCCTCGATCTTTTCGCCGACCTTCTTGATGGTCTCGTGCAGCAGCTTGGTCAGCTCGGCAGGCTCGGCCGCGCCGGGTTGGATGCGCGTGTGCACGCTGCCATCCTGCGCGATGACCTCGCGCCACACCTTTTGCAGAAAGCGGTGCACGCCCTCGATCTGCTTCATGCTCCATGGCTTCATCGCCTCGAGCGGGCCGAGGAACATCAGGTACAGGCGCAGGGTGTCGGTGCCGTGCGACTGGATGATCGTATCGGGACTGATCACGTTGCCCCGGCTCTTGGACATTTTTTCGCCGTCCTCGCCGAGGATGATGCCTTGGTGAAACAGCTTCTTGAACGGCTCTGATTGCGGCACCGCGCCGATATCGAAGAGCACCTTGTGCCAGAAGCGCGCGTATAGCAGGTGCAGCACGGCGTGCTCCGCGCCGCCAACGTACAGATCGGGCACGTCCCAGTACTTCAGCGCCTCCGGTGAGGCAAAGGCGCTGGCGTTTTGCGGGTCGAGGAAGCGCAGGTAGTACCAGCACGAGCCGGCCCACTGAGGCATCGTATTGGTCTCGCGGAGACCGCGCACCCAGGTGCCGTCGGAGGGCTTGGCCTGCGAGGCGGGTACGGCGGCGCCGGTAGCGACATTGATCCAGATGTCGACCCAGTCGGTCTGATTGGCGAGCGGGCTCTCGCCCGTGCCGCTCGGCAGGTACGACTGCACATCGGGGAGCTGCAGCGGCAGCGCGCTCACCGGCAGCGGCAGCGCGTACAGCGTGTCTCCATTTTGTGAATACGTCACCGGCTGCGCGGGCAGGTCGGTGCGGACGGCCTTGGCCCTCTCGTAATCGGCGGCGTTGACCCAGACGATCGGGAAGGGCTCGCCCCAATAGCGCTGGCGCGAGAAGAGCCAGTCGCGCAGCTTGTAGTTCACCGTGGCCTTGCCGCGCTGCTGTGCGGCGAGGGCGGCGGTAATCTTCTTCTTGGCCTCCTCCCACGGCAGGCCGTCGTAGCCGGGCGAGTTGGTGAGCTTGCCGTCGCCGATATAGGGCAGCTTGGTGCCTTCCTTGCCGCTCGCGATGACCTCGATGATCGGCAGGCTGTACTGCTGGGCGAATTCGTAGTCGCGCTCGTCGTGCGCGGGCACGGCCATGATCGCGCCGGTGCCGTAGCCCATCAGCACGTAGTCGGCGATCCAGATGGGCACGCGCGCGCCGTTGATGGGATTGATCGCATACGAGCCGGAGAAGACACCGGACTTATCCTTGGCGAGATCGGTGCGCTCGAGGTCGCTTTTGGCTGCCGCCTTTTTGCGGTACTCGGCGACAGCCGCTTTCTGCTCGGGCGTGGTCAGCGCATCGACGAGCGGGTGCTCGGGCGCGACGACCATGTAGGTACAACCGTACAGCGTGTCGGGCCGGGTGGTGAAAATCTTGAGCTGGCCGAGCGCCTTGTTCTCCAGGTCGAAGAGCAGCTCGGCGCCTTCGGAGCGGCCGATCCACGCCTCCTGCATCCGCTTGGTGGAGTCGGGCCAGTCGACGTCTTTCAGGTCGGCGAGCAGGCGCTCGGCGTACGCGGTGATGCGCAGCACCCACTGGCGCAGGTTGCGGCGCTCGACGGGGAACCCGCCGACCTCGCTCTTGCCATCGACCACTTCCTCGTTGGCGAGCACGGTGCGCAGTTCGGGGCACCACCACACGGGGCGCTCATCGACATAGGCCAGCCCGCGCTGGAAGAGCTGCAGGAAAATCCACTGCGTCCAGCGAAAATACTTCGGGTCGGTCGTATCGATCTCCCTGTCCCAGTCGTAGGAGAAGCCCAGCGCCTTGATCTGCCGCTTGAAATTCGTAATGTTGTTCTGGGTATTCGAGGCCGGGTGCGTGCCGGTCTTCACCGCATGCTGTTCAGCGGGCAGGCCAAAGGCGTCCCAACCGATGGGGTGGAGAACATTAAACCCTTTGGCGCGCTTGTAGCGGGCGATGATGTCGGTCGCCGTATAGCCCTCGGGGTGGCCGATGTGCAGGCCCGCGCCCGACGGGTACGGAAACATATCGAGCACGTAATACTTTGGCTTGGTGGAGATGTTCTCCGCGCGGAACGAACGATTTTGCTCCCAGTACGTCTGCCAGTGCGGCTCGATGTCATGGAAGTTGTATTCTGTGCTCTTGGTGGCCATCGTGTGAAATCCGCCACTGTGAAATCTTTCCCTGCCCGGTCAATCCCCGCTCTCGCCCTCCTTTTCCTCCTCAATTGCCTCGCTTGGCCCCCTGCGCAAGCCGCGGTGAGCCGGGGGTTTAACCGCTTGTTGGATGCGGTGGTGCGGATCGACGTGCGCGAGCTGTCCTTCGAGGCAGGCACCCGGCGCTACACCGCGAGCATCGGCTCGGGTGTGATTTTGTCGGCCGATGGCCTTATCCTCACCAATGCCCACGTCGTCAGCCCGCGCGCCGTGGAGGTGAATATCACCCTCGCCAACCTCGAGCGCGTCAGCGCCAAGCTCGCCGGTTGGGATCACTGGACCGACCTTGCCGTCCTCCGCCTCGACATGGAGGAGATTAAGCGCCGCAAGCTCAGCTTTGCCCACGCCGAGTTTGGCGACAGCGAAAAGCTCTTTCCCGGCCAGGAGGTCTACGCCGTGGGCACGCCCCACGGCCTCACCCGCACGGTCACCCGTGGCATCGTCTCCAATAAGAATCGTCACTTCGAAGACGCCCGCGCCATCAATGGCTACGAGACCGGCACCTTCAACACCTGGCTCCAGACCGATGCCGCGATCAATCCTGGCAATTCCGGCGGCCCACTTGTGACCAGCGATGGCAAAGTCATTGGCATTTCCTCGCGCGGTTACATGGGCGCCAACAACCTCGGCTTCGCCATTCCCGCCACGACGGCAAAGACCGTCATGGATCGCCTCGTGAAAGAGGGCGTCGTCACCCGCAGCTACATCGGCCTGGTGCCCGGCGCTCTGCAGGATCTGGAGAACTTCTACGCCATCGACCTCGCTCTCGGGGGCGCACTCGTGCAAAGTGTCGACCTTGGCTCGCCCGCCGCCAAGGCCGGCCTGCGCGCCGGCGACATCGTGCTCACGATCGACGGCGCCAAGGTCGATGGCCGCTTCCCCGAGCAGCTGCCGCCCATCCAAAATCTCATCGCCAGCCGCCCCGTGGGCTCGACGCTCAGGCTCACCGCCCGCCGCAATGGCGAAGTGAAAGAGTACGCCATCGTCACCGAAAAACTCGAGAGCCGGGTAGGGGAGGAGTGGGCCTTTGAGAAATGGGGCCTGAGCGTGCGCAAGGTCTCGCGCACCTACGCCCGCGAAAACCAGCTCGACGATGCCGGCGGCGTGCTCGTGATCGGTGTGCAGTCGGGCTTCCCGGCCGACGTCGCCGGCCTATCGCGTGGCGACATCATCACCAAGGTCAATCAGCAGACCGTCGACGCGCTTGAGGTCTTGAAAGCCGCGCACGCTGCGTATGCCCTCAAGCCCGCCCCTACCTTGCTCGAAGCCCAGCGCGCCCGCCGCGTCTCGCTCTATATCCTGAAACCATGATCGCTCGTCTCGCCATTGTCTTTGCGCTCCTCGCCGCCCTCGCCCACGCCGCCGATCTCCCCACGCTCTGGGCCGAGCGCCTGAAGAGCGTCGTCGCGGTCGAGTACATGACGGAGACTGAGGTCGAGCGCCGCCCTACTGTCACGATGGGCACGGTGATCGACGAGCAGGGTACGATCGTCGTGCAGGCCAATGCCATCGATCCCCGCGCCGCAGTCTGGCAGCTCAAGGATTTCAAGGTGTACCTCGCCGGCGAAGGCACCAGCACACCCGGCACCTACCTCGGGCAGGATGCGTACACGGGCTGGCACTTTGTCCGTGCCGATGCCGGCACTGCGGCCAGGCTTGTGCCGATCACCAAGTTTGTCCGTAAAAACGCCGAGGGGCAGCCCATCCGCATCGCGATGTCTGAGTTTGCCTGGGGCATCGGCCTTCGTGCCAAGGACGAGGATTTTACACCCTACATTCTCCAGAGCCACGTTGCACTCATCCAGCGCCTGCCGTATCACACGGGCATTGCTCAACAGGAGGTGGCCGCCCCCGGCCTTCCGGTCTTCGATCGTGAAGGCGGGTTCGTCGGGCTGGGTCTCGCGTCGTTTGGCCAGACGTTCCTCCAGTTCTCCCGGGGTGCGCGCAGCGCCGCCGTGATGCTTGTCAATGTGGAGGAGAGCAGCGCCTTCATGCTCGCCGACGATGTGCTCCCCAATCTCTCGCGCATCCCCAAAAATGTTTCGGGCCGCCCGCTCGCTTGGTTTGGCGCTTACGGCCTCGAGCCAATGGATCGCGAGGTCGCGAAATTCCTCAATCTCACCGCGCAATCCGGCGCTGTCGTGAGCGAGATCCTCGAGGGCAGCCCCGCCGAAAAAGCCGGCGTGAAGGCCCGCGACATCATCCTCGGCATCGACGGCAAGCCCCTCCCGGCTTTTAAACCCGATAGCGTGATCGTGCGCTACCTCGAGCGCGAGGTCGACCGCCGCGCGCCGGGTGATGAGTTTGCCCTCACCGTCCTGCGCGGCACCGAGCGCCTCGAACTCAAAGCCACCCTCGGCGAGGAGCCCAAGCTCATCCGCGAAGCCGAGCGGAAATACTTCGACCGCCTCGGCCTGATCGCCCGTGAGTTCGTCTACGGCGACACCATCGAGCGCCGCGTAAAAGCCACCGAGCTCACCGGCGTGGTCGCTCACCACGTGAAGACCAGCAGCCCCGTCGCCATCGCCGGCCTGCGCTTCGACGACTGGATCAAGGAAATCGACGGCGTGGAAATGAAGACCTTCGCCGACGCCACCGCCAAGCTTGCCGAAATCGAAAAAGACGAAGCCCGCCCGGAATTCGTCATGCTCGTCAGCCGCGGCGGCGAGACCGCCGTGCTGCGCGTAAAGTTGAAGTAAGGCGTACTCTCTTCGAGACACTCCTCCCTTCAAGTGGCAGGCGCTTTCTTTCCTCCAAAAAAGCGCCGCCAAGTCAGTGCAAAGCCTGTGTAGACGAGGACGCATCCCCCGAGGCAGGCCAACCCGGAAAGTAGCTGCACGAAGCGGCCCATCGCCTCGCCGCTGTGAAGCAGTCGTACCCAGCGGCGAGCCTGCATGCCGGGTGAGAGCGTGGCGTAGCTCTCGGTGCGGACGATGTCTCCCGAGTAAGCATCGAGCGTCGCGGTTAGCTGATTGAAACGCGGCCACGGGGCCTTCTCCTTTACGGTGAGCGTGAAGGTCCGCGAGGGTTTGGCGCCGGCGGTCGGCGCTCTGGTGCGCGGGGGATTGAAACGCAGCGTGATTAAAGACCACTCAGGGTAGGCCTTCTGTACGGCGGCCACAGCACCGTCTGTCGACAACGGTGTCGCACCGACCGGCGGGACCGCGAGATTCAAGGGGGCGGGTGGTGGCGGCATGAGATTCGGCGGCGGTGTCTCTCCTGCGAGCTGGAAGACAAGATTATTGGCCCATTTGTAAGACAGCACGACGCCCGTGCCCGCCAGCACGAGAATCATCGGAAGAGTCCAGATGCCGATCACGTTGTGCCAGTTCCAGTCCCGCGCTTTGCCCTTCGCTCCGGAGAACCAGACGGATGGCCGCAGCACGCGCCATTGCCAGATCCTCGGCCACCAGATTACCAAGCCGCTGAGCGCGAGAAAGACGAAGAGGAGATTGGCCGCGGAGTTGATCGTCGCACCCGCATTGCCTGGACCAGCCTTGAAGTTCAGCCGCAGATGCCAGGCTCGCATCGTCTGCATGAATCCTCGCATACGCGGCGCGGTCACGTCCTTGAGCTCTCGCGTGTAGGGATTGACTGCGAGCGCGGCATTGGCTGGCAAT
This sequence comes from uncultured Opitutus sp., assembly GCA_964480585.1. Taxonomy (GTDB): domain Bacteria; phylum Verrucomicrobiota; class Verrucomicrobiia; order Opitutales; family Opitutaceae; genus ER46. The sequence continues at coordinate 25,630 of CAYZPV010000003.1, read as the reverse complement.
CCCAGGATAAGGGCCTCGCGCGGGTCGGCGGAGATCGTCACGTTGTTGATGCGGAGATCGGGCCGTGCCGCGAGGGCTTGCGCCACCGCTTCGTCGAGCCCGAGGCGTTCCGCGCCCGGCGCAGGCGCGGGCACGCGGCGTGCGTCGCGCTCCGCCCATGCAATGAGATCCTTCTCAAAAGTAAGCGCGGCGCCGGTGAAGGACATGATAGCGATTAACAGGCCCGCTGCGATACCGCAGGCTAGGTGCGACCAGAATAGGATTGTTCTGAACATGGGAAAACGCACGGGCCAAACACATCGGGGTGGGGTGGGGCTCGGCTCTCGTGCACGCTGCCAGAGCCGTCTACGACTACGAGAGAAAATCCCGGGGCGCGACTACTGCGCGGCCATGCGTGCCGCGTCCCCAAAGGGTCCCTGCGATGGCACGGCGATGACATCGGTCTGGTGCCCTTCGGGGAAATCGCGCAACGGAGCCAGGCGCAGGGGGGCGCTGCCCGGCGCGAAGGCGATGGCTTTGGCTTCCTTGGCCAGGCCCGAGGCAAAGTCCTGAGGCTTACACCAAAAGAGGTGGCAGCCGAGTTCTCTCAGCAGTTGCAGCAGCGCTTCGGCGGTCGCTCCTTGGCGGCGCAGCATCTCGCTGGAGCACTCGACGTAGAGCGCCCCGATCTTACCCTGAGCGAGCGAGCGTTGCAGCCCCCGGAGCGCGTAGGTCTCGTAGCCTTCCACATCCATCTTCACGAAGGATACGAGCGGGATGCCTTGGGCTGCTACATAGTCGTCGAGGACGATGTTCTCGACCGCTACGCCTTGGTTGTCGGTGGAGATGTAGCTTGCGCCCCAGTTATGTGCTGCGAGTTGCAGGCGTGACGTGCCGTGGCGATCCGCCACGCAGCCGGCGACGATCCGCATATCCGTTTGCGGGTATAGCCGGGCGGCTAGTCGCAGCGTCTCGCAGAGGTGGGGGTTGGCTTCAAAAAGGTGGTAGCCCACCCCCGAGCCGGGGGCGGATCGCGCAGCGAGGCCGCAGGTGCAAAAGCCGTGGTTCGCGCCGACGTCGAAGACCGCGCTCCGCGGCAGGATAAACGACTCCGCGATGGCAAAAAACTCTGGCTCGAACTCGCCCGTGATCAGAGCCTGGCGCACGGCGCCATCCGCCAGGTCCGCGACGATACGGGCGGAGTCGTTGAAGGTAAACGTCGCGAGCCTCTGCCGTGGAAACACTCGGGTCAGCCATTCGATCGGCTTGTGCCGGCGAAGGAAGCGGGGTGCGGCGCGAATGAAGCAGGCGAGGGCTGAGGGAGTCATCCGGGGTAGTTTCCTCGCGCTGTTTGAAGCGCACGCGAGAAGCGGTGCTATCGTTACCGTGCCGCCTGCTTCACCAAGGCGTCAAGCCAGCCCTAAGGAGTGAAAACACAGGGGAGCGCAGGCGTTGCCGGCGGCCCGCCGCGCTGGAGGCGGATGACTCGCTCCACCCTGGTTTCCCGCGCGGTGCGAGCCGGGTGGCACCCGGTCTCAGAGTTGGTTGTCTTTGGCGTACACCACGAGCCAGCCGCTTTTCTCATCGACGTAGACCATCGTCTGCGCGGCGCCGGGCGCCTCGACCGAGTCGGCGCGGGCGATGGTGCCGTGAGCCGTGCCGGCCGGGGCTTGAGTCGGATCCTGCGCTACGTACAGCGCTGTCGCGATGGCGGCCGCTGCGCCGAGCGGCAAAGCGAGCCAGGGGAGGAAGCGGCGGCGGGCGGGAGTAATGGTGTCCGTCGCGCCAGCTTCTGCGCCACCGCGGATCTTGCGGCGCACCGCGTGCCACTCGCGTTCCGCGTCGGGCACGGGCGCGAGCTCAGCGGCGCGTCGCCAGTCGGTGAGCGCCGCCGTGAGATTTTCGCTGATCCGCCGGCAGGCTGGGCAAGCGGCCACGTGCGCATCGAGCGCGGCCCGCTGGTTGTCGTCCAGCGCGCCCCGGTCGGCGAAGAGGTGGTCTTGGGCCTGGCGGCAGTTCATGAGGATAGGTTGACCCGGGCCGATTGATTAGCGGCGCCAGTCGCCGCCGCGGCGGTCATCCCGGCGGTCATCCCGGCCGTAGGCGTACCCCCGCCCATGGTCATGGCCTCGATGCTCGTCGCGGTAGTCCACCCACACGCGATTGGTGGTGTAGGTGTAGTAGCCGGGTTCGCATACCCGCTCCGGGCGGCCCCACCGGTTGTGGCGCACGACCCAGCGTTCCGGCACCCAGACTTTCACGGGCACTTCCTTCCAGTAGCCGCGCGGCGCGACGACGACAGGCGCGGGCGCCACCACGACGGGCGGAGCGACGACTACGGGCGGAGCAGGGCGATACGACGGACCGCCGATAGTGACACCGATGCGGACATCCGTACCGGCGGAGGCGCTGTTGGCCGCCAGCGCGGCGGCTGTAGCAAGGAGGGCGAGGGCGATGCGTTTCATGATGTGGTCCTTGGTTAAGGGTTGTTCATGAGACGGTGGTCGCGGCGCGTTTATTCAAAAACTTAACTAGTTGGCTATGAGGAGTAAAAACTCCCCGCTTCGTCCGAGGATGGCGGGCGCGCCCGCGGTCAGCGTAAACTGCGTGTTCATCCGTTCGTTTCCTCCCTGCGTCCACTGGATGCGGAACTTGAGCTTGTTGCCGTCGCGTGCGCCTTCGGAGAGCTGGAGGCGGTGGCCGTTGGGCAGGCTTATCACGGAGCTTCCCGAGCCCTCGCCGAGCAGCTTGAAGGTATCGAAGGGCATCGCGCTTTTCAGATTGGCCTCGTACCGCGCCAGGCGTGGATCGGATGGGCCGCCGCCCTTGGAGCCGGCGATCAGCAGGGCATGTACGGATGGAGCCCCAGCGGCGCGGGCAAAAGGAGCAAGCGCGAAGGCGGCAAGCAACAGGTAGGCGGTGAGGTGGATTAGTCTTCGCATGGCAGATCTCCTAGTTTTTGCGCCAAAAGGCGGCGGGCGTGAAAGAGTCTCGACATCACCGTGCCGCGGGCAATCCCGAGATTGGCGGCGATCTCGTCGTAGGATAGTCCCTGGACTTCGCGGAGCGCGAGCACGGCGCGATGCTTGGGCGGCAGGGCGGAGATCGCACGTTCAAAGCGCGCGTTTTTCTCCTGTTGTTCGATGCCATGGCGCGGATCGGCCTCGTCGGTGGTATCGGCAGCCTCCGCCGCTCCCATTTGGCGCTCCCCAGAGTCGGCCTCTTGCGCGTCGCCCGAGAGGAATGGAATGAAGCGATTGAGCCACCGCTTGCGCGAGCGCAGATGGTCGATTGCGCGGCGGCTGGCGATCGGGTGCACCCACGTGGAGAACTTGGCGTCACCGCGGAATCCGGCCAGGTTCTTCCACACCGTGAGCCACACTTCCTGGCACACATCGCGAGCGGCGTGTTCGTCTCGCACCATGGAATTCACGAGGCGAAACACCGGCTCGTAGTGCTGCCGCATGAGTGCGCCAAAGGCCTCTTCTCCGCCCGCTTGGGCGCGTCGCACGAGCTCTCGCTCGGCTTCGGGTGTGAGATTTTCGGCGTCGGCCACGGGTCGGCACGGACATGCTGGAGAAGGATTTGGTTCACGGCAATGGGTTATGACGTGAAGAAAGACGGGGGTATTCCGAAAACCTCTTCTCCCCGCGCTGCCATGCCCCTTCTCGCGCGGAGGGCGTCTCTGGTCGCGCCCCGCTGCCGCCTGCGATCGCTCAGATCGCGATCTCGCCGCGCTCGTCGGTCCGGATGCGGATGATTTCCTCCAGAGGCGAGACGAAGATTTTGCCGTCGCCGATTTTGCCGGTGCGGGCCGAGGCTACGATCGCATCGATGGCCTTGGGCACGATTTCGTCGGTGACGGCGATCTCGAGCTTCACCTTCGGCAGGAAGTCGACCGTGTATTCGCTGCCTCGATAGATCTCCGTGTGGCCTTTCTGTCGGCCGAAGCCCTTCACTTCGGTGACGGTCATGCCCTCCACACCCACTTCGGCGAGCGCGGATTTCACTTCCTCGAGTTTGAATGGCTTGATGATGGCGGTGATGAGTTTCATTTGAAAGCGCAGGTGCTGGAAGTCGGGGGAGAGCTCAGGACTTCGCCTCGTAGATGTAGCCCTCTTCGCCGTGATCGGCGAGGTCGAGGCCCTCCTGCTCGGCTTCCACCGTGGGGCGGAGTCCGATCAGTGCCTTCACGACGATGGCGATGATGGCGGTGGCGACCACCGAGAGCAGGATCGTGAGACCGATGGCCTTCACCTGCTCAAACCAGAGCGCCTTGCCGGCGAGGATATCCTTGAGGTTGGTGTTGAGATTGCCGTTCACCGAAGCGTCGGCGAAGAAGCCGCTCAGCAGCGCTCCGAGCGTCCCGCCCACGCCATGGATCCCGAAGGTGTCGAGGGCATCGTCGTACTTGAGCAGCGCCTTGAGCTTGGTGACGGCGAAGAAGGGGATGGCGCCGGCAAGCACGCCGAGCGGCACTGCCATGGCGGGCGTGATGAAGCCGCAGGCGGGCGTGACGACCACGAGGCCGCCGACGACGCCGGAGCAGAGCCCGAGCACGCTGGCCTTCTTGCGGACGAGGTATTCCAGCACGCCCCATGTGGCGCCCGCCACTGCCGCCGCGAGGGTGGTGGTGGTAAATGCGTTGGCCGCCACGCCGTCGGCCGCGACGGCCGACCCGGCATTAAAGCCGTACCAGCCTACCCAGAGCATGCCCGTGCCGATCATGCAGAGCACCAGGCTGTGCGGAGGCATCGGGGTTTTGCCAAAACCGAGGCGCGGCCCGAGGATGATGCACAGCACAAGGGCCGACCAGCCGGAGGACATGTGGACGACGGTGCCGCCCGCGAAGTCGATCGTCTTGATCGCCGCCGTGGCATTCCAGACGCCGTTCATGAAGCCCGTCGCGCCCCAGACCATGTGTGCTAGGGGGAAGTAGACGACCACCATCCAGATTGCCATGAAGAGCAGCAGCGCGGAAAACTTCATGCGCTCCGCAATCGCGCCCACGATCAGCGCAGGCGTGATGATCGCGAACATCAGCTGGAACATCGCAAAGACGTTGTGCGAGACCCAGAAGGAGTAATCGGTATTGGGCGCGCTATCGACCCCCTTTAGGAACATGAACTCGGTGCCGCCGAGAAAGCCGCTGTTGAAGCTCTTGCCGAAGACGAAGCTGTAGCCAAAGGCCCACCAGAGCACCGTCACGAGGCCCGCGAGCCCGAGACACTGGGCCATGACAGAAAGGATGTTCTTGGTGCGGACGAGGCCGCCGTAGAAGAGAGCCAGGCCCGGCAGCGTCATGAAGAGCACGAGCGCGGCGCAGATCATCAGAAAGCCATTGTGGCCGGGGCCCGCAATACCCACGGCAGGCGTAGTGAGGCCGGCGGGGATCGCCCCCTTGGCGTCCTTGAGCGCAGCCGCAGGGTCGCCATTCGCTAGGTAGGCCTCCACCGCAGCGAGCCGCTGCTCCATGGTCGGGGCGGGAGCCGGGGAGGCGGCGGGGGTGGCAGCTTGCGCAAAAACCTTGCTGCCAAGGGCAAAGGAGAGGCAAGCGGCGAGCGCGAGACGGAGAAGGATGAAGCGAAGGGTTTTCATGATCTGCGGTCGCTCCATTAGCAGGATCGATGCCGGGCGGCGGGGTATTTCGCAGATCGGAATGCTCTAGAAAGGGCTATCTAGACTCCGTGCTCGTACCCGTTATCCCCGGTAGGGTCCGCACTGAGTTCGGGCAGGAGTGCCGCTCCTGCCTTGGGCACTGCGCTTCCGAGGGTACGTCTTAGCCCCCTAGGTACGTCGCTTTCAACTGCGGGTCGGCGCGGAGCTTCTTGCTCTCCCCTTGCATGGCGACCCGGCCCGTCTCGAGGGCGTAGGCGTAGCTGGAGACTTCGAGGGCGAGATTGGCGTTTTGCTCGACGAGCAGGATGGTGATGCCGTGGCTCTTGTTGATCTCGACGATCTTCTCGAAGATAGTGGAAATGAGCCGGGGGGCGATGCCGAGCGAGGGCTCGTCGAGCATCAGGAACTTGGGGTTGCCCATCAACGCGCGGCCGATGGCAAGCATCTGCTGCTCGCCGCCTGAGAGGGTGCCGGCGGTCTGGGCGATGCGCTCCTTGAGGCGGGGGAAGATGGAAAAGACGTACTCGCGGTTCTTGGCGTTTTTCTCGGCGTCATTGGAGAGATACGCGCCCATCGAGAGGTTTTCGTCGACGGTGAGATTGGAGAAGACCATCCGGCCCTCCGGTACGTGGCAGAGGCCGCGGGCGACGATCTTGTGCGGCGGCTGGGCGGTGATGTCTTCGCCGTTGAAGGTGACCTTGCCGCTCTTGGGCTTCAGGAGCCCGGAGATGGTGCGGAGCGTGGTGGTCTTGCCCGCGCCATTGCCGCCGATGAGCGTCACGATGGCGCCTTGGGGAATCTCAAATGAGACGCTTGAGAGGGCGGAGATGGCGCCGTAGCAGACTTCGAGGCCGGAGACGGAAAGCATGGAAGGGCCGGGAGCGCTCAATGGTGGGAAAGCGAGGTGGAGTGATCCTCGCCGAGGTAGGCCTCGATGACCTTCTTGTCAGACTGGATCTCGGCAGGCGTGCCCTCGGCGATCTTCACCCCGTAGTCGAGCACCGCGATACGCTGGCATACGCCCATCACGACCTTCATCGAGTGTTCGACCAGGAGGATCGAGAGGTCGAATTGCTTGTGGACCTGCTGGATGAGCCGGATCAGCTCGATCTTCTCGGTCGGATTCATGCCTGCGGCGGGCTCGTCGAGGAGGAGGAGCTTGGGCTTGGTCGCGAGGCAGCGGACGATCTCGAGCCGGCGCTGTTCGCCGTAGGGCAGGCTCTTGGCGGGCGCGTCGCGGAAGCGGGTGAGATTGAAAATATCGAGAAGCTCCTCGACGCGGCGGGCGATCGCCGCCTCGTCATTGCGGAAAGCGCCTAGGCGGATGAGTGAGTGCATCGGCGCCGTCTCGCGGTGGAGATTGCAGGCTACGCGCACGTTGTCGAAAACCGAGAGCGAGCCAAAGAGCCGGATGTTTTGAAACGTGCGCGCGATCCCGCGCGCCACCAGTTGGTCGATGCGCCGCCCGGCGATGTTCTCGCCGAGGAAGGAGAGGGTGCCATCGGTGGGCTGATAGACCCCCGTGATGAGATTGAAGACTGTGGTCTTGCCCGCCCCATTGGGGCCGATGAGACCGCAGAGCTCACCCTGCCGGACGGTGAAGTCGACCGCGTTGACGGCGGTAAGGCCGCCGAAGCGGATGGTGGCTTTATCGAGCTGGAGGACGGCGGGCGGCATTTACGGCGAGAACTGCGATCGCTCGTGCAGTTGTTGGGCAATCCACTTCGGATCGCGGGCTACATGTAAAGCTCCCGGCATCACCCCCGGAGGGCAGCCGAGCGCGGCCTCGACCGCATCGACCGCATCGACCAAGGCGAGCTTCTCCACGAGGGTGTGCGTGGCGAGTTTGGCTTTGGGCGTGGCGTTCATGGATGAGAAGGATAGCGGACTGGAGAGGGTTTCAACCGTTTCGTCTCTCCGTCAGGTCGCCGGCGGCGGCGAATCGATCTCGAGGTCGCGCACGCCGCGGCGGATGCGCATGCGCTCGGTGTGGGTGCGGATGAGATCCTTGAGTCTCATGGCCTGCGGCACGGCTCGGAGGACGATCTGGGGCGTGGTGCGGTCGGAGGTCTGGAGGACGATGTTGCCGCAGCCGACAAGGCGGAGCCAGAAGGGCTCGATCACCGAGTAGTCGCGCACGCGGTAGAGCTCGAGCTCGGTGCTCTGGCGGGAGAGGAGGCCGGTCGTGACCTTCACGCGCTCCGACGTGACTTCATAGCGGTGGCATTTGGTGGCGATCAAGACGCAGAGCATCCAAAGGACGGGCAACGCAAGGCCGGTAAGAATGAGCGGCTGCTGCGGGGTGACGAGGAAGTAGGCGGCGACTACGCCGCCGGCCAGGATCAGGCAAAACAGGTACGTGCCGAAATTGGTCCACTGGGATGGAGAGCCGCGCCAGACGAGCGTCTCGTCATTGCCGGGAAGGGGATCGGGAGAGGGTGTGGAAGTAGGCGTCATGCGAGCGGGGAGGCTGGCTTGACTGACCCTTTTTTCGTCGTACGGAGCCCGAAATTAAACAGCCCTTGCGGCCGCACCAGCATCAGCACGACGAGCAGCAGCGAGTAGATGATCATACGGTACTCCGCGATAGGCCGTAGTAGCTCAGGGAGAAGCGTGAGCAGGATGGCGGCGAGGATCACGCCGCGGGTATTGCCCATCCCACCGAGGATGACCATCACGACGATCTCGATGGACTTGGTGAAGTCGAAGCCGGTCGGCGTGATCGTGAGCTTGAAGTGCCCGTAGAGGCCGCCCGCGATGCCGGCGAAGAATGCGCCGATGACGAAGGCCACGATCTTGTAGCGCGTCGTGTTGAGGCCCACGGCGGCGCTGGCGATCTCGTCGTCGTGGGTGGCAAGGAAGCCGCGCCCGTAGGTCGAGTTTACGAGGCTCGTGACGACGAAGACCGCGAGCGCGCAGCAAGCCAGCACCCAGAAAATCGTCGTGTACGGCGGAATGCCGTTCAGGCCAAGTGCGCCCCCGAGGAATTCCACGTTTTGGAAGATCACGCGGATGATCTCGCCAAAACCGAGTGTGACGAGGGCCAGGTAGTCTCCGCGCAGACGCAGCGAGGGCACACCGACCAGCAGGCCTGCGACCGCGGCGCATAGGCCGCCAGCCAGGAGCGCAGCGATAAATGCGATAGCCTGCTGCATGGCGCTACCGCCCGATTCGCCGAGAAACTTGGGCGCCAGAAACAGGCTGACTGCCGCGGCAAAATAAGCGCCGACCGACATGAAGCCCGCATGGCCAAGCGAGAACTGGCCCGTGTACCCGTTTACCAGGTTGAGCGAGACGGCCAGGATGATGTTGATGCCGATGCCGATCAGCACGTCCAGATGGTACGGGTCGATCCGATCGGAGAAATGCGAGACGCCGAACGATGCGGCCAGAGCAATAAGGAGGTAGAGGTGCGGACGTGGCATCGGAGGCTCAGACTTTCTCGACGGTGGCGCGCCCGAGCAGGCCCGCGGGGCGGAAGAGCAGGATCACGATGAGGATCGCGAAGGCGATGGCGTCCTTGTAGGTCGACCACTGGCTTCCATTCACAAAGGTCTCGACCACGCCTAGGATGAGGCCGCCGAGCGCCGCGCCCGGGATGTTGCCGATGCCGCCGAGGATGGCGGCGACGAAGGCCTTGAGGCCGGGCATCACGCCCATCAGCGGATCGATCGACGGATAGTTGATCGAATAGAGGATGCCACCGGCGGCCGCCAGCGCCGAGCCCAGGCCGAAGGTGAAGGAGATAACGATGTCGTTGTTCACGCCGACGAGCTGCGCCGCCTTGGGGTTGAGCGAGACGGCGCGAATCGCGGTGCCGATCTTGGTGCGAAACACAATGAACTGCAGCGCGAGCATTAAGATCACCGCGACGACGATGACGGCGACCTGATTGCTGGAGATCACGAGCTGGCCGAATTGAAAATTGGCCGCCGGAAATACCTCGGGAAATGTGCGCGGCGCCGCGCCGAAGAAGACTTGGCCGCTATACTCCAGCAGCAGCGAGACACCGATCGCGGTGATGAGTACATTGAGTGTGGGCTGACCGCGGAGGGGGCGATAGGCGAGGCGCTCGATGATCATACCCAGCAGGGCGCAACCGATCATGGCCGTCACGAGTACCACCATGCCGCCCCATAGCGTGTGCTCGGGCACTTTCTGTCCGACGAAGTACCCGATGAAGGCTCCGACCATGAAGACATCGGAGTGAGCGAAGTTGATGAAGCGCAGCACTCCATAAACCATTGTGTAGCCTAGGGCGATCAACGCATAGATCGCACCGAGCGATAGGCCGTTAAGGAGCTGCTGAAGGAATTCGGACAAGGTGGAAAGGGCTGAGAGCTGAGGGGCTAGAGACTGAAGCCGATCAAGTGGAAAGGGAGACGCGAAGCTCAGTTAACATGAGGCTAAATCCCTCGGCGTCACGGTCGATTTTCGGGAGCAACCCTGACATCCTGCTCAGGGAACCACCGCTTCAAAGAAGGTGGGCTTCCCGTTCTTTGTCGTGATCATGACGGCGGTCTTCTCGCTGTTGCGCTTTTCGTCGAAGGCGGTCTTGCCGGTGATGCCGGTGAAGTTCTGTGTGGTCGCGATGGCGTCGCGGAGCTTGGGGCCGCCTAGGGTGTTGGTGCGCTTCATCGCGTCGGCGATGAGGTACATCGCGTCGTAGCCGAGGGCGGAGACGCCCTCGGGCGACTCGCCGTTCCAGCGGGCCTTGTAGCGCTGGACGAAAGCCTGCACCTCGGGCGCGTTATTGTCGGCGGAGAAGTAGGTGCAGTAGTAGGTGTTTTCGACGGCTTTGCCGCCGAGTTCGGCGAGTTGCGGTGCCTCCCAGCCGTCCCCGCCGATGATGGGGATGTCGAGGCCGAGGGCGCGGGCTTGTTTGCAGATCAGGGCGGCCTCGCTGTAGAAGCCGGTCGCGGCGATCACATCGGGCTTGGCAGCCCGGATGGCGGTAAGCTGCGCGCGGAAATCCTTGTCGCCTTCGGCATGCTTCTGCTCGGCGACGATGGTGCCGCCCAGGGCGGTGAAGCGTTCTTTCAACACGCCGGAGAGGCCGACGCTGTAGGGTGAATTGACCGAGGTGAGGAGGGCGATACGCCGAGCCTTGAGCGAGGTGTAGGCAAACTTGGCGAGCACTGCGCCTTGGAAAGGATCGATGAAGCAGATGCGGAAGATGTGGTCGCCCTTTTCCGTCACCGCGGGGTTGGTGGAGGAGATCGCCATCATGGGGATCTTCGCATTCTGGCAGATGGGGGCGGCCTCCAAAGAGTTGGCCGAGGAGTTGGCACCGATGATGACGGCGACTTTGTCGCGCGAGATGAGCTTCTTCACCGCGGTGGCCGACTCGCCCTGCTTGGATTGGATATCCTCGACGAGGTACTCGAGCTTGCGGCCGAGCACGCCGCCCTTGGCGTTGATCTCCTCGATGGCGAGCCGCACGCCCTTGCCGGTGGCGACGCCAAACGCAGCGTCCTTGCCCGTCAGCGACGCATAGTGGCCGACCTTGATCGGGCCGCCCGTGTCGCCAGAAGCGCCGAGGGCCACGCTGGCGGCCGCAGTCGCGGTGAGGGTCACGAAAGCGCGGCGCGAGAGGGTCATGCTGGAGAAGGCAGGAGCGGAAGCGGGAGACACGGCAAGAGCGACAGCGATTTATGGCAGATTTTCAACATCCCTTGTCGGGCGGCCTCAGCACGAAGCGCGCCGGGTGAAAAAGGAAACGGCGCGGAGCCATGGGCTCGCGCGCCGTGAAAAGATGCCGCCGATGGCGCCTGGCTTACGGAGACACCGTCTTGGCAAACTCCAGCTTGCCGCCCTTGATCGCGATGATCACGGCGCCCTTGGAGGCATTGCGGGCCTTGTCGATGGTGGTGAGGCCGGTCGCTCCGGGGAAGTCCTTGGTGGCGGCGAGCGCATCGCGCAGTTTGGGGCCCTCGGTGCCACCAGCGCGCTTCACCGCGTCGGCAAAGACGTAGGCGGTGTCGTAGCCGAGCGCGGCAAAGGCATCGGGCGTCTCACCGTTCCAGCGTTTCTTGAAGGCCGCGACAAAAGCGACGACACGCTCTTCTTTGTTCTCCGGGGAGAAGTGAGTGGAGTAGTAGCAGCCGTTGAGGGCTTCGCCGCCGATCTCGAGCAGCTTTTCCGACTCCCAGCCGTCGCCGCCGAAGAAGGGGAGGGTGAGGCCGAGGCTCCGGGCTTGGCGTGCGATCAGCGCGGCCTCCGTGTAGTACCCGGGGACAAAGACGGCATCGACGCCCGCGGCCTTGATGGCGGTGAGCTGGGCGCGGAAATCCTTGTCGCCCTCATTGTACTTCTGCTCGATCGGCACGGTGCCGCCGCCAGCGACGAATGTCTCCTTGAAGAACTTCGAGAGGCCCACGCTGTAGGCGTTGGAGACAGAGGTGAGCGTCGCGACCTTCTTTGCCTTGAGGTCATCCTTGGCAAACTTGGCCATCACGGTGCCTTGGAAGGGATCGATGAAGCACACGCGGAAGATGTAGTCGCCCTTCTCTGTCACCGCGGGATTGGTCGCAGCGGGCGAGATCATCGGGATCTTGGCGGTCTGCGCGATCTGGGTGACTTCGAGCGAGCGGCTCGAGGCGACCTCGCCAAGGAGGGCAACGACCTTCTCGCGCGAGACTAGCTTGCGGGCCACCGTGCCGGACTCGCCGGCCTTGGATTGATTATCCTCCGTGATCAGCTCGATCTTGCGGCCGAGCACGCCGCCCTTGGCATTGATCTCCTCAATGGCGAGGACGATGCCCTTGTTTTGGGACTGGCCAAAGGTGGCATCCTTGCCGGTGAGCGAAGCATATTGGCCGACCTTGATGGTTTCGGCCGCAAATGCGGTGGAGGCGAGAGCAAGCAGCGTGAACAGGGCTTTCATGAAAATGGTAAAAGGATACTGTGGTGGGAGTCGCGGGGGCCGCTGCCGGCGGTTGGCTACGGGTCGATGGTTTCGACGAATTCAAACTTCCCGTTCTTCACAATCAGCACGACGGCCGATTTGGTCGGATTGCGCTGGGCGTCGAGAGTGATGGTGCCGGTCACACCCTTGAAATTCTTGGTCGCGGCGAGCGCGTCGCGGAGCTTGGCCGGCTCTGTGGTGCCCGCGCGCTTGATGGCGTCGACGAGCATCATCACCGAGTCGTAGCCGAGGCCAGTGAGCGTATCGGAGACTTCGCCCCAGCGCTGGCGGAAGCGGGCATTGAAGCCGGCGACGATTGGGTCGCTGTTTTCCGGCGAATAATGAGTGGCGAAGTACATGCCCTCGACGGATTTTCCTCCGATCTCCACCAACTCGGGCGACTCCCAGCCATCCGCGCCGAAGATCGGGAGCTTGATCCCGAGCGCCTGCGCCTGTCGGCAGATAAGGCCCGCCTCCGCATAGTAGCCGGGTACAAAGATGCCCTCCACGCCCGCCGCCTTGATTGCGGTAAGCTGGGCTTTGAAGTCCTTGTCGCCTTCGGAAAACTTCTGTTCGATCACGACCGTGCCGCCATCGGCGGCGAAGCGCTCCTTGAAGTACTTGGAGAGCCCTACGCTGTACGCCGAGGATACGGAGCTGAGCACCGCGACCTTGCGGATCTTGAGCGTGTTGCGGGCAAATTTGGCCATCACCGTCCCTTGGAAGGGATCGATGAAGCAGACGCGGAAGATGTAGTTGCCCTTCTGCGTCACGGCCTCGCTGGTCGATGAGGGAGTGATAAGCGGGATCTTCGCATTCTGCGCGATCGGCGCGGCCTCGAGGGTGCGGCTGGAGGCGACTTCGCCGAGGATGGCGACGACCTTGTCCCGCGAGATGAACTTGCGTACGATGGTGCCCGATTCTCCGGCCTTGGACTGGTTGTCCTCCGTGATGAGTTCGAGCTTGCGGCCGAGCACGCCCCCGGTGGCATTCACCTCCTCGACCGCGAGGAGTGTACCCTTGTGCGACGCTTGGCCATAGGTGGCCTCTTTGCCGGTGAGAGATGCAAATTCACCGATCTTGATCGTACCCTGCGCCCACGCAGGAGCGGCGAGAGCGACCGCAGCGAGGCAAAGTGGCAGCAGCGAGCGAAGAAAACTCATGGGGAAGCGACGCAAGGGTGTTGGCCGGAGCCAAGGGAAAGACAGCAGGTTTTCAACCAAACTGTTTGGGCTGGTCGACGAATACAGTAGGGCCTGGACCTAGCTCCACGGCTGGCAAGACCAGTCCGGCGAGGCGTTTGCGGTGCAGTCGATTTCGTTTGGCGTGGGTATGTCCTGTGCTGAGATGCTCCTTCTCTCCATGCCACTCGTACCCATCGCCAGCCTCTGGTCGCTCCTCGCTCATCCGTCTGCCGCAAGGGAATGGTCGCTCGACCGTAAGATCGGAGCCATCGCTCAGGCCGGCTTCAAAGGGATCACGACTGTGCTCACGCCCGAGCATCGCCGGCTGGCGGACAAGCATGGGCTGGAGCATACCCTAGGCTTCATCGTGCGGCCGCAGCCCGCGGAGTACGAGGCGCTGATCAAGGCGCAGAAAGAGGGTGGGGCGGTGCACATCAATGTGCACCTTGACGATCACGATACGCCGCCAAGCGTGGCGCTGAAGCACTGGCTCCAAATGGAGCGCGTCGCGGAAAAGCTTGGCGGTGGCCTGATTCTTTCCCTCGAAGTGCACCGCGCGACCTGCACCGAGACGCCGGAGAAGACCTATGAGCTGGCGGAGCGTTACCACGCAAAGACCGGCCGACTCATCAAGTTTTGCTACGACTTCTCGCATCTGGCGACGGTGAAGCACCTTCGCGCCGAGGTGTATGCCGACCGTCTGCTGACGCACCCTGAGCTGGTTCAGAACATGGTGCAGTGTCACTTTCGTCCCTTTAATGGCCACCATGCGCAGGTGCCGGTGACCTATCGCGGCGAGCTGACGCCGGAGGTGAAGGAGTACCTCATCTTTGCGGAGAAGATCATGCGGATGTGGAAGGCGGGCAAGGGCAGCGGTGCGCGCACGCTCTTCGGCTGTCCGGAGATGGGTCCCTATCCGAGCGGGTATAACGTCACCGGCTTCCCGCCTTCATGGCCCGATGCGGTGGTGCTGCGCGGCGAGTTGGAGAAGCTCTGGAAACGCGCGAAATAGCGCGACGGACCCTTATGCTCAAATGCGAGAGCGGGGCCGTGCACGTGCTTTCAAATGCGCATTTGATTGCGCGTTGACGGAGTCCCCGGAGCGGGGAAAGTTAGCGGCGCCGGCTGTCCCCCATCCGTAACCTGCCGAGCCATGATGAAAGCCGTCTCCTCCGCCCTCACGCATCCCTCCTCTACGGTGCCTTCCTGCATCCGCAGGCGGCCGGGCGCTGCGCTGGCTTGCCTCCTTCTCGCGCTCGGTGCCAGCGCGGCGGTAGCCCAGCCCGCCGACCCGCCGACGGCGGGCGAGAGCAGCACCGTGGTCGCTTCGCCCAAGCGCGGCTTCCAGCCTGCCTATCCTCCGAGCCCGGTGATCGCGCGGCTCGTTTTTGATGACACGAGCGTGCGGACGGAGGCTCCGGGCAGCGATATCTGGCCGATCACATGGGCGGCTGATGACAATCTCTACACTCCATGGGGAGACGGAGGCGGCTTTGGCGGCACCAATGCACGGGGGCGCGTCTCGCTCGGCTTTGCTCGTGTGACTGGTGGCAGGCGCGACTATCGCGGGGAGAACATCGCGGGAGGCCACGCGGCGCCGCACCCCGCGCCTTTCACCGGCAAGAGCGAGGGGGTGCTCGCCATCGGCGACACGCTCTACCTGTGGCGCGATGGCGATGCGTCGAGTCTCGAGTACTTCAAGTTTGCCGAGTTGTGGCGCTCCGACGACCGAGGCGCGACGTGGCGGCCCTGCGGCGTGCGCTTCAGCAAGAGTGGCGGCGACTTCTCCGCAGGCGATGCGGGGGTCTTTGCGCCGGCCTTCTGCCAGTTTGGCCGAGGCTACGACGGAGCGCGCGACGCCTACGTCTATCTCTATGCGCCAGACAGCATCGACCCGACGCACTGGAACGTCCGGCTGCCGGGGCGGATCAATCTGCTGCGGGTGCCCAAGACCCGGCTGGAATCGAAGGCGGATTACGAATGGCTGGCTGGCATCGATGCGCTCGGGAGGCCGCGCTGGACGAGGCGCACCGCCGAGCGGGCGCCGGTGTGGCAGGATGAGACGCAGGGCACACATCGGGTGGCCGTGAGCTATAATGCTGGGCTGAAGCGCTACCTCCTCACGACCATTGCCATTGATCGCAGCGGCTGGATGAGCGTGTACGACGCGCCGGAGCCATGGGGGCCGTGGACGCATGTGCAAACGGAGCATAACGCGGAGCGCTGGGGGAAGCTCACAATCATCTTCACCTTCGTAAACAAATGGCTGAGCGCGGATGGGCGGGACTTCGTGATCGTCCATACGAAGGACGATCGCTGGGCGTCGATAGAGGGGCGATTCGAGTTGAGGTAGCAGGAAGAGGGCGCGCGCTCATTTCTTGGCCGGCGATGGGCCGAATTTCCGCCACGCATCGATGCTGCGGGCTAGGACGTCGCGAGGCTCCTCCTTGATGCCATAGCCTTGGAAGCCTACGGGGCCGGCGTAGCCGATTTCGTCCAGCATGCGCACGAATCCCGCGAGGTCGTAAGACCCCGAGTCGAGCGGCTGGATGAGCTTGGCCCAGGTCATCTCTCGCGTGTCTCCGCGGTCTGCGCCGCTGATGGTGACGAAGTCGAGCCATGGCAGGGCGGAGCGGAGTACGGGGGTGATCTCGCGCTGGTCGCCCTCCAGTTTCAGCCAGTGGCAGAGATTGAAGGTCAGCTTCACGGTGGGGCGGTCGATCTTGGCCGCGAGGCGCGTCGCATCCTCGAAGCGCTCCAGCCAGTATCGGGAATGGTGATACAGCGAGAGCCGCACACCGCGCTCGGCGGCGTAGTCGGCCAGTGCCTGGAGCTGCGGTGTGGCGATCGCATCGCCCTCGGGCGACGAAAACGGGACCGCCGAGCCGTCCGCACGCGTGACTTTGGAGAGCGCGAGCCAGAGGGTGAAATTCTTGCCCTTCCCGGCGTCGAGCCACGTGCGCATCTTCTCGTCGAGCGCGGTGCCGCCGGCCTTGAGTTCGAGCACGAGGTAGGCGGTGTAGTACTTCAGCTCGGCGGCGGGGATGGCCGCGATCATCACGGTCTCAAGGGCCCGTCCGCCATAGCCGGCGTAGCCGAGCTCCTTGAGCATGGCGGGCACGCTCGCCCGGCCGCCGCGTGCGATGGTGTCGAGGGCGAAGAACTCGTTCTTCGGGGTGGCGAGCAACGAACCGGCGAGAGCGAGGAAGGCGAAGAGCGCGCGGCGCATGGTGTTTGAGTCTACTACTTCGTGTAGTCGGCGCCGCTGAGGCTGCGCTCGACGGAGCGCTGCCAGGCGTGGAGCTCGGTGGTCATGCGCTGGACGATCCCGGGGTGCTGGGCGGCGATGTCCGTGGTTTCCTTGGGGTCGGCGAGGAGGTCGAAGAGCTCCGTGCGCGGAGCGCCGCCGGCACGGCGGGAGGTGCCGGTGACGAGTTTGTAGCGGTTGCCCGTCCACGCGGCGTCGCCGCCAAAGTCGGCGGTTTTGGCCACGGGGTGCTTGTAGTTGAGAAAGTCGATGGCGGGGTTTCGCGTGGTAGGCGTGGTGCCGCGCGCGAGGTCGGCGTCGAGCCAGCGCTCGTTGCCGCGCTCGCCGGCGGCGGGGTACGTCCAGAAGCCGATGGGCGAGGGGCGCTCCTTCATCGTGCCGGAGACGAGCAAGTTCTTGAGGCTGATGCCATCGAGCGGGCGCTTGGGGTCGGGGTGCTCGAGCTCGAGGAGATCGAGCACCGTGGGCATTAGATCGGAAGTGACGGCCATCACGGAGGACTGGCGGGGTTGCTTGATCGCGGCTGGCCACTCGATGAGCGCGGGGACGCGGAGGCCGCCCTCGTAGATCTCGCCCTTGGCGCCGCGCCAACCGCCGTCGAAGGAGTCGCCAGCGCGCTTGTGCTCGGCTGGGAGGCCGTTGTCGGAGTTGTACCAGACGAGCGTATTTTCGGCGAGGCCAAGGGCGCGAAGTTTGGTGCGAAACATACCGATCGCGCGGTCCATGGCGGTGATCTCGGCGAGGCGAGCACGGATCTTCTCGGGCTGCACGTCGGAGTAAAGTGCCAGGTCCTTGTCGAGCGCGGAATAGGGATCGTGCGGCGAGCCAAACCAGAGGGTGATGAAAAACGGCTTTTTCTCGGCGTGGACTTTTTCGAGGAAGGCGATGGCGGCATTCACCACGATCTCGGAGCTCTCGCCTGGGATGATCTCGGGCGCAGCGCCATTGCGCGAGAGCGGCGGGTTCATCTCGAAGAAATTATCGTGCGCGAGGTACTCGCCGTAGCCCATGCGCGCCGGGTTGAGCGGCGAGGCGGCCTTTACCGCGCCGACGTGCCACTTGCCGAAGTGGCCGGTGCGGTAGCCGGCGTCCTTCACGATGCGGGCGAGCATGATCTCCTCTGGGCGCGTGGAGTAATTGGGCGCGAAGGCCCCGGAGCGATTGGCGTGGCGACCGGTGAGCACGCTGGCGCGCGTAGGTGAGCAGACGGGAGAGGCGGCGTAGAAGCGATCGAGCCGCAGGGCGGTGCGCGACATCTCATCGAGCACCGGTGTCTTCACATGCGGGTGGCCGTTGTAGCCCGTCTCGCCCCAAGCCTGATCGTCGGCCATAATGTGGACGATGTTGGGCCTGGGTGCGGATGCGAAGGTGGTCGCGACCGCAATCAAGGCGAGAAGGGCGAAGCGGGGTAGGTGCATGGGGTAATGCAGAAGTGGAGACGTCGTGCTCAGTCCTGCTTCTTCTTTTTGACCTTCTTGGGA
This sequence comes from uncultured Opitutus sp., assembly GCA_964480585.1. GTDB lineage: Bacteria > Verrucomicrobiota > Verrucomicrobiia > Opitutales > Opitutaceae > ER46. Next base: position 7,192 of record CAYZPV010000003.1, on the reverse strand, counting down.
GCGTCTTCGTCGACCAGGTTCTTGGGCTGGCGCTTCAGGGCATTCATCTCGGTCTCCATGCCTTTGTCGCCTTGCTGGGCCATCCAGGCATCGAGTTCTCGGGAGAGGCGGGCCTTGGTGTCGGCGAGCTTGGGGTCGGCGATGAGATTGCGCGTCTCGAAGGGATCGGGCTCGACGTCGTAGAGCTCTTCACCGGGACGGCGGAAGAGCCACTCCACGCGGGCAGCGAGCTTGGGGTCCTTCTTTGCATCTTCCTGCCATGACTCGATGACCTCGCCTTTATGAATGCCGCCGATAGTAAAGGTGTTTTGTGGGGCTAGATTGCGGATGTACTTGTAGCGCATGTCGCGGACGCCGCGCATGGGGTAAGGATCCTTGTAGCCATTGACGCCGACTGTGGTGTTTTGCGCGAAGACATAGTCGCGGAGTTTGTCGCTCTTGCCCTGGACGATTTCGAGGAAGCTGCGGCCATCGAAGCCGCGGAAACCCTGCGCGTCGGGGCAGCCGGTGTCGATGCCCTTGGGGTCGATGCCAGCGGCGGCGAGGAAAGTAGGCGGCACGTCGATGTACTGGATGAGCGCTTCGCTGCTGCTGCCGGGCTTGATCTTGCCGGGCCAACGGGCGAAGGCGGCGGCACGGATGCCATTGTCGTAGAGCGACCACTTGCCGCCATAGGGGAAACCGCTGCCCTGCTCGCTCAGGAAAAGGACGAGGGTGTTATCGCGCTGGCCGGCGGCATCGACGGCGGCGAGGACCGCGCCCACCTGCGTATCGAGCTGCGTGATCTCGGCGAAGTAGGCGGCGAGGTGCTTGCGCGTCACGGCGTTGTCGTGCAGATACGATGGCACGGTGATTTTAGCGGGATCGTAAAGTTCCTTGGGGCCGCGCGTGTGCGGGCCGTGCGGATCGTTGGAGGCGACGACGGCGAACCACGGCTGTCTGGGATCGCGACCGATGAACTGGACGAGGGCGGGCATGTCGTCGGCGGTTTTTGCGATGTGCTCGTACGGAAACGACTCCGGCGGGGTAACGTGGGACTTGCCATGGAGGGCCACGCGATAGCCGCGCTCCTTGAGATGGGTGAAGAGGCTCTTGGTGGTCTTATCGACCATCGTGTGGTTCGGATACGCACCGCTGCGGATCGGAAAGAGGCCGGTGTAGAGCGCATGCCGGAGGGGCGAGCAGGTCGATGCGGGGGTGTACATCTTGCGCAGCGTCATGCCCTCGCTGGCGAGCCGATCGATATTGGGCGTCCTGACGTCGGGGCTGCCGGTGCAGCCGAGGTCGCGCCAGTTGAGGTCGTCGGCGATGATGATCAGGAAATTGGGCCGCTCGGCGGCGACGACCGCCGAGGCGAGCGCGGCGGCAACGAAAAGGGTGCGGAGAAACGTACGCATGAGAAATGGGGGGTTACTTTTTGCCGGAGTGGAGCTGGAGCTTGGCGATGAGATAGTCGGCGATTTGCGGATGCTGCACCGCGGGCGCGCCGGGGTAGACGAGTTCGCAGGCGACGCCGACGGTGTTGAGCTTTTCCTGGAGCTTTACGCCGAAGTTGGCGGTATGCGTGGGGTCTTTCTCCGCCTGGCCCAGCTTGGGGGCGGTGGCGTAGATCAGGTAGATCGGCGGGTCGTCGCGCGAGACGTGCTCATAGGGCGAGTATTTTTTGATCCACGGCAGGAGCTGCTCACGGGCCGCGAGGAAGGCGGGGAACTGCGTGTCTCGGGTCTTGAGGTCCTTCGTATCCGGCATGAGGCCGAAAGCGTGGCCACCGTATTTACTGTTGGGCGTCCACTCCTGCATCTGCTGCGGGTCGAGGGTGGTCTGCGCGCCGCTGACAGCGGCGCACCACAGGCGCGTTGATTCGCGGGCGATGGGATCCTTGCTCTTGGGGTCGGCGAAATTGGAGTGAAACGCGAGATAGAGGCTGGAGCACGCGCCAGCGGAGCCGCCGGTGGCGCCGATGCGGGCCTTATCGAGATTCCACTCCTTCGCTTTGCTGCGGACGAATTGGAGGGCGCGGGCGGCGTCTTCCAGCGGCCACTGGACGGGCGGCTTCACTCCCGCGTCGATGGCCTGAGTGACAAAGCGGTAGTTGATCGAGACGACGGAGATGCCGGCGGCAAGGTAGCGATCAAGGGCGGCGACGCGGGCCTTATCGCCGTTTACCCAGCCGCCGCCGTGGATGTGAAACACGACGGGCGTAGGCTGGGTGGAATCGGCCTTCCAGAAATCGAGCACCTGCCGCTGGTGCGTGCCGTAGGCGACATTGGCGAGGGTAGGCGGTTTTTGCGGCGGCTCTTCTTTCTTGGCGGTCTTGGGTGCGGCGGCTGGCGCGGCTGGCGCGGGCGCGGCGGTCTGGGCCAGCGCGGTGGCTGTGGCGAGGCAAAGCGAAGCAAGGAGCGAAGCGAGGCGCATAAGGGGAAAGGGGGCGGGGAAAAACCAGTCCAACGGCGAGCCAGACGGGCGCAAGCGGTGAATGGTGCGTGACGTTGCGCAGGGAGACTTGGAATCTGCCCGGCGGGGCCGCAGGCTGCGCGCATGGAGATCACCGAAGTACCCTTCAATCGGTTTGTCGGGCTGGTGCGGGCGGAGCGAGCGGGGCGAGTGCTGACGCTGCCGGAGAATCCGCAGTACGCCAACCATCTCGGCACGATCCACGCGAGCGCGCTGCTCACGCTCGCGGAGGCGTCGAGTGGTGAGTACATGATCCGCGAATTTGCGGAGCTGGATGCGGCTGGCCTGCTGCCGGTGGTGCGCCGGGTGGAAGCGAAGTTTCGCAACCCGGGGCGCGGAGAGGTGTCGTCGGCGGTGACGGTCGAGGCGGCGAAGAAAGCGGAGTTTGTCGCCACGTTGACGGCGCGCGGGCGGGCGCTGCTCGAGGTGCAGGTCGATGTGTACGACGCGAGGGAGACGCATCTGCTCACGGCGACGATCGAGTGGTTTGTGGCTCGACAGAGCATGCGGTGAGAGCGCGCCAGTCGGCCTTGCGTTTTGCGGGCGGTTTCGGGAGCTTTGGTGTAACTCTTTCGCATGCCCTACAAACGTCTTTTCCTCAGCTCCGACAAACCCAAGGACGGCCTTAACCAGGAGGCGCGCGAGGCCATCGTGGACGTGCTGCATTTCTGCATGTATTCCGACCGGCATATTGCGGCGAGTGAGGATGCGTTTATCGAGAAGGTGGCTCGGCGGTTGGACTGGTCGCCCGCCATTTCCTACGAGTCGTACGAGGCGAAATCGACGGGCGCGGTCAGCCGCGCGCTGAGCGATGCGGGGCTAAGGGCGGAGTTTTTCAAAAGCATCAAAGCGCGGCTTGCGAAGGCGGCAGACCGAGAACTCGCTCTCGCGCTGGCTGGCGACCTCATGATCACGGACGGCTCGAAGACGGCAGCGGAGTCGAAAACGCTGGTGGAGTTGCGGCAGGGGTTGGCGTGATAGGAAGTCGAGGCCGGTGAGTGGTCGGGTGCTCAGGGCTCTTCGTTTCCTTCATTAAGCTGGGGTTGATGGGTCTTAGTCTTTGCCGTCGAGGAAGCGGGGGAGCTGGCTCCAGAATTCGGCGGCGAGGACTTGCTTCACTTCGGCGAGGTCCTGAGGGCGGCGCAGCTCGGCTTGGAGCGAAGTGACGCTGCCATCAGTGGCGGCGATGCCGCAGGGGACGATGCCGTCGAAGTGGGAGAGCCGGGTATTTACGTTGAGCGCGAAGCCATGGTACGTGACCCAGCGACGCACGGCGACGCCGATGGCGGCGATCTTGCGCTGGCCGAGCCAGATGCCGGTCTTGCCCTCGCGGCGGCTGGCGGCGAGGCCGAGCGAGCCGAGGGAGTTGATCATCACCTGCTCGAGAAAACGCAGGTAGCGATGCAGATCGCGCCGGCGGTCGATATTGACGATGGGATAGCCGACGATCTGGCCGGGGCCGTGGTACGTGATGTCGCCGCCGCGATTGGTCTTCACGACCTCGATGTGCTCGCGCGCAAGTTGCTCGGTGTCCCAAACGAGATTCTCCTCCGCGCCGCCGCGCAGGCCGATGGTGAAGACGGGATTGTGCTCGGTGAAAATGAGCGTGTCGCTGAGTTCGCCGGTAAGGCGCTTTTCGACGAGCTGCTTCTGGCGCTCCCAGGCCTCGTTGTACGCGGTGCGGCCCCAGTCGACGGTATTGGCGGCAGACGAGACGGACGAAGCGGTGGACGGCGCGGACATGCGTGCAGTATCGCCGGAAGGCGATGGAAGCGCAAGGGGGTACCGGGAGAACGTGAGGGTGCGGTAGGGAGTCCTCTACACGTCCGTCCCTGCCCTCACGGGCAGCGTTATGCTGAGGCTAGCGCTTCGCGAGGATCTCGGCGACCCAGCGGCGGTGGGGGCCGGAGAGGGTAATGGTATCGAGGTCGGTGAGCTTCACCCAGACGAGTTCTTCGGAGAATTTTTTCTGGGCGGCGGTGCTGGGGCCGGGCGTGCGGTGGATCGACTCGGTGATTTGATAGCGGGTGATGCCTCGCTTCTTTTTCGCGAGTAAGGGGCCGCGGGCGGCGTCGGACTCGGAGAGGCCGAGGTGCTCGGCGAGCGGTAGCTCGTGCATATTGGCGAAGCGGCGGGCGGAGGCGGCGGAGCGGTGGAGGAGGAGCGAGCCGTCGCGCTCGCACCAGACGCGGGTGACGGCGCGCTGCTCGATCTCCTTGGGCGCGAGGCGTGGGTAGGCCTCGGGCTCGCCCTCCTTGGCGGCGGCGCAGAAGGCGCGGACGGGGCAGGTGAGGCAGAGGGGATTGTGCCGGAAGCAGACGGTGGCGCCTAGCTCCATCATCGCCTGATTGTGGTCGCCGGGATCGGTGGGCGAGAGGAGGGCGTCGGCCAGCGGGGCGAAGGCCTTGGAGGCGGTGGCGGAGTCGCGGTACTGGGTGGCGTCGGCGGTGAGGCGGGCGAGGATACGGACGACATTGCCATCGACGCAGGCGGCGGGGGCGCTGAAGGAGATGCTGGTGATCGCGGCGGCGGTGTAGGGGCCGACGCCGGGCAGCTCGCGCCACTCGGCGGGCGTGCGGGGAGGCGTGGGCGCGGCGACGACGGCGCGGGCCAGCTTATGGAGATTGCGCGCGCGCGAGTAATAGCCGAGGCCTTCCCAGAGCTTGAGGACGCGGGCCTCGTCGGCGGCGGCGAGCGCGGCGAAGTCGGGCAGCGCCTCCAGCCAGCGGGCGAAGTAGGGAAGGACGGTCTTCACCTGCGTCTGCTGGAGCATGAACTCGCTCACGACCGTCTTGTAGACCGAAGGCGAGTCGCGCCACGGGAGCTTGCGGGCGTGCGCGCGGTACCAGCCGAGCAGGGCGGATTGGAACGACGTTTTCGCCGTGACGAGCGCATCGGCGGGTGTGGCTTTCGGCATGGCTCGGAGGATTGGCCGCAAAGAGACGCGGGAGGCGCAAGAAAAATGGCTGCGGGTTTGGCGCGTTTCTTTTTTGCGCTTTGGGCGCGTTTTTGCGGCGCTCTTGGCGATGGCAAAATTTTCCGACGAACCCGAGGCGCCCAAGAAGCTCGCATCCTACACCGCCAAGCTCGACGACGCCAAGATGGAGACGCTGCGCAAGATCTGCGTGGCGCGCGGCTGGACGCCCTTCGAGGTGCAGTACACGCGGTTTGCCTTCAAGGCGGAGCACCTGAAAGTGAACGTGAGCGCGTATACGAGCGGCAAGGTCGTGGTGGCGGGCAAAGGCACCGAGGACTTCGTGCGTGACGTGCTCGAGCCCGAGGTGATCGGCGTGGCGCAGCTCGGCTACGAGGATGTGCTGCACCCGGAGTGGTACGAGTCGCACGCAGGGCTCGACGAGAGCGGCAAGGGCGACTTTTTCGGACCGGTGGTGGCGGCGACGGTGATCGCCGACAAGCCGGCAATCGAGGCGTGGATCAAGGCGGGAGTGAAAGACTCGAAGAAGATCTCGGAGATGCAGATCTTCAAACTCGACCAGATCATCCGCGACACACGCAACGTGGCGGTGAAGACCTTCCAACTCGGGATGCCGAAGTACAACGAGCTGATGGCCAAGCCGCGCGCGAACCTGAATCTCCTGCTGGCCTGGCAGCACTCGATCGCGCTGCTGGAGGCGCTCAATGAAAAGCGGGTGCCCTGGGGCCTCCTCGACCAGTTTACCGAGCAGCCGCTGGTGCAGCGCGAGCTGAAGCGGAAGGGCCTCGAGGGCCTTGACCTCAAGATGCGGACGAAGGCTGAAGAGGACCCGGTGGTCGCGGCGGCATCGATCGTGGCGCGCGCGGAGTTTCAGCGGCAGATGAATCAGCTCTCGAAGAAGTTTGGCGACAAGCTCCAGAAAGGAGCGGGGCCGCTGGTCAAGGAACAAGGCGCGAAGATCATCGCGAAATTTGGGGCAAAGGCGCTGGGTGAGTTTGCCAAGCTGCACTTCCGGACCGCTTACGAGGTGGTGGCGGCGGCGGGTAAGCTGGATGAGCTGCCGCTGAAGGAGCCGAAGGCGAAGATGGAGTGGTAAAGGGGAAGAGGCTGAAGGACTGGAAGGCTGAAGTTGGGATGCGGACTTGAAGGGCCTATTTTTTGGCGATTTCGCCGCTGGCGAGGGCGCGGATGTGTTTGGTGAAGTCTTCGTCCTCGCCTTGGAGGAGTTCGGGGAGGGCTTCGCGGAAGTCGGGGCGGCGGAGCCACTCGCGGATGTAGTCCTCCCAGGATTTCCAGAGTCGGAGGGTCTGCTTGTCCATGTGCTCTTCGTAGACGAGGAGGTAGGCGCGCTCAAAGAGAGAGATTAGAATCCCGAAGATGGCGAGGCGCCGCTCTTTCTGCTCCTCGGTGACGTCGCGAGGGGCGACGCCGTCGCGGCGGAGGAGTTGGAGGTCGGCATTGTCGAGCACGAGCTTGAGGAATTCGCGGTACTCGTCGGAGAGGCGCTGAAAGATCTCCTCTTGTTCGTTGCGGCGCTCTTTGCGCTGCTCCCAAACGAAAATGGCGATGGCGAAGGGAAGACCGATGACGGTCACCACATAGCTGAGCAGCTCCCAGGTCTCGCGGGTAGGCATGACTGGGCAAGGTAGGCGGCCAGGCCGAAAAGACCAGCGCGGGCATCGGGAATGGGCGATGTCACACGCTTGCCACGGGGGCGGACGATCCCTTGAACAAACGCCCGCATGAAGCGCCGCCAGTTGCGCGGCTTTGACCTCAAGCAAATCAACGGAGTGAACAGCCTCA